>JBOGIQ010000129.1:0-14600 GCA_050742535.1 Vicinamibacterales bacterium | reverse complement strand
GCTCTTCCCGGGTCAGCGGCCCGCGCAGATACGAAAGCGCCCACCGCGTTTCGAAGGTGATCGGCTCCTGCTCGTGGACGTTGTGCATCAGAAACACGCGGCTGCGCAGCGCGGACAGCGTCTTGTCCAGCTGCGCGCGCGTCCACGAGCTCGACACGCCCTCCAGGCCGTCGAGGACCCGGGACTTGTCGCGCTCGGTCTGCAGCTTGCCGAGAAACCACGTGCCGGTGTTCGCGAGCGCTTTGTAGTCCAGGTCGACCGGGTTCTGCGTTGCCAGCATCACGCCGACGCCGGCGGCGCGCGCCTGCTTCAGCAGCGTCAGCAGCGGGAGCTTCGACGGCGGGTTGGCAACCGGTGGAAGGTAGCCGAACACTTCGTCCATATAGAGCAGCGCCCGCAGCGACGGGCTGCCGCCCTGTCGGCGCGTCCATTCGACCGCGGCGTTCAACACCAGCGTGACGGCCAGCATCCGCTGCGCCTCGTCAAGGTGTGCGACCGAGACGATGGCAATGCGCGGCCGACCTTTCGCGTCGAACAACATCGTCGAGAGGTCCGCAGGCTCACCCTTCGTCCAGATGTCGAAGCCGGGCGTGGCGAGCACGCTGTTGAAGCGAAGCGCGAGTTCCTGCCGATCCCGTGCCGGAAAGAAACTCTCGAGATCCATGACGCCAATGCGATCGAATGGAGGCCGGAGGATTTGTTCGACCAGCCGCGGCAGGTCCGTCCGGACGTCCGCGCCACCCTGGCCGAGCAGCGCCGCCAGCAATGCGTGTTCCCGGCTGTGCGGCGCCGCCTCAGTCATTCCGGCAAGCGCGAGCAGGCTGGCCGCGACCGTTGTTGCCCGTGCGGCGGCCTCCTCGGGTTCATCCGAGCCCACTGGCAGTGCCTTCAGCACCGAAAGCGGGATTCCGGCGTTGCTGCCCGGCGTGTAGACACGCACGTCCACCGCTGACTTCAGCCGCCCTATTCGCGCGCCGTCCTGGTCCCATTCCGCGAGCCCGTTCTTCCAGCGGGCGGCAGTCTGCTCGGCAGCGGCTTCGCGCGTTATTTGCTGCGACTGGGCCTGCCGCTCGTCCACCCACGGCGCGAAATCGCCTGCGGCCAGGTCGGGAAACGTCAGCAGCAGGTTGGAGAGGTCGCCCTTGGGATCGATGGCCAGGACCGGGATCTGGTCGAGGGCGGCTTCCTCGATGACCGCGATGCCGAGACCGGTCTTGCCGCTGCCCGTCATGCCGATGCAGACGGCGTGAGTCACAAGATCGCGGGACTCGTACAGAACCGGTTCGTTCCCGCGGGTGTTAGAGCCGAGGTCGAAGCGGCGGCCGAGGTAGAACAACCCGAGCTGTTCGTACGAAGGGAGCATGGCGGCCATTATGATCAAACTATCCCAGGAGAAGACCCATGGCTGACCGGAGACGAGGCGAAGGCAAGGAGCTCAAGAAAGATCAGCAAGTCCGCCGCGAGGTGCTCGGCGATATCGGAGCGGAGATCGTCCAGGAGCACACGACGCCCCAGTACCGGAATCCCAATCGCGATCAGGCGCGTGGTGATTGGGACCGGTCCCGCCGCCACACCGACGAAGACGCGAGCCGCGATCGAGGTTAAGTGGTCAGATTCGAGGCCCTGGACCCCGAGATTCGCGGCGTTCTCGGCAAGAAGGTCAGCGAGCTCGGGCTCAGGGTCGAGGGCTCTCCGGTCGAGGGCTACGTGCGTCAGCTGTACAAGGAGCTGGAACGGCGCGGGCTTAAGAAGTTTCGTCCGGTGTGCTATCTGACCGACGAATGGGGATGTCCGGACCAGCAGCCGGTGCTCGGCATCCCTTTCTATCTCGCCGATCCGAAGCTGCGGCGGCTCGAAAAGGCGGTTGATGCGCTCGAAAACGAGCCCCAGATCATGATGTACATGCGCCACGAGGCCGGCCATGTCTTCAATTACGCCTACCGCCTCTACACCACGCCCGAGTGGCGGCGCCTCTTCGGACCGTTCTTCCGCGCCTATCGCGACGACTACAAGCCGATTCCGTTCAGCCGCGACTACGTGAGGCACATCGAGGGGTGGTACGCGCAGAAGCATCCCGACGAGGACTTCGCGGAGACGTTTGCCGTCTGGCTGACGCCGCGGAGCCCCTGGCGGCGCCAGTACAAAGGATGGCCGGCCGTGAAGAAGCTTCGCTACGTCGAGCGCATGGCCCGCTCGCTTGCCGACGTCGAGCCCATCGTCAAGACCGGAGAAGTGGACATCACGCCCGACGACATCGGCGTCACGGTTGAGCAGTTCTACCAGCAGGCGGCCGATGAGCGGCAGGCGCGAATTGACATAGCGCTCGACGCCCATCTGGGCCAGATTTTCCTGACGCGGAAGCGGAAGGAGTCGCGCCCGGCGGCGCAGATTGTGAGCAAATACCGCCCGGAGCTCGTGGAAAAGATTACGTATTGGACCGGCGTCAAGCGCCCGATCGTCAACGGCCTCATCGACTCGGTCTGCCGCACCTGCGAACGGATGAAACTGTGGGGCGAAGTTGGGGAAGAGCCGCGATATCTGGTAGAAGTCACTGCGCTGGCCACAACGTTAGCGATGAATTTTTTAATGAGGGGAAAGTTCGAGCATTGATGTCTACTAACTACGAACTACCAACTACCAACTAACTAACTGGATGGGTTCCCTCCGCATCGTCGTTCTCTACGACCGCGTACTCGTGGACGAGACCGAGGAGCAGGCCGCTGCCACCGACAAGACGCCGGTCGTCCGCACGCTCGACAAGAAAGAAGTCGAGGAGGAAGTCGCCGACGCGCTGACGAAGCTTGGCCACGAGCCTGTGCTCTACGAGCTGGACGGCACGCAGAAAAGTCTGCTTGGTCTGGCCAAAGCGGAGTGCGACCTCGTCTTCAATCTGGCGGAATCGTTTGCCGACGATGACACGGCGGACTTCAAGATTGGCGCCTACCTGGATCTCCTCGGACGTAAATACACAGGCACTGGCGCGAACGGGCTGATGCTGGCCCAGGACAAGGCGATCGCGAAGAAGATCTTTGCCTTTCACGGCATCCACACGCCCGTCTTCGCCAAATCTTTCCGTGGCCGCCTGGACTTTTCCCACGACCTGCAATTTCCGGTCATCGTGAAGCCGGCGCGCGAGGACGGGTCGATTGGGATCGAGTTCAGCGCGGTGGTGACGTCCATCCGCGAGCTGATGGAGCGGATGGACTGGCTGCACGCAAACTTCGATTCGCCGGTGCTGATCGAGGAGTACATCGAGGGGCGCGAGATGTACGTCGGCGTGCTGGGTAACGACAAGCCGGAAGCGCTGCCGGTCATCGAGCTGGATCTGTCGAAACTGCCAGATGGCACACCGAGAATCGCCGCGGCGGAAGTGAAGTGGGGCAAGGGGACCAAGGCGTACCGCGACACGAAGTCTGCGGTGGCGACGGATCTGCCCGAAGAGACCGTCCTCGCGCTTCAGCAGACAGCGGTTGCCGCATATCAGGCGCTCGAATTGCGTGACTATGGCCGCGTGGACATGCGGCTACAGCCGGATGGGCGCGTTCAAGTGATTGAAGTCAATCCAAACCCCTGGCTCAGTTCACGCGCGGAGTTCGCGATGGCCGCGCGGAAGTCGGGACGGACCTATACCCGCCTGGTCGAGGAGATCGTCGAGCTCGCCATGGCCCGGGCCTAACGGTCGAGCTGAGACCGCTCGGCCGCGCCCTTTGTTCTCTACGGCGGAGCCTTCCATCCAAGTCGTAGACCGGCCACGATTTAGCGAACAGAGGATCCGTGTCGATCGAGACGCACCCTCGCGACGAACGGGCCGCAAGCCCCCTCGAAGTGCCAAAAACATTGGTTTTTTGGCCATTTCGCGTTGCCGACGCTGGGGCAAGTGGGCTATACTCGTGGGTGCTGTTCCCGGCAACGAGTCCGGTCCTACCACCACTTCCTGCTACGGGGGAAACGTGACATTCCAGGTCGGCGACAAGGTCATCTACCCGAACCATGGTCTCGGTATCGTCGAACGGATCGAAGAGAAGACTATTCTTGGTACTACCTGCGGCTTTTTCCACCTGCGCATCGTCGCGAACGACACGACGGTGCTGGTGCCTGTCGCCAACGTTGACGGCGTCGGACTTCGCAAGGCAATCGCCGACGAAGAGGTCAACCGGATTTTCGACCTCCTGAGCGACGGGAAAATCGACAACCATCAAAACTGGAAGGGACGCTTCAAGGACAACTCGGACAAGATGCGGACCGGGTCGATCTATGACATGGCGGATGTGCTCAAGAGCCTGACGTTCCTGAGCAAGTCCAAGAGCCTGTCGTTCCGCGAGAAGCGGATGCTCGACCGCGCCAAAGCCCTTATCATCTCGGAGATCTCCGAAGTGATGCGGCAGAAGGCGCTCGAGGTCGAGGCGAAGGTCGATAGCGCGCTCGAACGCTGCTTCATGGTCAAGGCGCGGAACCTGGCGCGGGCGACCGCGCGCGCGAAGGTTGCCAAGCCGGTCAAGGCGGTGGTGCCTGTGGTTCCGCAGCGCCGCGCCGCCCGCGCGTCGTAAGTGTCTACCGGAACGCCTTAGCGGCGTTCCTTTTTTGGTCTCTGCCTTCTTCGTCAGCCCGGACTCTCGCCCAGTCCGGGCTTTTTTTGTACCGAAACTCCCAACCTCCAATTTCCAGCTCCCAAACTGCGTGACAGGCACGAAGCGCTTTGGGCGTTGGAAGTTGGGCGTTGGGAGTTATCTTCGATAGCCGCGCATGACCGCTGTCGCCGCAGTTCGTTCGCTCATCGCTTACGTCGTCATCCTGTCCTACGTTGCGGTTGCCGCCCCTCTGGCGTTGTTTTTCGGCGTCATTTTGCGCTGGAAAGGCGGCATGTGGGCGCTCGGGCATGCGGGCGCGAAGCTGGCGCTGGCCCTGGCCGGCATCCGCTATCGCGTGAGCGGCAGCGAGCATGTGCCGGACACGGCGGCTGTCTTCTGTGCCAACCACGAAAGCAACGTCGATCCGCCCGTTCTGTTCGAAGCGCTTCACCGGCGTCTCCACGTCCTCTACAAGGCGGAGCTCCACAAGTTCCCGATCATGGGCACCGTCTTCGACGTCGGCGGCTTTGTCCCCATCGAGCGAGGCGATCGCGAAAGCGCGATGCGCTCGATCGCCCGGGGAGCGGAGTCGCTGAAGGCCGGCAACTCGTTTCTGATATTTCCGGAAGGCACCCGAAGCCGCACCGGACAGCTCCTCCCATTCAAAAAGGGGGGCTTGATCATGGCCATCGAAGCACAGGTCCCGATCGTTCCCGTGGCTATCAGCGGGGGACGTGCGGCCATGCGAAAGGGAAGTCCGATCGTCAGACCGGTTAAAGTCACAGTGAGAGTGGGCAAGCCCATCCCGACGAAGGGGTTGACCCTGGATGATCGGGACGAGCTGATCGGCCGGGTCCGAGGCGAGGTGCAGAAGTTGCTGGACGAAGGTCCGGTATGGACCTGATTACGCTGGGCCGGACGCTCGGCTTCTCTTTTGCGGCGGGGGTCAACCTGTACGCGACGGTGGCCATCCTTGGACTGGCGTCACGCTACGGCTGGGTCAGTCTGCCGCCGCAGTTCCAGGCCTTCAACAACGACATCGTCATCGGCGCGGCCGTGGTGATGTACCTGATCGAGTTCTTCGCCGACAAGATTCCGTACGTCGATTCGCTGTGGGACGTGATTCACACGGCGATTCGTCCCGTCGGCGGAGCCTTGATTGCGGTGACCACACTCGGCGAGGCATCGCCGGCCGTCGAAGGCATGGTCGCCCTCCTTGGAGGCACTGTGGCGGCCGGCAGCCACCTGACGAAGACGAGTACGCGTGCCGCCGCCAATGCCAGTCCGGAACCGTTCTCCAACTGGGTCCTGAGCATCGGCGAGGACCTGTTCGTTGTCGGCCTCGGGTTTCTTGCCCTCAAATACCCTGTTGCGGCGCTTGTCGTGGCGGGGAGCCTTCTCATCCTGATCGTCGTGTTTGCTGCGGTAATCATCAGGAAAGTGCGCGCGTGGTTCAGGCGCCGGGCTCCCGCCTGATTGAGCTACACTTTCGGGGCCAGCCCTGCCCGACACGCGTAGTGTCCGCCTTCAGGCGGACCTAAATTTATGCGTACTCGACTCGTCCTAGTCGTTTCGCTTACGGCGGTTACCGCGCTGACCGCCCAGGAGCCGCAGGGCCCGCGCCAGCCAACCTTCCGGTCCGGCGCGAACTACGTGCGCGTCGACATGTACGCCACACGCGACGGCAACTCCGTCAACGACCTGACAGCCGCGGACATCGAGGTTCTCGAAGACGGCGTGCCGCAGAAGGTCGAGGACTTCGAACACGTCGTGGTACGGTCGGCCACCACCTCCGCCACGCGGCCCGAAGTAGACGGACTCCGCGGCAGCCGTGAAGCCGCCGGCGATCCCCGGGCACGCGTGTTCGTGATCTTTCTCGACACCTATCACACCCAGCTCGATGGTTCCGCGATGATGCGGAAACCGCTGGTGGCGTTTCTGGACCGGGTCCTCGGCCCTGACGATCTGGTGGCGCTGATGACGCCTGAAATGGCTGGCAGCGATGTCGCCCTCGGGCGCAAGACGGACGTCATCGCAAGGATCGTCAGCGAGGAATGGTGGGGACGACGGGCGCGGGTGGCCGACCAGGATTCGAAAGAGCTGCTCTACGAACGGTGCCTTGCGGCTGCGGGTCTGGGAAGGGACACCGCTCTCCTTAATGAGGTGGTCGGGCGCCGCCGCGAAAAGCTGACCCTCGACGGGTTCGAGGATCTGATGACTCACCTCGGTGGTCTGCGGGAAGAACGTAAAGCGGTGATCCTGGTCACAGAAGGCTGGCTCCTTTACGAGCCGAATCCGAAGCTGGTATCGCGTCTCGGGGGTCCGGCACCGCCGCCTGTCTTCGATCCGCCCGTGCGGCCGCCATCCGATCGCGGGCCGTTCAACAACTCCGAACTGCGCGAGTGTGAAGCGGACATCCAGGCGCTTGCCAACCTCAATCACGACCTCCGGTTCCGTGATATCACCGACGAGGCGAACCGTGGCAACGTCACGTTCTACCCGGTGTATGCGCGCGGACTGGCCGCGTTCGATGCGCCAATCGGTCCGGACAAGCCCCCATCTATCCTGCAGGACATGAGCAATCTGCGGACGCGCCACAACAACATGCGTACGCTTGCCGTCGAGACAGACGGAGAAGCGGTCATCAACACCAATCTCATCGAGCAGGCGCTCAAGCGCATCGCCGACGATCTCTCGTCGTACTACCTGTTGGGTTATTACTCGACAAACAACAAGCTCGATGGTCGCTTCCGTTCGATCACGGTGCGTGTGAAACAGCCGGGCGTGCGCGTTCGCGCGCGGCGTGGGTACCGTGCGCGAACGGCGGAGCAGGTTGCCGCCGCCGCGACTGCCGCCGTTGTGGATCCGGCCAGTGCAGCGGTTACGAGAGCGTTGAACTCGGTCGCCGCGACGAATGCGCGATCGACGTTCAGGGTGAGACCGGCGGCCTGGATGCGCTCGGAAAACGGTGCAGCCGGCGCCACGGTGTGGATTGTCGGCGAGCTGGATTTCCAGACGCGACGCGATCCGGCGTGGGCGGGAGGTGCGCGCGCCGAGGTGTTGTTGCTCGGCGCCGATGGCAGCCAGCTGGCCTCGACGGAGGCTGAACTTCCAGCCGGTCAGGGGGCGTTCAGCATTCGCGTACCGTCGAACGGCCGCCTGGCGGCCGGCGACTACGCGGTCCGCGTACGCCTGCGCGGTCGCGATGCTGATGCGAGCGACACCGCCAGGGTGATCATCCCGGAGCGTCCGTCCGCAGTCGGAGAGGCGGCGCTGTGGCGACGCGGACCATCGACCGGTCCACAATACGTGCGGACCGCCGATCCGCGCTTCCAGCGCAGCGATCGGATGCGGCTCGAGTTTGCGAGCGATACTGCCGCTGCGACGGCAAGGCTGCTGGACCGTGTGGGCAAAGCGATCCAGGTGCCGGTGCAGATAAGCGAGCGCGTCGACGCCGCGGAGGGGGTGCGGTGGATCGTTGCCGACATCACGCTCGCGCCGCTGGCACCGGGCGACTACGCGGTTGAAATCACGGCCGGCGGCGATTCGCAGGTCACCGGCTTCCGAATCGTTCCCTAAGAGTGCCTAATCGCCGACGGTAAACGTCAGCGTCCACGGTTTCGCGATTCCCCCGTCGAACGCTTTGAGCGTGTCGAGCACATCGACCTGCACCCGGCCAGCTTCGAGCGAGGCGGAGAAGCGCAGCGTGAGCGCGCGCGTGCCGGCATCATAGGTCGTCTGGAACGTTGGAGGCTTCACGTCTGAGCCCGGGTAGCTGACGCGCATAGCGCCTGGGAAGGTCTTGGGATCGAGCGCGCGAGAGAACTGAATCCGCACGACGCTCGTCGCACCGACGCCTTCCTCATCAGGAGTCGGCGACGAGAAGACCACTTCGAGGGCGGGGAGGACCGGTGGAGGAGCCGCCGGCTCGTCCGCTTCGCGAATCACCTGAGGCGCTTTTGCCGCTGTCAGCTGGGTCGCGTCGATTCTGACGAGTCCGCGCTCATAGGCGACCACCCCGGTGACTTCCAGCCATTGGTCGGTATCGAACCGGCGATCGATATCCAGATCGAAGCCCCGGCCGCGCGGCTGGAGTCCGCTGACCCACGTTGCCCCTTCGGCGCCCCGGATGACGAAGTCGTAGCGGCTTTTCCCGGGTGCGCCGGGAAGGTCGCCGAACAGGTTCCTGCCGCGGAAATTTCCGGTCACCGTCACCTTCTGTCCCTCGTAGCGCCACGGTTCCAGAGCCAGCGCGCGGATCGTCGTCGATGGCGGCGGCGCCGCCTCGCCGACGGCCGTGACGCGAAGGACAAGCTCCTCGCCGGGCCGGGGCCATCGCGTGGCATCGCGCGTTTCCGCATCCGGGACACGTGGGTCGCCCGGCTCCAGACGTCCGACGTCAACCAGCTGGCCGCGGACTTCGACCGCCCCCGAGGGCGTCCGGACGCCGCTGTCGAGAAGCACGCGCATGTTTCCGTCCCCGGCGTCGAGAGAGAACCGGCCTCCTTCTTCCTTGAACTCGCCGCGCAGCAGCACGTTCTGCAGATGGAAGAAACCGGGGAACTGACGCAGTGCGGCGATCGTCGTAAGCCGGCGAGACGGCGGCTGCGCCACACTGAGGGCGGGTGCGGCGAGCACCAGCGCCGCGACGGCGGCGGCGACTGGGTGTCGAAATCTCTGGAGTGCGCCCACAACCAATTCTAAAACTTTGCAGTACCATTTCATCTTGTGAATCGGTCGAACAAGCGGCGTCAGGCCCCCGACCAGGTGTCGGAACTGACTACGAACCGCCTGTCGGTGTACTTGCGCTGTCTGAACGAGCTCGATGCGGCCGGCACCCAGACGATCTCGTCGCAGGCGCTGGCCGAGCAGTTCCATCTCAACGCCGCCCAGATCCGGAAGGATCTTGCGTACTTTGGCGAGTTTGGCGTCCGCGGCGTCGGCTATTACGTCAAGGACCTGCGGCGTCATCTCCGGCAGATCCTCGGCCTGGATCGACACCTGCGCGTAGCGATCATGGGCGCCGGCAACCTCGGACTGGCGCTGGCGGACTATCCCGGATTCCGACAGGAAGGATTCGAGATCGCCGCCCTGTTCGACGCCGCGAACGAGAAGATCGGCCACGAGTCGAGGAGCGGCGTTCCAATCTACGACATCCGGGAGCTGAAGCGTGTTGCCAAGAAGGAACGGCTCGACATCGCCGTCATCGCGGTCCCCGCGCCGCATGCGCAGCCCGTCGTCGAGCAGGTTATCGCCGCGGGTATCAAGGCCATCTTGAACTTCTCGCCGGGCGCTCTCAAGGTCCCCGGCGACGTCAAGCTGAAAAGCGTCGATCTGACGGTTTCGCTCGAAAGTCTGTCGTTCTATCTGGCGCAGGGGGAGGCGAGTGGCAGCTAAGCTCTCTCACGTCGACGCCCGCGGCAAGGCGCGCATGGTTGACGTGGGCGACAAGGCCGTCACGGCAAGGGAAGCGGCCGCCCGCGGCGAAATCCTGATGAGCAGTGCCGCCCTTCGTGTCATCCGCCGCGGCGCGGTCGCCAAGGGCGACCCGCTGCAGACGGCGCGCCTCGCCGGCGTGATGGCCGCCAAGCAGACATCGGCGCTGATTCCGTTGTGTCACCCGCTGCAGCTGTCGCACGTCGACGTCGATCTGACGCCGACGCGGCGCGGGTATCGAATCGACGCGCGTGTGCGGACGAAAGGACAGACGGGGGTCGAGATGGAAGCGCTCACGGCTGTCGCCGTTGCGGCGTTGACCGTCTACGACATGGTCAAAGCAGTTGACAAGTCGATGGTCATCACCGGCATCTATCTCGTCGAAAAGACTGGTGGCCGATCCGGCACGTATCGAGCAGCAAAGGCGGACCTCACAAGGTCCGCCCCAGGTGGCGGTAGGCCCGGCCGTGCCAAGCGCGCGTGAGTGAGGCTCCGCGCGGCGAGGCGTACTACCGCCTGGCCGTCATTCTCGGCGCGCTGACGGCCATGGGGCCGCTCGCGATCGACATGTACCTGCCAGCGCTCCCGACCATCGCGCGGGAGATGGCAAGCTCGACCGGCTCGGTTCAGGTCAGTCTGGCCGTGTACTTCATCGGCATCGCGTGCGGGCAGGCGTTCTATGGCCCCATCTCGGATCGGTGGGGGCGGAAGCGGGCGTTGTACTTTGGCCTGACCCTCTTCTCGGTTTCGTCCGTCGGCTGTGCAATGGCCCGCGACGTCACGGCCCTCGTTGCGCTGCGATTCCTGCAGGCACTCGGCGGCTGCGCGCCGCTCGTCGTTCCGCGCGCCGTCGTTCGCGACTACTTCGATCAGCGCGGATCGGTGCGCATGCTCTCGGTGCTGATGCTGGTGATGGGCCTCGCGCCGATTCTGGCGCCGCTCGTCGGCGGCCAGCTGCTCGTCAACTTCGGCTGGCGCTCCGTGTTCTGGCTCCTCGCCGCGTATGGCGCTTTCTGGCTGGTGATCGTCGCGGCGTTTCTGCAGGAGAGCCTGCCTCCGGCACGGCGCCGCCGCCAGCGTGCGGCTGATGTCGTTGCGACGTATCTGGGATTACTGCGCGATCGTACCTACATCGGTTACGTCCTGACCGGTGCGCTGATCTTTGCGGGTCTGCTCGCCTACATCTCCGGGTCGCCGTTCGTCTTCATCGAGCTGTTCGGGGTGCCACCCGAACAGTACGGTCTGTTTTTTGGCGTCAACGCCATCGGCATCATCATCGCGTCGCAGGTGAACCGGTGGCTGGCCAACAAATACGATGCGCGGCACATCATCAGCGCCGTGCTGCCGGTGTCGGTCACGGCAGGGACGGTGCTGCTGATCGACGCCGCAACGGGGTTCGGAGGATTCCCCGGCATCCTGGTGCCGCTGTTCTTCTACATCGCGACACACGGCTTCATCATGCCGAACACCACCGCGCTGGCGATGGCGCCGCACGGAGCGGTCGCCGGCAGCGCCTCGGCGCTTCTCGGTACCGTGCAGTTCGTGCTCGGAGCGTCAGCCGGTGCGCTTCTGGGCGCGCTGGGCAACGGCACGGCCGTGCCGCTTGCGGCCGTCGTCGCCGGCTGCGCCGCACTCGCCTTCGTGACGTATCAGGCGCTGCCGCGCTGATATACTCCCGGCGCTGACTCGTTCGACTCGTTCGACTCGTTCGAATCGTTCGAACCGTTCGCGTTCGCGACCACATCGGAGAGGACCTGTGGCATGAAGACCGTAGACGTTGGCGCGGCCATCGACGAAGGACGCTGGACCGGCTATCAGAAGCTCCTGATTTTTGGCACGGCACTGACGATCATTCTGGACGGTGTCGACAACCAGCTCCTGCCGAACGCGGTGACAACGCTGATGGCGGAATGGAACCGCCCACGCGGTGATTTCATCGGAGCGCTGTCCTACGGGCCATTCGGCATGATGATCGGCGGGCTCGTCGGCGGCATCATCGGCGACCGTTTCGGGCGGCGCACGGCGCTGCTCGGCAGCGTGCTCAGCTTCGCCGTCCTCACGTTCGCGATTGCATTCGCGACGTCGATCGAGATGCTCAGCGCGCTCCGTTTTCTCGCCGGCGTCGGTCTCGGCGGGGCGATGCCCAACGCCGCAACGCTCGCGTCCGAGTACGTTCCGCGGAAGCAGCGCCCGTTCGCGGTGACGCTCACGATCGTCTGCATTCCATTGGGCGGGGTCCTTGCTGCCGAACTTGCCGCGCGGATCATTCCGACTTATGGCTGGCAGGCACTTTTCATCGCTGGCGGCATCGTGCCCGTCGTGCTCGCAGTGGTTCTGTGGAACGTGCTGCCGGAGTCGCCGCGGTACCTCGCCAGCCGCCGCGAGCGTTGGCCGGAACTGACGAAGACGATGCGCCGGATGGGCCACAACCTTCCAGACGACGTCGAATACGTAGAGGCGGCCACGGCGGGCGTGCCCAAAGGCAAGGTGAGCATCGGTACGCTGTTCGGCCCCCACTACCTGCGTGACACGCTGGCGTTGAGCGCATCGTTCTTCTTCTGTCTCCTCGTCAACTATCTCGTCATCCTGCTGCTGCCTGTCGTGCTGCAATCTCCCGGCAACGACTTCTCGCAGCCCGAAGCAAGCCGGGCGCTTCGCGACTCGAACTTCGGCGGCGTCGCGGGTGCGATCTTTGGTGCGATGCTGATTCAGCGGTTCGGTTCCCGGGTGACGATGCTCGGCATGTCGGCGCTGGCGGTGGTCTGCGGGTTCATCCTGGCCGGTGCCGACATCAGCCCTCAGAACGGGATGTTCCTGATGGGCATGTTTATCCTGACGGGTGGCCTCCTCAATGCCGTGCAGACGACGATGTATGCACTCGCCGCGCACGTCTTTCCGACCGAGGTTCGAAGTACAGGTGTCGGGTTTGCCGTTGCGGTGGGCCGCGTCGGCAACGTGCTCGCAGCAACCGTTGCCAATGAGGCATTCAGTCGGGGCGGGAACGCGGGCTATTTCGGCTCGTGGTCGGTTTTGATGGGGATTGTGTTCGTCGCACTGGCGCTCGTGCGCCGGCACGTGCCGCGGAGCTCCCAGGTCGCTGAGGTGCGCGCGGGCGCGCCGGCCAGCCGCTGAAAAGACATGCACCGGCCCCATCGGGGTCGGTGCATGGTGGAGTCCGGTCGAAAGCGTCACGCCACGCTATTCGACCGGCGTCCAGCTCTTGTCCGGATTGAACCGCTCCATCCGCTTGAACGCGTCGAGCGTAGCCGGACCAAAGTCCTTTTCGTAGACGACGCCATCGTGGCTGACGATGAAGGTCTTGACGCCGGTCACGCCGTATTCCGCCGGGGCTGCGACCAGCGCGAAGCCGCCGATCATGACTTTGTTCACGACGAAGTCCAGCTGCCCGAGCGGGGCCGCCGGTCCCTGTCCCTTCAGGACCTTGAAGTAGTAGCCGCGGTAGGGCTCAGTGCGGTCTGTAAAGCCGCGCTCGATCGCCTCTGCCACCTTCTCTCCGACAGGACCATCCCACGTACCGTCAGACTTCCGCCATGCGAGCCCGTCCTGCGTGCCGGGTGTGCTGATGATGCGCTGGGCGTATTGGGTGACATCGAATCCCTCGCGCACCCGATGCGCGTATTCGTGCTGCGCTTCGACGTAGCCGCGGCAGATCTGAATGGCATCCAGCTCATTGCGGCCGATGCGCCGGCGCGCCAGTTCCTCCCGGCCGGCCTCCGCATCGAACGACCACCGCGTGCCGCGTTTGACGATCGGAATCGGAAACGGCCACTCGCTGTCTCCGACCAGCAGGAAGGCTCGGCCTCGAGTGGCGGGATCAACCGACACTTCCGCTTTTTCGCGGGCCTTGTCCACGAACTCGGCGGCGCGCAGTCGATCCTCGGCGTCGTTGCCCGGAAGCACGATCTCCTCGAGCTTCGGGCCGAACAGTTCCTGCAGCGCTGAGAGGTCGAACGCCGTCGCCGCGGCGAGCAGCGCATCCGCCGCCTGTTTGGGACTGTCGAAGCTCTTGACGGCCGTCGTCGGCGTCGCGCGAGATGCCCGGGTCGCGCCCTGCGCGAGAAGGGGGAGCGGCGCGGCGATCACACCGAGCGTTATGGCAACGCCCGCCAGCAGTGGCCAGTGCGGCCGCGTCCATGTTGCACCTTGGGTCTTCATCGTCATCTCCTTGTCAACGGCGTCCGCCGCCGCCACGACTGCGTCCGCCGCCTCCGCGTGACGCCCCGCCGCCGCTCGGGCGCGACATCCCGCCGGAGCTGCGCGTACTCGACCCACCGCGGCTGCTGCTCGAGCGAGCTTTGGATCCATCGAAACCGCCGCTGCTCCCGAACGAGCCGCTGCCTCGATCGCTGCTGCCCAGGTCGCGGCTGCCGATGCGATCGCCGCTGCTGCCGCTGAAGCTTCCGCGGTCACCGACACTGCCACTGGATCGGTCGCCAAGATTTCCGCCGCGGTCGCGGTCGCTGACGCTACCGCCGGATCGCTCGCTGAGCCCGCCGCTCCGCGGGTCGCGGCTGCCGGCGCGGTCGCTGACGCTGCCGCCCCGTGCATCGCGGCTTCCCGCGCGGTCACCCACGC
>JBOGIQ010000128.1:0-14643 GCA_050742535.1 Vicinamibacterales bacterium | reverse complement strand
TGCTCGACAACCCGTTCCGTCGGCCGCAGCGTCACCGCGACACGTCGGGCCGCGGCCGTTCGCACGAGCCACTCGTGGCGCGCCACCGTCAGGTGAGCGGCCTCGAAGCCGACCGTCGTGACGCCCGTCTCCGCCAGGCACTCCAGCAGCGCTTCGTCGTAACTGGCAGGGACGGGCCACAGCCTGAGTGTCGGGCACGCCGACGCCGATGCCTGAAGCTGGCGCACTGACTCGTGATACCGGAAGTCCACCAGCAGGTGCATTGCGCCGGCGGCGGCGACAAGCGTGCCCGCGCTGCCGGCGTGGTTGGTCAGATAACGGATGTTGGCGGGCGCCGTGACGATCAGCGCGTCGAGACCGAGCGTCTCGACCGCGCGGCGGATCGTCGCATGGCGTACATCAAGCTGGGATGACGTCGCCGCAGCCATTTGGGGACCTAGGGCTATTGTGCCCTAGTGATCAGTCCTCTTCGGGTGCCGGCGGGTCCCACGTCACGGCACGCCGCAGCGTGGATTCACTGCCGGTCGAGTCCCGGACGGTCAGGGTGACGACAAACGTTCCACCCTGAGGGAACTGACCTGTTGGAAGTATGTAATTCGCCCCCATTCCGCCCGCGGTCTCTGTCGGGAACGTCCAGGTAAACGTGCAGGTCGTGCACTGGACGCCTTCGTCCGTCGTCGCCGACGCGTCGAACGCGGCCGACACATTGGCAACCGGTGTCTCCGGCGAGACTACGAATTCGGGCTGTGGCGCCGTCGTGTTGCTCGGACCGGTGAAGGCAATGCGCAGAACGCGCGTCAACGCGGAACCTGCGTCGCTTCCGAATGGCGTCGCCGACACGGTGATGTCTTCCGCCGGAACCGACAAGGCTGGAGCCGTTACGATAAACACGGCGCGTCCGTCCGTTCCCGTGACCACGTCTGCGTGAGAGAGCGTGCCGACCGATCTGCCGAGACTGACGCGCTGGCCCGACAGCGGTTGCCCCGCACCGTCGTGCATGGTGAGCGTGACGACAGATTGCGCGCTGCCGTTGTGCGCAATCCGATCCGGCGAGGCGCTGAGCGTCAGCGTCTGCGACAAGCCTGACGGCCCCGTCAACGATGGCGGCTCCTGAGACTCGGTGCACGCCGCCACGCTGCCGGCGATCAGCACCGCGGCGCTCGCGCGCAGGATTCCAGCGGTCCTCATCTGCATCACGTCCTCTTAGTCGGGATCGGCGAAGTTGGCGAAGTTGATGCCGATCAGCCCAGTGGCGCTGAGGTCGTTGCCGGCCTGGTCGTGGCCGTAGAACGTCACCTCAGCGATTGTGGAAATCGTGTCCGGGTTGTCTTTGAGCGCCCGCAGCGGTGCTTCGAGCTTGGCGGAGCTCCGGACGATCTCGAACCCGGTCGAGCCGCCGTCGGCCGTCACCGTCACCGTCACGCCGGAGTCGAACGGGAACGGCACGTCCACACCCGGCGTATTACGGCCGTCGGTGCGCCGGTAGACGACGCGATAGCGGGTGATGGTGACCACGTTCAGCGGGCCCGGGGCCACAGGCGCGGCCGGGTCACTGCCCGGGTCCTTCAGGACCAGCCCGAACTCCGCCGAGCCGACGTCGTTGAAGATCGTTGGCGACGAGACCGGCTGTCCGTCCACGGTCCGCTCCACGTTGGTGACGACATCCGACAACAGGTTCGCGCCGAGTTCGCTGGGGTTCGCCCCCTGCGCCGCCGCCAGCGACAGGATCACCAGCTGCGAGGGCGAGCGTCCCTGCGTCACCAGATCGCCGCAGCCGGCGAAGGTCACGGCGATGCCGATCGCCGCCAGCGCTTTCCAAGACCTGAACATCGCACTCACAGTCGCTCTCCTACTGAATAATCCGCGGCGTGATGAAGATGAGCAGCTCGCGGCTCTCATCCGTCACCTCGTCGCGCCTGAACAGCAAGCCGAGGAGCGGGACCTTGCTGAGCCCCGGCGTACGGGACTGGGTGGCCTGCTCTGTACTCAGGAAGATGCCGCCGATGACCGTGGTGTCGCCGTTGGCGACGCGAACACTCGTCAGCGCGCGCTGGGTGTTGATCGGCGGGTTGTTTTCAATCGCGCGTGCGAAGTCGGGCGATCCGTTTTCGAGCTCGACTTTCATGATCACGGTATTGGCCGCCGTAATCTGCGGCAGCACGCGGAGAATCAGCGCCGCGTCCTTCCACGTGACCGTCACGGTGTTGTTGGCCACCGTCTGGATCGGAATCTGGACGCCCTGCATGATCTCGGCCTGGACGTTGTTCTGCGTCGAGACCCGCGGCGTCGACAGAATTTTTCCCTTGCCCGAACGCTCGAGCGCCGAGAGCGCGATGTCGAGATTGATCGCGCCATTGATCGATCCAAGCGCCAGGCCGATTGCGCTCGTCGGAGTGCTCACGGCCTGATCCACGACGGTCGGGACGCCATCCGGGCCCTGAACGCTCCCTGTGCGGCCGCTGATGCTGCCCTGGTTCGGGAACGTCAGCCCCGTCGTGTTGGCAAGATCAGTTGAGGCCCGCGCGTTCACGCCCCAATTGACGCCGATCTGCCGGGCGAAGTCGCGGCTCGTCTGAACGATGCGCGCCTCGATCTCCACCTGCGGCTGCGGCACGTCGAGCTTCGAAATCAGATCTTCGGTCCGCGCCAGCCGATCGACGAGATCGGTGACGATGAGCGTGTTGGTGCGGTCGTCCACCTGCACCTGTCCGCGCGGTGACAGAACGGTGTCCTTCACCAGCGTGGCCAAGTCCTTGGCCGTCGCGTAACTGAGCGACTTGGTATAGGTCCGCAGCTCGCCCGAAAGGGCGCGCTCCTCCTCGAGCTTTCGCCGCGCCGCTTCCTCTTCCGCGAGCACCGCCAGCGGCACGACGCGGACGACGGAACCGCGCTGGACGTAACCCAACCCGTTCCCGCTGGCGATGATGTCGAACGCCTCATCCCACGGAACGTCGGTCAGCGTTGTCGTCACCGTTCCCTGCACGCGTGGGTCGATCCAGATGTTGATTCCGCCTTCCTTGGCGAGCGCCGTCAGGACAGCCCGCAGATCGGTGCCGTCGAAGTCGAGGCTGACCGGCGTGCCGGTGAACTGGCGCTGTCCGGGTTCCAGCGGAACGGCGGGGGCCTGCGGCGCGGCCGCAAGAGGCGGCGCCGGCGCGGGTGGCGCCTGCGCAAATGCTGCGAGCGGCACCGCGGGCGCACCAGGAGCTGGATTCGGACCGCGGAGCGCCGCGATTGGGTCTGCCGCCGGCTCGTCGAACACCACCGAGAGGTCGTTGCCGTCCGCCGATGATTCCAGGCGGTACGTCGCGGCGCGCGACAGTTCCATCGTTACCTGCGTACCGAACGGCGCGGTGGGACTCATGGAAACACGCACGCCTTCGACCGGCCCCTCGCGGACCACGCGCATGGTGGTCGGTATGGCGGACGTCGCCTGTGGAAGATTGAGAACGATCCGGCGCGGCGCATCCTTCGGCTCCTGGATGCCCGACGCCACGAGCGGCGCCGTGCCAAGGAGCGTGATTGCCGTCGCAGTGCCCCGCTGCGTGACGCGCAGGTCGCGAATCGCCGGCGAGAAGGTCTGCAAATCGAGCTTCGGGCCCATCGCAGTGCGGGACGGTGCCGCGGAGCCATCGATGCGGTCGGCTTCGACGAAGATCACATTGCGCGAGCTGCGGATACGCGGCCGCGCCGGCTGACGGAATGTGATCAACACACGGGCGAGAGACTCCCCGGCCGGGCTGACGACGCTCTCGACCTTCACCGCATCAATCGGGTGCCGCTGGTCAACAGTCACGTCGCCGATGCTGCCAGCTGCGACGCCGCGCATCTCCACAATCGTCGTGCGCGCATCCGGCTGCGACGCCACATACGCGACAGGAGCGGAGGCTTCGATGCTGAGAATCCCCTTTTGCGCATCCAGCTGCGACGTCACTTTTCTGAGCGTCGCCGCCGCGCCGCGTTCGCCTTCGGTGCGCGTTCCCGCGACACCGAGCGGCGACAACACGAACGCCGCGATAGAAAGGCCCAGGAGGAGGGAGTGTCGATACATGGCTATTGAGCCTCTAGCTCCGGTCGTAGCAGCCGCTTGATTTCCCGCGTCTTGGCGACCGACAGTGGGTCGTTCACGTTCTGGGTCAGGAACATCGCGTCGGCGGTCACGGCGCGGACCTTGCCGTCGTAGAGCTCGTCGCCGGCCTTCACGTAGTAGGTGCGGTTATCGACGCCTTTCACGATCGCGGAGAATCCAGCGCGTCCCTTGACGACGCCGGTCATCCGGATCTGCTCGATGCTCAGGCCGCCCAGACCGGTCGGCCGCGGGTTCGCAGACGTCCCGGTCGCCTGCGTGGTCCGGCGCACCAGGCTGATGAACGGATCCCGGCGGCCCGCCGGGTTGTAGTCGTAGCCCTGCGGCTCGAGCGGCGGCACCTTTGATGCCGGCGTGGTGGCCGCGGCCGGCGCCGCCGGGCCCGGGGCCGGCGTCTGTCCGCCAACTGGCGTCGCGGCGAGCAGCGCCGCGGCAATGATGAGGGCGGTGATGCGCATCATGCCCCACCCGCTGCCGGCGCGCCGGCCGGCGTCGCCGGCTTGGGCTGTTCGGCGAGGACGAAGGTGGTCGCCGTCACGTCGATGGTGACCGTCGCACGCGCGCTCTGGTTCTCGCGCGCCTTCACCCGCATGTTGCCGACGTTGATGATGCGAGGGAACTTGCTGATGCGCTCGAGGAACATGCCGAGGTCGTGATAGGAGCCTTCGAGCTGGAGTCCGATCGGCCACTCCGTGTGGAGGTTCTTCTTCGTCGTCGCCTGCGGAATGAAGCCGAGCACCTTCAGATTCGACTGTGTCGCCATGGAGTTGACGCGATTGAGCAGGTCGGCCACGTCCTGCTGCTCCGGCAGCACGGCACGCAGCCGATCGAGCTGCAGCTCCAGCGTCGCCACTTCCCGCCGGAACTCCGGCAGGCGGCGGGCGGTCATCAGCCCGCGGTTGATGTCGCCGCGAACCTGATTCAGCACGGCGCGCCGCGACTCGATTTCAGCGGTGGCCGGTTTGGAGTAGTAGTTCCAGAACGCCCCGGCCGCGCCAATGCCGATGGCCACGAACACGCCGATCTGTCCGTACCACGGAAGCTTGTTGAGACTCAGATTGATTGCCATCTCGTTTTCCGGTATCGGGGCCGCTCCACCTCTTCTTTAGCGGGCCGCCGCTCCCCCTCCGCCGCCCCCGACAACCGGCGCACTGGCCGGCTTGGTGCCGCTTTTCGCCGCTGCCGCCGGGTCCACCTTCGCCCGGACCGTGAACTTGTACAGCTCGACGCCGGCCTGGCCCTGTGACGTCTGGAGGACTTCCACCTGGGTGTCGAGCTCGATCGGCTTCGCCAGCACATTGGAGTTCCCCAGGTTCGTCACGAAGTCCGCCGCCGCGATCAGGGTGTTGCAGCGTCCCTGAATCGTCAGGGCGTCGCCCTTCTGATCCATGTCCGTCAGCCAGAGCATCTCGGGCACGCTGCGGCTGACGTGATCGAGGAGCTGCACGGGCAGCGTCTGGCCGGCGCGGAGCTGCTCGATCAGCTGCACGCGCTGCTGCAGCTGCGACCGGCGTCCCTCGAACTGGCGGACTTCTGCCAGCACCGACTGCAGCCGCTGCTGCTCCTGCTGTGCGGTGGCGATGTCCGTCTCCACCTGCGCCGCGGTCTGCCTCAGCGTCCAGTACCACCAGCCGATGCCGGCGAACGACGCGACCAGAATGAGGCTGCAGGCGATCGTCAGCTGCTGCGCCTGGATGGTGAAGGTCGGGAGCTTGCGCGTCTTGGTGCGCTCGACGCCGAGGAGGTTGATGCGAATCATCGGTCCCCCACCTTTCGGAGTGCGAGGCCGACGGCCACGGCCGCCGTCGCCGCGTGATCCGCCGATTCCGAGCCGAGCTTGCCCCGATCCCACGTGACGGCCTTGAACGGGTCGAACTCCTCGACAGGAGTGCCAAAGCGCTCCTCGAGCATCTCGCGGAAGCCGTCCACGCGCGACGCGCCGCCGCTGATGATGATCCGGTCGATGTGGTCGTTCGCCGCCGAGGCCTTGAAGAAGTCGAACGTCTTCTGAATCTCGAGCAGGACGTTTTCAGTGACCGCCCGCAGCACCGGCTGCGCGTCTTCGAACGTCGCACCGTCGACCGGAATGCCCTTCTTCAACTGCTCGGCCGCCTCGAACGGCAGGTCGAGCTCCTTCTGCACGGCCTCGGTGTAGGTGTTGCCGCCCATGGACACGTCACGGGCGAAGACCGACTGCTCGCCCTGCAGAATGTTGATGTTGATGGCGCTGGCGCCGGCGTTGAGCAGCACCACGACCTGCTTCGGGTCGAAGCCGTAGTTCACTTCGTAGGCGTTCTGCAGCGCGAACGCGTCCACGTCGACGATGACGGGCGTCCGGCCGGCCTGGGCGATCACGCCGGTGTAGTCGCCGATCTTTTCCTTCTTGGCGGCGACGAGCAGCACTTCCATGCTGCCGCGCGAGTCGGGCCCCGTGCCAGGGTCCAGAATCTGGTAATCCAGGTTGACGTCCTGGATGTCGAACGGGATGTACTGCTCCGCTTCCCAGTAGATCGATTCGTGCAGCTCTGTTTCGGTCATCACCGGGAGCGTGATCTTCTTGACGATCACGGCGCTGCCCGACAGCGACGCGCAGACTTCCTTGGTCTTGAACGAGTTGCGCTCGAAGATTCGCTTGATCGAATTCGCGACCGCGGTGGCGTCGATGATCGCGCCGTCGACGATGGCATCGGCGGGCACCGGCTCGATTCCGAAGGCGGTAACGCGGAAGTCCTTGGCTGTCGGCTTGAGCTCGACGGCCTTCACGGCGCTGGAACCGATGTCCAGCCCGACCACGCTCTTCTGCTTGCGAAACACCCTAGTTACCTCGGTCCCCGGGAGGGGGGTTAGCAGCGTTTTGGTGCGCCCGGGTGGCGACCGTCTGCGGTCAACGCGGGCCCCGGCTCACTCTGAGGCCGTCCCCGTTATCGGCTGTACCAATCCGCGACATCACGGAGTCGCCGAAGATTGCGATAACTCCCGGGAAACGACGGACTTGCGGTATCCGTCTGGTTGACTATTCCGACAACCCTCCGTATCATTGGGGTTTGCGGTTCCTGGACAAGTCTGTCCAGAGGCCCCTGAGGGACCCTTTACATGCGTACGTTCGTAGCCAGCGTGAAAAGCGCGGACAGCCGGTGGCATGTCATCGATGCGAAGGACCAGGTGCTCGGCCGTGTGGCCACCCTGGCGGCCCGGCTGCTTCAGGGCAAGCACAAGCCCACCTACACCCCGTTCATCGACACGGGCGACCACGTCGTCGTCGTGAACGCGGAGGCGGTGAAGCTGACGGGACAGAAGGAAACGGACAAGGTGTATCGCCGGCACAGCGGCTTCGAGGGCGGCCTGCGCGAGGAGCGCGCGGTTGACGTCCGGAAGCGGCGGCCGGTTCGTCTCGTGGAGGAAGCGGTTCGCGGCATGCTGCCGAAGACCAAGATGGGTGATGCGATGTACCGGAAGCTGAAGGTCTACCCCGGCGCCGAGCACCCCCACACTGCTCAGCAACCAAGAAAAATCGAGGTCGCGTAACTTTGCCGAATATCGAGTATTACGGAACAGGCCGCCGGAAAACGTCCACCGCCCGCGTCTTTCTCCGCCCCGGAAACGGGACCATCACCGTCAACCACCGAGAGTTCGACCGCTTCTTCCCGACCGACGCGCTGCGCGTCCAGGTGCGGCGGCCGCTGCTGGTGACCGAAACAGGGGAAAAGTTCGACGTCCTGGCGACGGTCGCCGGGGGTGGAGTGAACGGACAGGCCGGCGCCGTGCGCCTGGGCATCGCCCGCGCACTTGTGGAGTTCAACGCCGAGCTGCGCAAGCAGCTCAAGAAGGACGGCTTGCTGACGTCCGATTCGCGCATCAAGGAACGCAAGAAGTACGGGCTGGCGGGCGCACGCAAGCGCTTCCAGTTCAGTAAACGTTAAGAGAAACGGAGGGACTTTGCCCGGGATTGCGATGAAGGATCTGCTGGAGGCCGGCGTGCATTTCGGCCACCAGACGAAGCGGTGGAATCCGAAGATGAAGGAGTTCATCTTCGGCGAGCGAAACGGAATCTACATCCTCGACCTGAACAAGACGGTCAAGAAATTCCGGGACGCGGAGGAGTTCGTCACCAACCTGGCGGCAGACGGCAAGACCATGCTCTTCGTCGGCACGAAGCGGCAGGCGCAGGATGTCATCGCCGAGGAATCGCAGCGCTGCGGCATGTTCTTCATCAATCAGCGCTGGCTGGGCGGTCTGCTCACCAACTTCGCCACGATTCAGCGCAGCCTGGGCCGGCTTCGCGACCTGGAAGCGATGGTCACGCCGGGCACCGATGGACGCTTCGAAACACTGTCCAAGAAGGAAATCGCCCGCGCGGAAAAAGAGAAGCGGAAGCTGCTCAAGAACCTCGAAGGCATTCGGCCGATGAGCAAGCTGCCGGACGCGATCTTCGTGGTCGACACGCGGAAGGAAAAGATCGCCGTTGACGAGGCGCGCAAGCTGAAGATTCCGGTGATCGGCATCGTCGACACCAACTGCGACCCGGATGAAGTGGACTTCGTCATTCCGGGCAACGACGACGCGCTGCGCTCGATCCGGCTGTTTGCGTCGAAGATCGCCGACGCGATCATCCGCGGCCGTCAGATGCGCGAGTCGCGCATCGCGGAAGAAGACGCGCAGCAGGCCGAAGAGGCCGCCAAGGCCGATCAGGCGGCCCGGCTCCGCTCGGCCGTCCGGCCGCAGCGGCGTGAGGCAGTCCCGGCCGCCGGCGCATAGCACACGGAGATCCGCAGGACCATGCGCCGGCCTGCGAGCCGGCGCTTTGTTTGTACAGTTAGAAACGCCCACGCCCAATTCCCAACTCCCAAGGAGTGGTTTTGGGAGTTGGAGATTGGAAGTTGGGAGTTCGAGGAATGGCGACTATGACGATTTCGGCGGAAATGGTGAAACAGCTTCGCGACAAGACGGGCGCCGGCATGATGGAGTGCAAGGCCGCGCTCACCGAAGCGAACGGCGACATGGAAGAGGCGATGACGCTGCTGCGCAAGCGCGGGCTGGCACAGGCGGCCAAGCGCGCCGGCCGTGCCACTGCGCAGGGCACCATCGGCAGCTACATCCACATGGGCGGCAAGATCGGCGTCCTGGTGGAGGTGAACTGCGAATCGGACTTCGTCGCCCGCACCGACGACTTCAACAACCTCGTCAAGGACGTGGCGATGCACATCGCCGCCGCCTCCCCGCGCTGGGTGCGCCGGGAGGAGGTGCCCGCGGCCGAGGTCGAGAAGGAGAAGAACATCTATCGCGCGCAGATGGAGAAGGAAGGCAAGCCGGCGAACGTGCTCGAGAAGATCGTCGAGGGCAAGCTCGGGAGCTTCTACTCGCAGTTCGTGCTGCTCGACCAGCCGTACATCCGCGACGACAAGATGACCGTCAGCCAGCTGGTCGCGCAGGCCAGTGCGAAGACGGGAGAAAACATCCAGATCAGCCGGTTTGTTCGCTTCCGGGTTGGCGAAGCGGCTGAATAACCCACAGGCCTCGGGCGACAGGCCTCAGGCCCCAGGGCTGGTCGAGGAATCAGGCTGAGGCCTGAGACAGCCCTGCGGCCCGGGGCCTGAGCCCCGAGGCCTGTGGAATAATCGTCTTTCGATGTCCGCGGACTCCTCCTCGACCCCCATCTACAAGCGCGTCCTTCTCAAACTCTCCGGCGAAGCCCTGATGGGCGAACAGCAGTTTGGCGTCGATCCGGCTGTCGCCACGCGTATCGCCCGCGATGTCGGCGAGATTCAGGCCCTCGGCGTCGAGACGGCCATCGTCATCGGCGGTGGAAACATCTTTCGCGGGCTCGTGGCGAGTGCGCGCGGGATGGACCGCGCGACGGCCGACTACATGGGCATGCTGGCGACCGTCATCAATGCCCTCGCCCTGCAGGACGCCCTGGAGCAGCAGAACGTGCTGACCCGCGTCGTGACGGCGATCGAGATGCGTGCCGTCGCCGAGCCGTTTATCCGGCGGCGCGCCATCCGCCACCTGGAAAAGGGCCGCGTCGTCATCTTCGCCGCCGGCACCGGCAACCCGTATTTCACGACCGATACCGCCGCCGCGCTGCGCGCCATGGAGATCAAGGCCGAGGTCATCTTGAAGGGCACCAAGGTCGACGGCGTCTACACCGCCGATCCGATGCTCGACCCGGCGGCCACCAAATACCCAAGCATTTCCTATCTGCAGGTCCTCGAGCGGCAGCTGAAGGTCATGGACGCCACCGCCATTTCCCTCTGCATGGACAACAAGCTGCCAATCGTCGTATTCAATCTGCGAGAGACCGGCAGCATCCGCCGAGTCGTGCTTGGTGACCCCATCGGCACGACCGTGTCACATGAGCCTGTTCGTGGGTAGTGCGACCAACGACTAACCACCAACTACCAACTAGGTGAGAGCATGGAATTCAGCGATCTGAAAGGCATGTTTGCGGAAGTCAAAACGCGGATGGACGGTGGCATTGATCGGGTCCGCCGCGATATGGCGAACGTACGAACGGGGCGGGCCACCGTCGGTCTGCTCGACAGCGTTCACGTGGAGGCCTACGGCTCGAAGATGCCGATCAACCAGGTCGCCACACTGTCGATTCCCGAGCCGTCGATGATGCTCGCGCAGCCGTTCGACCCGTCGTTGATGGGAGCGATTGAAAAGGCGATCCGGTCTTCCGATCTCGGCTTGAACCCGGCGAACGACGGTAAGGTCATCCGAATTCCGATCCCTTCCCTCACCGACGAACGCCGCAAGGAGTTGTCACGGCACGTGCACAAGCAGGCTGAGGAAGGCCGCAACGCCGTCCGCCAGGTGCGCCGCGATGCCAACG
Source organism: Vicinamibacterales bacterium (assembly GCA_050742535.1). Lineage (GTDB taxonomy): Bacteria > Acidobacteriota > Vicinamibacteria > Vicinamibacterales > UBA2999 > Gp6-AA40. Next base: position 3,721 of record JBOGIQ010000128.1, on the reverse strand, counting down.
AGCGCCTCAAGAAGCTCCTGAAGGAGCACAAGATCTCCGAAGACGACGAGCGGAAGGGCCTCGACCAGATTCAGAAGATGACCGACGATCACGTCAAGACGATCGACGAACTGCAGAAGAAAAAGGACCAGGAGTTACTCGGGCACTGACGCAGACAGGTGCGATTCGCACTTCCGCTGGTCGGTGCGAACAGCCTTCGCTGGTGGATAGAGTCGCATGACCGCGAGCGCAGACCTTTCAGAGAGCGCAACATCGCAGTCTCTCCGCGTACAGCCCGCCGCGAATTGACACCCTTGGACCGACCAGCGTAAGACGTCTTGCACCAATCAGCGTCAGCCGCATTGCACGACCGGCGTCAGATGCCTCGCACCGACCGGTGCCCGCTCACACCCACCGCGCGTCAGTCCCCAAACGACACGCCCATCGCACGCGCGGTGGTCAGCAGGTCGTTGTCGAGCGGGACGGTCTTCGTCTTGCCGACGACTTCACCCAGCGGGACGGGAACGAGGTCCGGCGGATGATTCGCCACCATCTTGCCGAACTGCCCTTTCAGAATCAGTTCCACGGCTTTCCCGCCGAAACGGGTCGCCAGCGTGCGATCGAACGCCGTGGGGCTGCCGCCGCGCTGCAGGTGGCCGAGGAGCACGTGGCGCGTCTCCTTGCCGGTCAATTCCTCCAGCTGCTTCGCCACGCGCGCGCCTTCTCCACCGAGCCGCTCGGCGTGGCCGATGTGCGCTTCCTCGATGACGGCCGCCCGCTGATCCTTTGCATGCGCCCCCTCGGCCACGACGACGATGCTGAAGCGCGCGCCCCAGTCGTCACGATTGCGGATGCACTGCGCGACGCGTTCGAGATCGTACGCAATCTCGGGAATGAGAATGACGTCGGCGCCGCCGGCGACGCCGCTGTGCAGCGCAATCCATCCGGCGTAGCGTCCCATGACCTCGACGACCATGATGCGGCGGTGGGCTTCCGCGGTCGAGTGCAGACGGTCGATCGACTCCGTCGCGAAATCGACCGCCGTGTCGAATCCGAAGCAGCTCGTCGTTCCGACGATGTCGTTGTCGATGGTTTTCGGAACGCACACCAGCGGGATGCCCTTCTTGTAGAACTCGTACGAAATCGCCAGGGTGCCGTCGCCACCAATGCAGACGAGCGCATCGAGGCCCATCTGCTGAAACATCTCGATGACGCGGTCGCCATAGTCGAACGTGCCTTCGGGGGTCTGGATCGGCTGGGCGAACGGGTCGCCACGGTTGACGGTGCCGAGGATGGTTCCGCCGAGCCTGAGGATGCCGGTGACGTCGCGCGGCGTGAGCAGGCGCGACTTCGCTGGATAGATCAGCCCGTCGAAGCTGTCCTCCAGGCCCACGACCTGGATCTGCGAGTTGGACGCCGCCTTCACGACGGCGCGGATCACGGCGTTGAGACCCGGCGCGTCGCCACCTCCCGTCAGAACGCCAATTTTCTTAATCGTGGGCATCGGGCGAGGTTCGTCGATTGTGCACGTTCAGCGCGGGTGATGTGCGGTTTCTGTGCGGGCGAAACACCATGCTCGGGCTTGCCAGCCGTAGCTCGCTCGCCGTCTGGGCGGGCCGCCTTCGCCGGCATCCATGAGCGAAGGCTGGTGGACCGCAGGAGGATCGAACTCCTGACCTCCGCATTGCGAACGCGGCGCTCTCCCAGCTGAGCTAGCGGCCCTGTTGGAGTGAAATGAAGGCGCGCCCGCCGGGCAAGCGTCTCGGCTGCACGCGCGAAATCGAGTTTACCACGGCGCTTCCCGCCACAGGCTCCGGCGCGGGGCCATCGCGTCGTCTACTCGCGCGCGCGCTCGAACGTCAGGTAGACAGGCGCGGCTCCGAGGATCATCAGCAAGCCGAACGTGCCCCACCCTGCGCGGTTGATCGCCACGAACCGTGCGTGCTCGCCCGGCTGCAGCGCCACGTCGTGGGTTCGCGAAAACAGGGTGTTGTGGGCTCGAATGCGATGCGGCCCGGCGGGAAGCTCCTGCGAGATGGTGTCGCCGAACCACAGCATGCCGACGTCCTTGCCGTCCACCTGTATGAAGACCTCCCGGAATCCGACGTCCTCGTCGGCCTCACGGCTGACCGTGATGCTGGCAACGAAGTTCGACCGGCGCGAGGTCTTGACGAGGTCGGCGCCCGGCCGCCGGCCGACGAGCGGCGGGAGCGTCAGCGCGTCGCGAAGCTCGAAAAACACCGGACACATCCTACCGAATCCTGCGCCTGAAAAAAGCTCGGCTGCAACGGCCCGGGCACTCGAACGACGGGCAACACGCTTGCAACCAGCACTGGCGAGGTCCGCGACTGCCCGCTGGGCCGCTGCACGGACCACAGATCGGGTGGAGGAGAAGATGGCCGTTCTTGGATGGATGTTGTTCGGTCTCGTCGTCGGAGCGCTGGCCAAGCTGATCATGCCTGGCCGCGATCCCGGCGGCATCATCGTGACCATGCTGCTCGGCATTGCCGGCGCCGTGCTGGCCGGCTTCGCCGGGCGGGCGCTCGGCTGGTACGGCGAAGGCGAGCCGGCGGGTTACCTCATGTCGTTCGTCGGCGCGGTTGTACTGCTCGCGCTGTATCGCATGATGACCCGGCGGCGGACGCTGACGCCGTAGCAGGCGCTCAAAACAAACCTGGGCGCGTTAGTGGCGACCTGTGTTTCCGTGCCACTAACGCGCCGTCCGGATCGCGCTCAAAAACAAACCCGGCGCGTTAGTGTCACAATGCACGATGGCTGGCGGGCCACACGGCGGCCAGCCCTTCCGTGCCGTCGATAACGACCAGAATTCCTCTCGGCCGTGCGCACATGCTCGCGTCAACGGTCATGCGCGATGCACAGCGGGCCGGCCTCCCGGTGCGATCGATCACGCCGCTCGGCAGCCTCCGCCGCTTCGCTCCGGCCGTTGGCGACGTGTCTCTGCTGGCCGTGGCGCCCGCCGCTGCGCACCATGACGTTCTGACGGGCTTTGCGCGCCTGACGGCTGCCGTCATCCTCGCCCGCTCGGCAACCCATCTCATCATCGGCAACGCCCGCGGGACGGTCTCGGTGCACGTCGCCGTTCCGGAAGAGGCGGGCTCTGCGCTGGTGTGGCATACCGGTTCGCGAACGCATACGAGCGCGCTCCAGACGCGTGCGCAGCGGTTGGGCTTGACCTTCGATCGGGCACGCCTGCTCGACCGCCAGGGCCAGCCGCTGGCCAGCGACACCGAAGCTGATTTCTACCGCCACCTGGAGCTGCCGGAGATTCCGCCTGAGCTCCGTGAGGACGGCGACGAAATCAGTGTCGCCGAGCGGGGCGAACTGCCGCCGCTGGTTAGCACAAGCGATATCCGAGGCGATCTCCATATGCACAGTACCTGGAGCGATGGACGCGACTCGATCGAGCAGATGGCATTTGCGAGCCAGCAGCTCGGATATGAATACATCGCCATCACCGACCACTCGGAGCGCTCGCTCGCCTCGCGCCAGCTGGCCGCATCCGACATTCGCCGGCAGGGCGCCGACATCCAGAAAGCCCGCGCGCGAGTCAAGCGAGTGCAGATCCTGCACGGCGTCGAAGTCGATATCATGCACGACGGTTCGCTCGACTTCGACGACGAGCAACTTGCGGGTTTCGACATCGTCCTTGCGTCGCTGCACGACCACGCGGGCCATGACGCGTCGAAGCTGACGGAGCGGTACCTGCGTGCGATCCGGCATC
>JBOGIQ010000127.1:0-14791 GCA_050742535.1 Vicinamibacterales bacterium | reverse complement strand
GGGTCCCCCCCCCGATCACGTGGAACTCGTTACGCGTCGACGACTTCGCCTTCCTTGACGTCGTCGTGCTGGCTCTCCGAGGCCTGGGCCCCGGGCCCTGAGGCCTGCTGCTTGTAGAGCTGCTCGGCAATCGCGTGCGACACCTTCTGCAGGTCATCGCTGGCCGACCGGATGGCCTGCAGATCCTCGCCCTTCACCGCGTCGCGAACGGCGGCAATCGCACTCTCGACGCGGCTCACATCGGTCGCCGGCAGTCGATCGCGGTTTTCCGCAATCGTCTTCTCGACCGAGTAGGCCAGCGAGTCGGCCTGGTTGCGAGCGTCGATCACCTCGCGCCGCGCCTTGTCGTCGGCGGCGTGCGCCTCGGCGTCCTTCACCATCCGCTCGACTTCGTCCTTGTTCAAGCCGGACGAACCGCTGATGGTGATCTTCTGTTCCTTGCCCGTCGCCACATCCTTCGCGGTGACGTTGACGATCCCGTTGGCGTCGATGTCGAACGCGACCTCGATCTGCGGCACACCCCGCGGCGCCGACGGCAGGCCCACGAGCTGGAAACGGCCGAGCGTGCGGTTGTCGCGCGCCATCGGACGCTCGCCCTGCAGCACGTGGACTTCGACGCTCGTCTGGCTGTCCGTCGCCGTCGAGAAGATCTCGCTCTTGCGCGTCGGAATCGTCGTGTTGCGGTTGATCAACGTCGTCATCACGCCGCCCAGCGTTTCGATGCCGAGCGAAAGCGGTGTCACGTCGAGCAGCAGGACGTCCTTGACCTCGCCTTTCAGGACGCCGCCCTGGACGGCCGCGCCAATCGCGACGACCTCGTCCGGATTCACGCCCTTGTGCGGGTCCTTGCCGAAGAAGCCCTTCACCAGCTGCTGAATCTTCGGAACGCGCGTCGAGCCGCCGACGAGCACGATCTCGTCGATGTCCGACGGCTGCAGCCCCGCATCCGCTAATGCCTGGCGCACGGGAGCCATCGACCGCTCGAGCAGGTCGTCCACGAGCTGCTCGAACTTCGCCCGCGTCAGCTTCATCTGCAGGTGCTTCGGACCTGATTGATCCGCCGTGACGAACGGCAGGTTGATGTCCGTTTCCACCAGCGTCGACAGTTCGATCTTCGCCTTCTCCGCGGCCTCCTTCAGCCGCTGGAGCGCCATGCGGTCCTTGCCCAGATCAATGCCGTCGGACTTCTTGAACTCGGCGACCATCCACTCGATCACGCGCTGATCGAGATCGTCGCCGCCAAGATGCGTGTCGCCGTTGGTGGCCTTCACCTCGACGACACCCTCCCCCACCTCGAGGATCGAGATGTCGAAGGTGCCGCCGCCGAAGTCGTAGACGGCGATCGTTTCGTCCGTCTTCTTGTCGAGACCGTACGCGAGGGCCGCGGCGGTCGGTTCGTTGACGATGCGCAGGACGTTCAGTCCGGCGATCCTGCCGGCATCCTTGGTCGCCTGCCGCTGCGCGTCGTTGAAGTACGCCGGCACGGTGATGACGGCGTCCGTGATCGTCTGGCCGACGTGATCTTCAGCAGCCGCCTTCAGCTTCTGAAGGATGACGGCGGAAATTTCCGGTGGCGAGTAGCGCTTGCCGCGCACATCCACCCACGCGTCGCCGTTGTCTGCCTTCACGACCTGGTACGGCACCCGGCCGGTCTCCTGCGAGACCTCCGCGTGCTTCCGGCCCATGAAGCGCTTGATTGAAAAGACCGTGTTCTCTGGATTCGTAACCGCCTGACGCTTGGCAACCTGCCCCACGAGCCGCTCGCCGTCCTTCGAAAACCCGACGACCGACGGGGTTGTGCGCCCACCCTCCTGATTGACGATGACGAGCGGTTCTCCGCCTTCCATCACCGCAACGACCGAGTTGGTGGTGCCCAGGTCGATTCCTATGACTTTGCTCATTCCCATCTCCGTGAAGAAATCATAGCAATATATGAGTTCATGTCAAGCATCTAATCTTAGTTATACACACTCATATATTTCGCGGCCATGCCTGACCTTGAGGTATGGTTGGGTTGACGGCGTAGCCTTCGCACAATGGCCTGGCTATACGGCGGGATAGGGCTTGGGATCTGGGCCCTCCTGACTTGGGTGATCAGCAGGTTGGACTGGAAGCGGCCGCTGAAGCGTCTGGTGAGCGCGACCTTGCTCGGACTCGGACTGATGCTCTGGGCCTACATGGCTCCGCAACCGACCGTCCGAGTTGAGGTCGCTCAGCTGCGGCGGCTGCCGTCGAGCGCGCAGCCAGGCCTCGTTGAGCTCGTCGTCAGAAACTCCGGAGAGAGTCCTGCCGGCATCGTCGTCGTCCCGATCGCGCATCTCGCTCCGCTGTTTATCAACGCGGCGGACCTGGTTCGGGGCAACGTCGACGCGGATCTCGAGAATCGCCTCGAGCAGGCGAAGCCGGTTCCTGCAACCGGAACGATCGGCGTTGCCCCGGGCCAGACCGTCGTCGTCGAAGCCCCGCTGCCATTTTCAGAGCGGGTGTGGGAATACAGCCGTGGTCAGTTGACACTGCTGGTCGCAGCGCGCATCACATATCGCGACCGTGTGTTCACCCGCGAACGGGTCTTCTGCCAGTACATGAATCCCCGGTCGAACGAATGGCGCTCGTGTCCGTTCATGAACGACTAGCCGCGCTCGCCGCCAACAGGTCGGCAGGAGCCGCCGAACTGCTGGCCGAAGCGCTCGACATTCTTTTCACGGCGCGCGCAGCACGCGCTGACATGCGCGAGATCGCGCGGGCGGTCTGCGAGGCACAGCCGACGATGGCGCCGTTGTGGAACGCCGCGGCGGCCGCGACGGCTGGCGATCCCGAGCGCCTCAATCAGTTCGCCGAGCGGGTTCGGCGTGCGCCAGCCACCCTCGCCCGCTATGCTGCCGCGCATTTCGCGGACGACGATCCCAAGCGCCCGTTGCACGTCGTGACGATCTCGTTCAGCAGCTCGGTTGTGGTCGTCCTCGAAGCCATCCGCAGTGTCCGTCCGCTGTATGTTTCGTGCAGCGAGAGTCATCCGGCGCTCGAAGGACGACGTCTCGCCGCCCACCTGGCAGCGACGGCTCTCGCTGTGACGTACTTCGGCGATGCGGCCATTGGCCATGCGCTGACCGGTGCGGATGCGGTCATCGTCGGAGCGGACGCCATCGCGCCGTCCTGGTTTCTCAACAAGTCCGGCACCCGGATGCTGGCCGCAGCAGCGGCTCAGCAGGGCGTTCCCGTCTACGTTGCCGCCACGCGCGACAAGTTCGTCCGCCAGGAACTTGCCGCGCGCCTTGTCATCCGCAACGGCAATCCGGGTGAGGTCTGGGCGGATCCGCCGAGCGGCGTTGACGTGCGGAATCCGTACTTCGAGTCGACCCCGCTCGATCTCGTCACCGCCGTCGTCAGTGATATCGGCGTCCTGGGAACCGGCATGGTTCCGGATGTGTGCGAACATTAGGCGCAGTGGCCCAATTCTCCTTTCTGCCGTCGAGTGAAGCCCGCGAGCTGACTGACGATGTGCGGGAATTGTTCGAGGATCTGGCAGCCCGGTTGCCGCACGAACAGCGTGCCTATTCAGGAGAGTGCCATCCGACGCTCGACGTGCTCGAGACGGATGAAGCGGTTGAAGTCGTGGTCGACGTCAGCGGCATTCCCGCCACTGCGCTGCGCGTCCTTTTCCGCGCCGGGGTGCTGCTCGTCGTCGGAGAGAAGGCACCGCCGCGCGCGAGCGAGGAGCAGACCTTTCATCTGGTCGAACGCGAGTTCGGCCGCTTCGCCCGCGCCGTACGCCTCAACGGCGCGTTCGACGTCCCCCGCGCGCGTGCGTCGGTTGAGGATGGCGAGCTGACGGTCGTGTTGCCAAAGCTCGTGGAGCGCCGCGACCAGTCGCATCCCATCCCCGTCGTCCAGACATGAGAATCCTCTTCATCGGCGACATCGTCGGCAAGCCGGGACGGGAGCTGCTGCGCAAGGGCCTGCGCCGCCTGGTCGATCACTACGGCGTCGAGTTCGTGATCGCGAACGTCGAGAACGCCGCCGCAGGATTCGGCATCACCAAGGACATCGGCGACACCATCGTCGAGTGGGGCGTCGACGTCATGACGTCGGGCAACCACATCTGGGACAAGAAGGAAGTGCTCGAGTACATCCCGGGCGAGCCGCGCCTGTTGCGTCCGGCCAACTACCCCGCCGGCGTGCCCGGGCGCGGGTCGTACGTCGCGCAGAGCGGCGATGGCCGGGCGGTCGGCGTGATCAACGTGATGGGGCGCGTGTTCATGTTGAACATCGACGACCCGTTCCAGGTCGTCCTGCGCGAGATCGAGGCGATGAGGAGCCGGACGAAGATCATCGTCGTCGACTTTCACGCCGAGGCGACGAGCGAAAAGATCGCCATGGGATGGCACCTCGATGGCAAGGTCACGCTCGTGGTCGGCACGCACACGCACGTGCAGACGGCGGATGAACGAATCCTGCCAAATGGAACGGCGTACCTGACCGACGCGGGAATGACCGGCCCGCACGATTCAATCATCGGCATGGAGCGCGAGCCGTCACTGGCGCGCTTTCTGAACGGCATGCCGTCGCGATTCGAGCCCGCGACCGGAAACCCGCGGCTGAACGGCGTGATCGTCGACGCGGACGACAAGACCGGGCGGGCGCTCGCGGTGCGCCGCATCAGCTATCCGGAGCAGGAGCTCATTAATCTCCAGGCCGGCGGCGCGGCCCGCACTCGGACGCCTGCCCTGAGCGAGCCCGCAGGGCGAGTCGAAGGGTGAGCTCGTTCTTCGACCTCCCGTTTGAAGAACCCGCCTCCGCTGAAGCTACGGCGGGCAAGGATGAGTCGGCGCCCATTGCACCGCCGGAGCCTGAACCGCGGCGCGTCCTGACGGTTTCGCAGCTCACTGCCAGAATCCGAACGACGCTCGAAGAGCAGTTCTTCGAGGTGTGGGTCGAAGGCGAGCTGTCGAACTGCAAGGTGTGGACGTCGGGACACATGTACTTCACGCTCAAGGACCGCGGCGCCCAGATCAAAGGCGTGATGTTCGGATCGTCGCTGCGGCTCCTGCGCTTCAAGCCGCAGGACGGTCTGCGTGTTGTCGCACGCGGACGTGTGAGCGTCTACGGGCCGAAGGGCGAGTATCAGCTGTCGTGCGAGCACATGGAGCCGGAAGGGCTCGGTGCCAGGCAGCTCGCGTTCGAACAACTGAAAGAACGGCTGTCGGCCGCGGGGCTGTTCGACCCGCAGCGCAAGCGCCCGCTGCCGGCTCTGCCGCGGAAGATTGGGATCGTCACGTCGCTCGACGGCGCCGCTGTCCGCGACATCATCAAGGTGCTGCGCCGGCGCTACGCGAACGCGCATCTCGTGATCAGGCCGACGCGCGTGCAGGGTGAAGGCGCGGCGATGGACATCATGCGCGCGATTCGCGCCATCGGCCGCGTGCGCGACGTGGACGTGGTCATCATCGGCCGCGGCGGCGGCTCGATCGAGGACCTCTGGGCGTTCAACGAAGAGGTCGTCGCGCGGGCAATCGCCGGCTGTCCGGTGCCAACCATTTCGGCCGTCGGCCACGAAACGGACGTCACCATCGCGGATTTCGTCGCCGACCTTCGCGCCCCGACCCCGTCCGCTGCCGCGGAAATGGTGGTCTCGCGAAAGGACGACTTCTGCGCGCGCATCGACCGCTTGACTCACCAGCTCGAGACGACGATGAGCGCGCGGCTGCACCGGCTGGAAGCGCGGCTGCGCATGCTGGAAGCACGGTCCGGATACGCGGGTGCGCATGGGCGGGTCGCGATGCGCAGCCGGCACGCGGCCGAACTGACGCACGAGCTGCGCCGCGCCATTCGCACCCATCTCGCCCGCCGCGAGCGCGCCTACCACGCGCTGCGGTTGAAGCTCGAGACGTTCGACCTGCGACGACGGCTCGGCGCGATTCGCACGCGTCTGGCAACCGCTGACGGACAGCTGGCCGGCGCGTTCACCCGGGCGCATCATCGGCACGACGCCCGTCTGCGAACCGCGGTCGCGCGCCTCGACAGCCTCAGCCCGCTGGCGGTGCTGGGACGCGGTTATGCCGTCTGCTGGGATGCGGACCGGACGCACGTCATTCGGGATGCCGCCACCGTCAGCGCCGGCGATCACGTACGGGTGACCCTGCACACGGGCGAACTGGATTGTGAGGTTCGCAAGTGAGCGATCCAACGATCAAAGACTTCGAGGCCGCGTTGACCGAGCTCGACACGATCGTCAAGAAGCTCGAAGACGGCGACATTCCGCTCGAGCAGTCGCTGCAGCTGTTCGAGCGCGGCGTGCAGCTCTCGCGGTTCTGCCACGCGCGGCTGGAAGAGGCCGAGCGCCGTATCGAAATCCTCAACGAGCGCGGCCAGCTTCAGGACGCCACGAATACCCTGATGAACGAGGACTCTGAAAGTCAAAAGGCAAAAGGCAAAGGTCAAAAGAACGACTTCTGAACTTCTCTTTTGCCTTTTGCCTTTTGACTTTTGACTTCCGTGGATTACATCGACGCTCGCCGCGCGGAGGTCGAGCACGCGCTCGCGGCCATCCTGCCCCCCGTTCCCGAGTGCCCGCGGGTCGTGCACGACGCGATGTCGTACAGCCTCCATGCGGGAGGCAAGCGGCTGCGGCCGATCCTGTGCCTGGCCAGCGCCGACGCCGTCGGCGGCGATCGCGCGCTCGCGCTGCCGGCGGCCTGTGCCATCGAGCTGATTCATACCTACTCGCTCATCCACGACGACCTGCCGGCCATGGACAACGACACGATGCGGCGCGGCCGGCCGACCCTGCACGTCGTCGCCGGCGAGGGCATCGCGATTCTGGCCGGCGACGGGCTGTTGACGCAGGCGTTCTCGCACCTGTCGAACGAGCCGCGCAGTACGGATCCCGGGGTGATCGCGCGCAAGCTCGAAGTGATTCGAATCATTGCCGCAGCGGCAGGTCCGATCGGCATGGTCGGGGGTCAGGCGATTGATCTGGCGACGGTCACGCCCGACGCGCGTGGAAGTCTCCCCGCGCCGCTCGACGAGCACGGCATGCGCCTGATGCACAGCAAGAAGACCGGGGCCCTCCTTCGCGCAGCCGGCCGTGCCGGCGCCGTCATGGGCGGCGGGTCGCAGCAGCAAATCGCGGCGATCGACGATGCGTCCGGCGAGTTCGGGCTGGCATTTCAGATCGTCGACGACATCCTCGACGTCGAGGGCGTCTCCGCCGACCTGGGCAAGACCGCAGGCAAGGATGCGGCGTCCGGCAAGCCGACATATCCGTCCATGTACGGCGTGGAGGCGTCGCGCCGGATGGCGACGGAGTGCCTCGAACGGGCGGAGAGCGTGCTTGCCGCGGCGGGAATCGCCGATCCGCGCCTGCTCGGGATCGGGCGGTGGATCGTCGAGCGATCGAATTAAGGTCCGCCTGAAGGCGGACACTCCATGTACACGTAGTGTCCGGCTTCAGCCGGACCAACCTGATGCCGAAAACCCGCCTCGATCAGCTCGTCGTCGACCGCGGCCTTGCGCCGTCGCGCGAACGTGCGCGCGCGCTGATTCTCGCCGGACACGTGCGCGTCGATGGCAAACCGGCCGGGAAAGCGGGCATGCCCGTCGAGCACGACGCCGCCATCGAGCTCGCCGAGCCCGATCATCCGTACGTCGGCCGCGGCGGACTGAAGCTCGCGCACGCGCTGGACACCTTCCGCATCGCGGTCGATGGCCGTGAATGCCTGGACATCGGCGCGTCGACCGGCGGCTTCACCGACGTGCTGCTGCAGCGCGGCGCGGCGCGCGTCGTCGCGCTCGACGTCGGACACGGGCAGATTGACTGGAAGATTCGCAACGATCCGCGGGTGATCGTCGTCGAGGGGTTCAACGCGCGTCACCTCACGCCGGCGGATCTTCCCGGACCGGTCGATCTCGTGGTGATCGACGTCTCGTTCATCTCGCTGCGGCAGATCTTCCCCGTCATACCGCCTCTTCTCCGGCCGGGAGCAGACGTCGTGGCGCTGGTCAAGCCGCAGTTCGAGGCGGGTCGCGGCGAGGTGCGCAAAGGCATCATCCACGACGCCGCCGTCCACGAGCGGGTGCTCGAGGAAGTCGCCGCCGTGGCGGCTGCGATAGGATTGAGACCAGCGGGCTCGACCCCTTCCCCCATTACGGGCCAGAAGGGGAACGTCGAGTTCCTCCTCCATCTCCGCGCGTCATGACCTCGTCTCCGGAGTCGTCTTCTGGACCCGCGCGTATCACGCGCGTCGGCATCGTTGCCAAGCGCGGCCTGCGGGCCGCGTCCGATCACCTCGAGCGGCTCGCCTCCTGGCTGCGCGACAAACAGATTGAAGCGGTCTTCGAAACCGAAACGGCCGCGCTGGCCGGCAGCGGCACGGCGGCCAAGTCGTATTCGCGCGACGAGATTCCGCGGCATGCCGATTTGATCGTGGTGATGGGCGGCGACGGCACACTGCTCAGCATGGCGACGCGAATCGCGCTGACCGGGCGCGACACGCCGATCCTCGGCGTCAACTTCGGCAGCCTCGGGTTCCTGACGGAAACGCGGATCGACGAGCTCTATCCGGCGCTGCAGTCGGTCGTCGACGGCACTGCGACGATCGACCAGCGCGCCATGCTGGCCGCCGACGCGTATCGTTCGCGGGAGCGGTTCGACTCGCGCATCGTGCTGAACGACGTCGTCTTCACCAAGGCTGCGCTGTCGCGAATCATCGAGCTTTCGATATCCGTCAGCACCGGACTCGTGACGAAGGTGAAGGCCGACGGCCTGATTATCACCAGCGCCACCGGATCGACGGCGTACAACCTGGCGGCCGGCGGCCCCATCGTCCATCCGCGGGTTGACGCCATCGGCATCACGCCGATCGCGCCGCACACGCTGACGAACCGGCCTGTCGTGATTCCTGGAAGCGAGACGATCGAAGTGCGGCCGAATATGACCACGGAGGGCGACGAGATCTTCGTCACCTACGATGGTCAGGCCGGGTATCCGCTGCAGAAGGGCGACATGGTCGCCGTGCGCAAGTCGGAGCGCTGCCTGCGGCTGGTCAAAGCCCCCGCGCGGAGTTACTTCGAGGTGCTGCGGGAAAAGCTGAAGTGGGGTGAGCGGTAGGAGGTCGCGGAGGCCTCGGGCAGGAGACACACATGATTCGCATCATCGCAACCGCCACAGCCGCTCTCGCGATTACGCTGTCGCTCGCGGCGCAGAACAAGCCGGCGCCCGTCACCTCCGTTCGCCTCTACGTCTTCGAGAACGGCTTCATCCGCGGGCTCGACACGAAGCTCTTCAACCTCGCGCGCGAGGAAGTCAAGGAGCCGGACTTCGTCAACAGCTCGTATCTGATCGTCCATCCCCGCGGAACGCTGCAGTTCGACGCCGGCGGCATCCCCGACAGCGCGTTCAAGGGCGACGGCGCAACGGTCACCGAGGGCGTGCAGTCGGCGACGAAGCCGCTGCTCCCGCAGCTTGCCGCCGCCGGCTACCGGCCGGCGGACGTGACCTACTTCGCCCTCTCTCACTACCACGCCGACCACACCGGCAACGCCAACGCCTTTGCCGGCTCGACGTGGATCACCCAGAAGGCGGAACGCGACTTCATGTTCAGCGAAAAGCCGGAGGGGATCATTCAGCCGGCCACCTACAGCGCGCTGAAGAACGCCAAAACGCGGATCCTCGACAACGAAGACTTCGATGTCTTCGGCGACGGCACCGTGCGCGTGATTTCCGCGCCCGGGCACACGCCGGGCCATCAGGTGCTGCTCGTGCGCCTCCCGAAGCGCGGACCGGTGCTCCTTGCCGGCGACCTGTATCACTATCCGGAGGAGCGCGCGAAGGGCATCCTGCCAACCTTCGAGTTCAACGCGGACCAGTCGCGTGCCGCGCGTGCAAAGGTGGAGGCGCTGCTGAAGCAGACAGGCGCCGAGCTCTGGATCGAACACGACATGGCTACGCACGCGAAGCTTCCCAAGTCGCCGGCCTACGTTGAGTGAGCACGCCTCGCTCCCGATCGGTGTCTTCGATTCGGGAGTCGGCGGGGTCTCGGTGCTGCAGGAGATCCAGCGGCAGCTGCCCGCCGAAAACCTGATCTACGTGGCGGATTCCGCGCACGCTCCCTACGGCGACAAGCCGGTCGAAGAGATTCAGGAGCGGGCGTTCCGGATCGTCGAGTTCCTGCTCGATCAACACGTCAAGGCGATCGTGGTCGCGTGCAACACCGCCACGGGCGTGGCCGTCGAAGCGCTCCGCGCCCGGTGGCCGCTGCCGTTCGTGGCCATCGAACCGGCCGTGAAACCCGCCGCCGCCGCCACTCGAACCGGCATCGTCGGCGTGCTCGCCACGCGGCAGACGATCGCCAGCCCCCGCTTCGCGCGCCTCGCCGAGACCTGGGCGAACGGCGCGCGCATCCTGGCACAGCCGTGTCCCGGCCTGGTCGAACAGATCGAACAGGGGGAGCTTGCGACCGCCAGGACCCGCGACCTCATCGCCTCGTTTGTCCGCCCGCTCGTCGAACAGGGCGCCGACACGCTCGTTCTTGGCTGCACGCACTACCCCTTCGTGGAAGCGCTCATTGCCTCCGTTGCCGGCCCCGGTGTCACGCTGATAAACCCCGCGGCGGCCGTCGCCCGGGAGCTGCGACGGCGGCTGGCCGAGGCCTCGCTGCTGGCAGGTCCGCCTGAAGGCGGACACTACGACGGAGGTTCACCTGAAGGCCGACACTCCGATGGAGGTCCGCCTGAAGGCGGACACTACGAAGCGACAGGAATTACGCGTTTCGTGACCAGCGGCAGCCCGGAACACCTTGCGGCGATGCTGACGATGCTGGGCATCGAAGGCGGGCCGGTCGCGGCGCTATAATTCGCGCGATCCTGATTCCTGATCCCTGATCCCTGGTCCTCGCAGCAAGGAGCTTTTTATGACGCCGGATAACCGGTTGCTCTCGTCCACCATCGGATTCGTGGCGTTGTTCGCGCTGGCCGCGGGCGCCGGTTCGGGCCTCCTCGCGCAGAAGCGCTCGCAGGCGGTCGTCACACCGGACAATCCGATCTGGGCTGGCGACCTGCAGGATCCACCGCCGGCGCCGCAGGAGCCGCCGCAGGATCCCGCGAATCCGCCGGCCGGCGGCGATGCGGCCGCAGCCGCGGCGGGGCGAGGTGGCCGCGGCAACCAGCCGCGCCCGTATAACCAGGTGATCACCAAGGAAGCCACGACCGATGACGGCATTTTCAAGGTGCACCGCATCCGCGATCAGGTCTTCTACGAGATTCCGAAGGCGCAGCTCGGCAAGGACTTCCTGTGGGTCACCCAGATCAAGCGCACCGCTACGGGCGCCGGACTGGGTGGCGATCCGGTCGGCAGCCGCGTCGTGCGCTGGGAGCTCTCCGCCAACCGCGTTCTGCTGCGCGAAGTGGACTACAGCCTGATCGCCGATCCGGCGGAGCCGATCTCGCGCGCGGTCGCGAATTCGACGAACCCTCCAATCGTCCGCTCGTTCAACGTCGCCGCATTCAGTCCCGAGCAGGACCCGGTGATCGAGGTCACGCCGCTCTTCCTGACGGACGTCCCTGAGTTCTCGGCACGCGGCCGCCTTGGCGCGCGCGGTATGGATGCGACCCGCACCTTCCTCGAAAAGGTCGTGTCGTTCCCGGAAAACATCAACGTCGAGATCAACCAGACGTTCACCGGTGGAGCCGCGGCTCCAGGGGCCGACCCCGCCGGGGCGGCGAGAGGCGGCCTGCGCGGCAACAGTGCGACCGTCATCACCTCGCACAGCATGGTGAAGCTGCCGGAAGTTCCGATGAAACCGCGTCTCTTCGACGAGCGCGTCGGCTACTTCACGCGCAACGTGATCGACTACGGCCGGCAGGACCATCGCGCCACGCCGCGGACGTTCATCACGCGCTACCGCCTGGAAAAGAAGGACCCGAACGCGGAGATCTCCGAGCCGGTCAAGCCGATCGTCTACTACGTCGATCCGGCGACCCCGGCGAAGTTCGTCTCCTACGTGAAGAAGGGCATCGAGGATTGGCGTCCCGCGTTCGAGGCTGCCGGATTCCGCAACGCGATCGTCGCCATGGAAGCGCCCAAGGACGACCCGGACTGGAGCGCCGAGGACGCGCGCTATTCCGTCGTCAAATGGCTCCCGTCGACGACGGAAAACGCTCAGGGACCGCACATTCACGACCCCCGGTCGGGCGAGATTCTCGAAGCGGACATCCTCTTCTACCACAACGTCCAGAACCTGGCGAAGAACTGGTACTTCGTGCAGGCGGGACCGCTCGATCCGCGCGCGCGCCGGCTGCCGCTGCCCGACGACCTGATGGGCGAGCTGGTGCGATTCGTCGTCGCGCACGAAGTCGGCCACACGCTCGGCTTCCAGCACAACATGAAGGCCAGCGCGATGTACACGCTCACGCAGGTGCGCGATCGCAACTGGGTCAAGCAGAACGGCCACACCCCGTCGATCATGGACTACTCGCGCTTCAATTACGTGGCGCAGCCCGAAGACAAGATCGACGTCGCCGATCTGATTCCCAAGGTCGGCCCGTACGACAAGTGGGCGACGATGTGGGGATACAAGCCGATCCCAAGCGCGCGAACCGCGGACGATGAGAAGGCGACGCTCGATCAGTGGGCGCGTGAACAGGACAAGACGCCGTGGTACCGCTTCTCGACCGCGCAGGCCGGCGCCAGCGACCCGCAGAACCTGACCGAAGCGGTCGGCGATGCCGACGCCGTGCAGGCCACCACGCTCGGGATGAAGAATCTCGCGCGCGTCTCGGACCTGCTGCTCGAGGCGACGAGCACGCAGCGCGGCGATCCCTATCGCGAGCTGACCGAGGTCTATGGCCGTCTGGTCGCGCAGTGGACGCTCGAGATGAACCACGTGGCACAGCTGGTCGGCGGTTCCCTTTCGCAGCAGAAGCACATCGGACAGGACGGGCGGCGGTTCACGCCGGTGCCGCGCCTGAAGCAGCAGGAGGCCACCCGCTTCCTGCTGACCAACGCGTTCATCCCGCCGATGTTCCTCGTCAAGCCGGAGCTGCTGCGGCGGATGGAACCCGCCGGTGTCATCAATCGCGTGCGCAACGCGCAAAGCTCGGTGATGAATTCGCTGTTGCAGAACGATCGGATCAGCCGGCTTGTAGAGCAGGGCACCGTGGACGGCACCGCCGTCTACACGGCGCCGCAGTTCCTGGCCGATCTCCGGCGCGGGCTCTGGGCGGAGCTCACCACCCCGGCGAAGCCGATCGACCAGTTCCGCCGGAACGTCCAGCGGATCTACCTCGATGCGCTCGACGCGCGCCTGAACGGCGCCGCCGGGCCGCCGGAAGTGCGCTCGCTGCTTCGCGGCGAGCTGCGTTCCGTGCGCGCGGAAATCGTCCGGGCGATGCCGGCCGTGACCGATCGGCTGTCGCGGCTGCACCTCGAGGACGCGCGCGACCAGATCGACGAGATTCTCGACCCGCGCGCGATGCGCGACTCCGCCGGCGGCGGCCGCGGCGGCGGCGCCATCATCATCCTCGGCACCTCCGACTGGAAGTTCGACTGGAACAACGATCCGTTCCTGCGAACCGTGGACACGTGCTGGCCGGACTACACGATTAACTAGGTGGGCTGGGTAGCTGAGTGGCCCAGGCAACCTAACGCCGCCGTTGAAAATAGCGGACCTGGAACTCCTGCACGTTGCGGTTGTGTTCGGTCAGCGTCCTGGCGAACACGTGCGAGCCGTCATTCCGGCTGACGAAATACAGGAAGTCCGCGTCGGCGGGCCGCAGCGCCGCCTCGAGTGACGCTTTGCCGGGCGACGCGATCGGTCCCGGCGGAAGTCCGGGGTACTTGTAGGTGTTGTACGGCGAGTTGATCGCGAGGTCGTCCTTGCGGATGTTGCCGTCGTACCGTCCCGCCTTCTGCAGCGCGTACACGACCGTCGGATCGGCCTGCATGCCCATGCCGATGCGCAGCCGGTTGCGATAGACCGCCGACACGATCGGACGCTCGTCGGGTTTTCCCGTTTCCTTCTCGACGAGCGACGCCAGCGTCACGAGCTGCCGTGTCGTCAGCGGCGGCTGGTCGGCGGGCTGCGGTGAGTCGCCCGGATACGCGGCCCTGAATCCGGCCACCATGCTTTCGATCAGCTGAGAGGCCACCGCGGTGCGGCCGACGGTATAGGTGTCGGGGAACAGATAACCCTCGAGGTCCGGAGCCGCCGGGTCGAGGTCCCGAATCAGCGCGACGTTCCGCGACGCGTCGATGAACTCCCGCGCCTTGCCCAGGCCGCGCGATTCGTAGAGTGCCGCCATCTCCCGGATGGTCAGACCTTCGGGGAAGGTAATCCGCTGCCCGTAGACATCGCCGCGCGCGATCTTGCTGACGACCTCGATCGCGGTCATCGGCTGGTCGAAGCGATACTCGCCCGCCTGGAGGTCGCGCGACGCGCCGGTCCACCGCAGCGCAAGGCGCAGCGTGAGCGCGTCCTGCACGACGCCGGCGGCGAGCAGCCGTTCGCGAATGACGGCCGCACCTGCGCCAACGGGAATCTCCACGAACTGCTCGGGGCCCGGATAACCCTTGAAGGGTGTGTGCATCCGTGTCCAGGACATGCCGGCCAGGGCGCCGCCGCCAAGGATCATCAGGAGTACGAGGCCGACGAGCGCTTTTTTCATCGGTGATTGTCGAGAAAATCCTGCAGAATCACAGCCGCCGCCGCGGCATCCAGCCGGTCCTTTCGCGCCTGCCAGTTCTTCTCACGTCTCGCCAATCGACTCTCCGCCTCCACGCTCGTCAGCCGTTCGTCCT
>JBOGIQ010000126.1:0-14859 GCA_050742535.1 Vicinamibacterales bacterium | reverse complement strand
GGCATGCTGGCGCCGTCAATACCACCGCGCGCTGGCGTCATGCGCTCACCATCAACGCGTGCCGTCCCTATATGAAGCAGCGGATTGACATCCCGAGGGCGATGGCCGGAATGGATCTCACCGGCGTCAGCGATCAGGTGCGTCAGAAGCTCGGATTCTTCGCTCAGCCGCCCGCGTCTCTGGAAGAGTATTACCTGCCACCCGAGCGACGCTCCTATCGACAGCCGACCCGCTGATACCGTGTTACCCGCAGCGCCACGTCTGTCGATTCTCGTCCCGGTGTACAACAACGAGGCCACCATCGTTCAGCTTGTCGAACGGCTTCGAACGGGCCTTGACGGATTCGAATACGAGGCGATTGTCGTTGATGACGGCAGCCGCGACCGCTCTCTCGCACTGCTCAAGGCACAGGCGGCTGCTGATTCGCGGTTGAAGGTCATCAGCTTCTCGCGAAACTTCGGGCAGCACCCGGCTATCGCCGCCGCGCTCGATCACGCAGAAGGCGATGTCCTGGTCCTGATGGACGCGGATCTCGAGGACGAGCCCGAGAACATCCCGATGCTGGTCAGGACGCTGCAGGAACGCGGCTGCGACATCGTCTACACCACCAAGCTCGAAGGGCAGACGACGGCGCGAAGCCTCACCTCCGATGCGTACCATCAGGTCTTTTCGCGCACCATCGGCGTCGCCGTGCCGCGCCAGCTCGGAACGTTCCGGGCGTTTACACGCAAGGTCGGCGATGCGCTCAGGGCCTTTCCCGAACGCGACGTGCTGTATGGACCGCTGATGTTCTATGTGGGCTTCCAGTCCGTCATCGTGCCTGTCGCGCGGGGGGTGCGCCCGGGGCGGAGCTCGTACACATTCCTGAAGCGTCTGCGCCTTGCCGTCAATTCACTGGTTACCTATTCGGACCTGGCGCCGACGGTGTTCGCGTCGGCCGGCGGGCTGATGATTGTCGGACCGCTTCTATACGGCGTTATCGTGCTGCTGCAGTATCTGCTCGGCGGACGAAGTCTCCCGCAGGGCCTGACCATGATCGTGCTGTTGATCACCTTCCTCGGAGGCACGATCATGCTGGCGCTGGGTGTGCTCGGCCTCTACATATTCAGGATGTTCAAGGAAGTGCTGGCGCGGCCCCGTTATGTGATCGACGAGACGGTGAATCTGGAAAGGTCCAGACATGGACGTTCGTGAGGCCAATGTCCTCGTGCACTCGCGGATGGCGGCGGAGTACAACGAGCGCGAACCGCACTTCCGCCCCGAAAACAAGGCGACGGTCCGCGCCCGCCTCCAGGCACTGCGCGCCGAGTTTGGCGGCCGGCTGCTCGATATCGGATGCGGCACCGGCTTCATCATCGATCTCGCCGCCGATCAGTTCGACGAAGTACGGGGCATCGACCTGACGCCGGCAATGCTAGCGCGGGTGCCGTCCCGGTCGAACGTGCAGGTGTACACGGCCGACGCCGCCCGGCTCCCGTTCGGTGCCGGCCAATTCGACGTCGTCTCGGCGTACTCCTTTTTCCACCACCTGCAGGATCTCGATCCCGTGCTGGTCGAGGCGCACCGCGTCCTTCGCCCCGGCGGCTGCCTGTATGTCGACCTCGAGCCGAACCGGCATTTCTGGCTGAACGCCCTGTCGGTACGCGACGCCGTCGGGCCGTCGACGCCAGTGCTGGCACGCGACGAGGTGGCCTCGGTACTGCAGACGAGCGCCCGCGTCGAGGACGAGTTCGGCATTCCCGCGGAGGTGTTCGACCTTGCCGAGTACAACAAGTCCATCACGGGCGGGATAGACCCGGATGAGTGGACGGCCAAGGCTCACCACGCCGGCTTCGATCGGGTCGAGGCCACCTACGAGTGGTTCGGAGGCCAGGGCAAGATTCTGCACGGCGTGTCCGCCGCGGCAGCCGCACACGTCGACGACTACCTGCGCCAGGCGCTGCCGCTGTCCCGCGGCCTCTACAAGTACGTGCGGTTCCGCGCGGTCAGGTCATGAAGGTACTCGTCTACGGTTCACGCCTCTTCGGTCAGGTCGTTCGCTGTCTCGTCGAGGATAGTGGCCACGAGTTCGCCGGCTTCATCGACGACACCTACGAGGGAGAGAACGTGCTGGGGCCCTTCGCGTCCGTGCGGCAGACGTACTCGACGTCCGATTACGTCTGTGTCAACGCAGTCGGCTACTCAGATCTGACCGCACGGCGCGGTGTGACCGCCCGCATCCGGGACGCCGGATACACGATGCCGGTCCTGGTGCATCCAAGGGCCTACGTGTCGACGACCTCGTCGGCCGGTCCCGGCACGTTCGTGATGGCCGGAGCCCTCGTGGACTGTCGCGTGACGCTCGCAGACAACGTTGTCGTCTGGCCGGGAGTCTGCGTGAGCCACGACTGCAATATCGGGCCGAATACGTTCCTGTCGCCGAATTGCACCGTGTGCGGCGATTGCCGTGTCGGTGCCGATTGCTTCGTCGGCGCCGGGGCGGTCATCGTGAGCCATGCCGTCGTGCCCGACTCGACGCGCATCAAGGCGCTGGAACGGTATGTCACCCGCCGATGACGTGAAGATGGCAGTGAACATGGCGGTGCTCAGCGGCGCGCTGCATCTCGATGAGCAGACCGGGATCTGGCGCGCCAACGCCGCCGCTGCCGCAGACCTTTCCTACCCGGCGGAGCACAACGCCGCCTGCTTCCGCCTCGAGGACGGCTCGTTCTGGTTCACGCACCGGAACCGCTGCATCATCGCCGCCGTCCGGCGCTTTCCCCCCGACGGCTTCATCCTCGACATCGGGGGCGGCAATGGTTTTGTCGCACAGGGCTTGATCGATGCCGGCTTCGAGACGGCGCTGCTCGAGCCCGGCGTGGCCGGCGCGCAGAACGCGAAACAGAGCCGCCGGGTGCCCACGGTCATCAACGCGACGATTGACGAGGCGGCAATCCGGCCGGGCAGCGTGCCGAACATCGGCTTGTTCGACGTGCTGGAACACATCGACGACGACAGACAGTTCGTGCAGCGGCTCGGCGACCTCATTCGGCCTGGCGGCTTCCTGTATCTCACCGTGCCTGCCTTCGACTGGCAGTGGTCGATGGCCGATGTCGACGCGATGCATTACCGGCGGTATACGCGGCGGACGCTCGCCGCCGCGCTCACCGGGGGCTTCGAAGTGCTGTACTCCACTTACCTGTTCCAGCGCCTCGTCCCGCTCTCGATGCTGATGCGCGCGCTGCCGTACCGCATAGGGCTCGCGCGACCGGGGAGGGCCGAGGAGCTCTACAAGCGTGAGCACGCGGTGGAGCGCCGGAGGCTCGCCGGCGCGTTGAGCTGGATGCTTGACCACGAAGTCACCGCGATCGCCGCGGGCAAGTCGCTGGGCATCGGTTCCAGCCTTCTCGCAGTCGCCCGGCAACGATGATGCGGCCATCAGGCGGTGAGATCAAATTATGGCGGCGGTGGTGATCGATCCTCTGTATGAGGGCGAAGTTCGAGGAGCTCGAAGTGGACAGCGTACGTCCCGCTGCGAAGAACGCGGCGATCGACAGGCTCGTGCTCAATGCCGATTCGGCTCAGTGTTTCAAGTCCGCTGGCCAACTCACCTTCGGTCTCGGCCAGCAGGACCAGCCACTTGAGTTGCATTCGGCCCAGCCGCTGGAGGTCTGCGGCCTCGAGATGCGGCAGTCCGCGGCCCTCACCCTGGACTCGCGAGAATCCAAACAGATACGTCGATTGGATCGACTGGATAGGACTAGCCTCGTTGCTGTACCAGAATCCCACTGCTCCGGGGTTCGCCGACCATCGCGGCACGATCTCGATAAGCTGCAGGGCAACTCGATAGACGTCTACGTCGCTGCGGACGGCCTGAACACGGCTGTCGATCATGCGTGCGTATACTGGCCTCGCGAAGCTGCTGAAAAGCATGAACCCGAAGGCCGCCGCCGCGCACACCGCCGTCGCGGGCCGGAATCGTGGCACCCACCGCCAGAGAAGTAACGCCGCGGCACCGGCACCGACTGCCGCCAGGTAATGTCCGATACGCGTTGGATATGCGATCCCTCGTCCAAGCGAGTAGAGGATCCATGGTCCGATTGCCGCCGATACCAGCAAGGCAACCGCGGCCGAACTCGATCGCGGACCCGCGCCGTTCAACAGCGCGCCGACAATCAACGCGACCAATAGAAAGACGCTGGGCAGGAGGTAGGAGAAGTAATAGAACAGTTCCAGCGAGTTTCCGCCGAGGCCAAACTGCATGACGTAGAAGAACGCCGTGGTGGCGGCTGCGGTAAGCCACATGACTGTTTCCTCGAAGCCGCTGCGATGTTTGCTCCAGGCAGCAAGGGCAAGAAGGGCGAGGGCAACAGGCGTCAGCACGTGCCATTCACGGGTGACCCACTCGATACCAGGCGTGCGCCATTCGACCATGCCACCGCTGGCCAGTTCCAGGCTTTTGTTGAACGTGATCGAAAATATGTCCGCTACGTCCACGCGCCACCGGTAGTACCCCGCCGCCAGGGCCGAAATGCCGCCGATGCCCGACAGCACGACCGTCAACCGGCTGGCGATGGCGCGAACATCGCGCCGCCACAAGACGGAAAGGAGTGTCCACGTGCCGACGATTATCGCAAGGGGCGCGGCAACGAAGACGTTGCTGTGGAGCGCCATTCCCGCGCAGATCGCCGCGGACGCATCGAGCGCCAATCGTCGTCGTCCCTCAATGAGGAACAGACAGATCGCTGCGAACAGGAACGGCACACCCGCTGCGTCCGGATGGTCCCAGAGGATCGTGCGGGCGAAGTACGGGCTTGTCAGGAGGAGAGAAATAGACGCGACAGCGGCGGGACGGCCGAATCGTTGGCGGACCAGGAGGTAAAACGGAAGCCCGGCGATGAGACAGTACGCGTATCGAAGAACGACGTAGCCGCCCACCGGTCCAAAAACCGCAGCTGCCAGTTGCGCTGGCGCGACCAGACCGAACCGGACGCCGTAATACGTCACACCGTAGCGTTGAAACAGATCCTCGAAGTTATTGATGTAGCCAGTGTAGACGTACGGATCGGCGAATTCCTTCTGCGCGATCGGTGAAAAGTGCATCACCCACAACGCGAGCGCGGGACACAGCGCGAGGAAGGCAACTTCCACGATTCTCGCGAAGACCCGTGAACCATTCACGCGGATACGCTGTTCTCTCACCGCGATGTTATGCATCTGGTTGTACGAACGATCCTGGTGGAACGATTCGGTTCGCTGCGGCTACCGTGCTCTGGGCCTGACTTGAAAGTACGCGCAATCGTGTAGCGGCCCCGCCAGGAAGTCTTCTACGGCGACCGTCCCCAGTGCGCTCAATCGTGTACGTAGGTCGTCTCTGCGGCGTGGGAATCTACCCGCGTCCAGTCGAAACCAGCCGGTCTTGAATCGGCGCCAGCCTGTTTCCGGAAGCACGGCGTCGAGGACATGTAACGCTCCATCGTCCTGACACACGCGCAGTGCACCGCTGATCGCGGCATCCACCTGCCGGTCGTCGAGGTGATGCGTCGCCGCAATCATGACAATATGCGGGAACATCCCGGCCGGGAAGGTCAGGTCGCAGCAATCCATCACGTCAAACTGTCCATCGCGATTACGGCGTGCCGCTTCGATGTACGCGGGATTCACGTCGACGCCGTAATAGTCACCCCCGAGCACGTCGCGATACGTACCGATTCCGCAGGCGAGGTCGAGCAGGCGGTCGCCCTCGTCGATCTGAACATGACGTTTCAGTAGACGCCGGAAACGGGATGTCGTCGGGTAGGCGATGTGTTGTTGCAGCTGGTACGCGCCAGGCACGCTCGATAACGCATGCACGAGGCCCAGCCACGCCGACGTGCCCGCACGCTCCGAACGAATCATTTCAACAGCTCGATCAGCGCGACCGATACCTGTGCCGGTGCATAACCCCAGCTGCCCGTCTCCGTGCGAGTGAACGGCACCTTGGCCGCGGTCAACGCCTGCAAGCCGGCGTCAACCCGTTCGAGGTCGTCAGCAATCAGCAGGACATAACGTGTCCGCTCCTCAATCAGGAGGCTGCGCTCTGCCTGCCCCACATCCGGCATGCCAGGACCGTTCCAAGGGCTCTGTAAGGTGAATAGCAGATTGCTCGACGCCACCGACAGAAGCCTCACGTTCGACGTCTGATACCACGTGCGGACACGTGTGGCGGGCTTGTCGTAGCGGTTCAAAAGCCGATGGTATTCGCGAATGATCTCAAAGAGCGGCCTCTCCGAGGCATTCTCTGCGCGGTTGTAAACACTGAGGTGCGTCCACGACAGGTACGAGGCCTGGACGACGATCGCGCACAGCACCGCCCCCGCGGTCACCGCAAGACGGTGCCGCACGATCAGCAGCGCGACCGCGAGTGCGCCGAGGCCGAGGACTGCCAGACCCACGGCACCGTTTTCCGCCGCCTCGATCGCCATCCGATTGATGGTTTGGAAGGCAATCGTCACGGTCAGACTAATGACCGCCAAGGTACCGATGAACCAGGGGATCACGGTGCTGCCCGCTTTGTCCGCTATTTGGCGCAGGACGACCGGAACGATGAGGAAAACCGCAATAGTCAGATGGCCGAAATACCAGAAATACTGAACGATGTTCATGCGCAGCACGAACACCGCAACGACATACGCGCCGAGGTAGGCAACGCCGAACCAGGTGATGCGCGCATCGAGCGTGTCACTGAACAGCCGCCTGCGATTCAAGACGACAGCTGCGGCGGTCATCACGAGCGGGACGTAGATCTCATAGTTCCTCGCGTAGTAGTCAGCCAGAGGAACGTAGTGTGTCTCGGCGTATCGCCTGCCGGCCTTCATGGCATTGGCCGTTACCGCCCACAACTCTCCAGGCGTAACCGGCCCGACAGTTGCCTGATAGAACCACAAACCCAGTAACACACACGTCACCGCGCCCGCAGCCGCGGTCGAGGTCTTGACGATGAACGCGAGGATTCCCCGGCTGCGAAACAGGGAAAAGAGAAACTCTGTGGCGAGGAAAATACCAATCGCGGTGCCGGTAAAGATGTGCGAATTGAGTGCGACAGCGAACATGAAGCCGGCTCCGAACACGGCGATCCCCCAAGGCCGCTTGGCGAGAAGCCATAGGGCGATACCACTCAGTCCGGCCGGTATCGAAAGCGAGGTGGTCAAATCCCAGTTGATGATGCGTGGGAATAGGGGATTCAGCACGAGAAACGCGTACGACGCCGCCGCGACCGTCAGCCCGAAGTGTCGTCGTGCCAGGAGATACAACGGAATCGCCCCTACCAGGAAGCTGATGTAATGCGCGACGGCATACCCACCAAACCCGGGCGCGAGTTGTTGCGTAGCCGTGTTCAGAAACATGACCGGGAACCGTGCCGCGTAATAAGTCTGACCGAAGACCTCCCACATCCGTTCGAATGACTGCGCGTAACCGGTGTAGAAGTAAGGATCGACGTACGACTCTTGGTCGATGATCGAGATATCGAAGAGCCAAACAGCGATAATCGGCAGAAGCGCTACGCAGGTTGCTTCTGCGGTCCGCGCGAGCAGGACGGTTTTGCGGTTCGCCGCACTCCCGGGAACGTCAGAGCTGACAGCCTGAACGGTCACTTGGTACCTGCCACCGTCCAACTGTATCCATGGCGGCGTGCCGCAACGACCGACCCAAAGCCGGCCGATTCGAGCAACGCCAGCGCCTCGTCTCGTTTGTAGTACTTCGCGTACGCAGGCCGGAGCTGGTCGTAAACGATCAGCTCCCGCTTCTCTCGCGACATGCGGGCGAACACTCGTGTGAAGTATCCGTGCAGGGGCAACGGCAACCACCGGCACAGCCAGATGTACGGTGCCACGAGGAGTGTCAGGAGACGGGCGACCATCAGGACAGAGCCGTGACCGAGGCGCGCGGTCACCGCCCGCAACGGCTTGACCAGCGCGAGATAACCGGCATTTCCCTCGTGTCCGTACAACCATACGACGATCCGTCCTCCTGGTCGCAGGCTGGCGTAGGCGGCGCGGACAACTGGTGGAGGATCGGGAATATGGTGCAGCACGCCGATGGATACGACGAGATCGAATTGCCGATCCGCAGGCAGATGTTCCCCCGTTGCGCGCAGGCATTCGACACGGGCGCCATGGGTCGCAAGGTTGCGCACTAACACGTCGAACGCATCAGAGGGCTCGAGCGCAAATACGTGCTCCGCTCCGGCCCGCAGCAACATATCTACGATTCGACCAGTGCCACTGCCGATTTCAGCCACGCGCTTGCCTCGCACTTCCTCGATGTCGAGCAGCGGACCGAATGTGTCTTGCAGCAGCGCAACCGAACCGTAGTACCCCTCGTTGTCCTGAAAATGGGTCCACTGGTCACCGAAATCATCAATGGTCCGTTGCGCCAGCGTGCCGAGTCGGTTTTTGGTCACGGTCTCCTACGCCGTCTTGACGCCCACGGCGCACAGCGACACACCGAAGGGGACGCGGAGACGCCTGGCGAATTTCACGTCGGCGCGGAACAATTGTGTGAGCACACGGTTGATGAGTGCGGTGTTGATGGCGTTCTCGGTCCGTACGGGGATGCCAAGCGCCAGGAGAAGCTTGCGTGCCGCCCAGATTGGTACGAACAGCACGTAATTGAAATAGAAGCACGAGCGGACTTTCAAGCGCGCACTGGACACCAACTCGAGGAATGCCTGCCGCCGGTAACGGCGGCGATGGTGAGCGACGACGTCCTGTGGACCCCACAACGCGGGAAAAGCAGGCACCGTGAGGATGAAATGGCCGCCGGGCTTCAGTATTCGCACGAACTCGGCAAGTGCAGCACAGTCATCATCGAGATGTTCGATCACGTCGGCAGCCATAACCAGATCGAAACTCGAGTCTTTGAACGGCAGTCGTGCAGCATCAGCGGCGGCCAAGGGCCCGGCGTGGCCGCGGGCTGAATATCTCAGCGCTTCCGCCGACACGTCGCATCCGACGACTTGCCGCACTCCCAGCGCATCGAGCACCGGCAGGTTAGCGCCGGTGCCGGTACCGACTTCGAGTACACGCCATTGAGGACGCGGCCCAAGTTCCTGCAGCAGATCGCTGAACAACTCGCGCCGGCCAACGAACCACCAGTGCGTGCCGTGGAGGGCCGCTTCAGCCTCGTAGACCTCGGCGTTCACTGCAGAACGACCTCGCCGACGCTGTTCACCCAGGTATGCGCAACCACCCAGGTCCACAACAGCAGTCGCTCATCGTGCTGACGACCCTGATGTTGGTTCCAGGCCTGCCGCAGACCGTCCTGTCTAATCCCCGGCAGCGACACGGTCGCTTCCGGGAAGGGCAGGTGACGAAGCCATGTATCGATGGGAATCCCAAACCCCTTCTTGCGACGGTTGAGGACTTCGTTTGGCACCATGCCCGCGAGCGCGCGCCGAAGGAGGTACTTGCGAACGCCGCGACGAAGCTTCCAGCTGTTGGGGAGGCGGCGGCAGAAATCAACCAGATCGTTGTCGAGAA
This sequence comes from Vicinamibacterales bacterium, assembly GCA_050742535.1. GTDB lineage: Bacteria > Acidobacteriota > Vicinamibacteria > Vicinamibacterales > UBA2999 > Gp6-AA40. The sequence goes on along the minus strand of JBOGIQ010000126.1, from coordinate 5,359 downwards.
ACACCGCGCGACTCTCGAGCGACACCATCATCGACGCGCGATCGACTTTGGGCAAGATATCGTTCTGAAGGTACAACTTCGTAAAGAACTCGAGCGAACGGGACAGCGGATCCGTTTGTGTACTGGAGCTCCACGCGTCAATCGCCTCCTCGTAGAGCTCCTCGGGAGGAAGCGGATCTTCGAAATAGCGATGCATCGCCTTCGGCTCGATCGGTGACATCCAGACGGGGTTCCAAATCTGCTGCGAGTAGTCGAGTCCAGTCAGTGCCCGTCGAAGGCGGAAGTCCCAGCTCATGTAGGAGTCGGAATGCGGCAATCGGGCGGCGAGGCGGCGGACCGTTCGATGGAGTGTTCGCGGGACGACCCTCGTATAAAGCTTCGCCATGCCGAGTGCGAGAAACGGGTCATACCCGGCAAACAATTCATCGCCGCCATCGCCCGACAATGCCACGGTCACTGAGCGGCGCGCGAACCGGCAGAGGAGATGGGTCGGAAGGATCGATGGGTCGCCGAGTGGCTCGTCGAGGCGGCTGATAACGTCCTGCATCAATTCGTGCGCGTTGTCGAGCGACAGTTGCGTCGAGTGATGCCGAGTGCCGAACCATTTCGCTAATCGTTCGGCCGCCACCGACTCATCGTACGAGCGTTCGACAAAGCCCACCGTGAACGTCGACAACTGCTCGGCCGGAATCTGACGAGCCGCGAACGCCAGCACCGTCGCAGAATCGATTCCACCGCTCAGGAAAATACCGAGCGGCACGTCGCTAACCAGCCTCCGCTGCACTGACTGCCGCAGCAGCGCGCGGAGCTCTTCGACCAGGGTCTCCTCGGGTGCGTGTTCGAGCGCATCGTCGCACTCGAGCTGAAAGGTCCAGTACGGCTTGGTCACGGCGGCCTCGGCGCGGCAGTCGTAGCGCAGAGTCCAGCCAGCCGGGAGCTTATGAACGCCACGGATCATCGTTCGTGGTGCCGGGATGTATCCGTACGCGAACAGTTTCTGGACGGATTTGGCATCGGTCGCAAACCGAACCGCCGGATGTTCCCTCAACGCAGTCAATTCGCTGGCGAATGCAAAAAACCCGCGGCCCAGCGTGTAGTACAGCGGCTTCTCCCCGAATCGATCGCGCGCCAGAAGCAACTGCCCGGAAGCCGAGTCATAGACGGCAAACGCGAACATCCCGTTCAAACGGATCGGCAGCTCCGTGCGCCATTCCTCGTACCCATGGACGAGTACTTCCGTATCCGAATGGTCGGTCTCGAATCGGTGCCCGCGGGCGACTAATTCCTGTCGCAACTCCGCGGCGTTGTAAATCTCGCCATTGAATACCACCGCGACCGATCGATCTTCGTTCCACATCGGCTGGTGGCCGCTCGCGGGATCGATGACGGCGAGACGCTGGTGTCCCAACCCCACTCGAAAATGCGGGTCGAAGTAGGAACCGTGCCCGTCCGGCCCGCGATGCTGGAGGACAGCCGCCATCGCTTCCGCATCGGCCAGAGTTCCAGTGCCGGCAAAACCGGCGATCCCACACATTGTCGGTGGTGTTACAGGTTGACGGACTCGCGAATGAGGTAGGGCGGGCGGTGCTGGGATTCGAAGTACGTCCGGACCGTCATTTCTGCAATGAGTCCCATCAGGATACTGGTCGTTCCGACAAGAAAGAGCAGCGCGCTCAATAGCGGCAGAGGCGTCTGAATCAGCGAGATGCCCTCAACGAGACGCAGCCAGATCGCCGCTGCCAGTGTGATGAACGACAGCGCGATTGCGCTCAGCCCGACGGTCCCGAACACGTAGATGGGTTTGACAAAATAACGATCGAGGAACTTGACGACAATCATGTCGAGAATGACCTTGACGACCCGCTCGAGACCATACTTGGATTTGCCTCGCGTCCGAGGGTGATGCTCCACCGGCACTTCGGTGACGCGCGCTCCCATCCAGCGTGCATAGATCGGAATGAACCGGTGCATCTCACCGTACAGTTTGATCCCCTTGACGACGTCGCTCCGATACGCTTTCAGCGTGCATCCATAGTCATGCAACCTGACGCCGGAAATCGAGGAGATCACACGGTTCGCTACCCGGCTGACGAGCGTCCGCCGAAAGCGTGCGTCCTTCCGATCCTTGCGCCACCCGGAGACGACGTCGAACCCCTCATCGAGTTTACCGAGCAGTGTGGGAATGTCCTTCGGGTCGTTTTGCAGGTCGGCGTCTAGCGAAATCAGCGTTCCACCGCTCGCGAAATCGATTCCAGCCATCATCGCCGCGGTTTGTCCGTAATTACGGCGGAACCGGATCACCTTCAGTTGTGGCCGCTCCGCTGCTTCGCGTTGCAACGCCCGATACGAACCGTCCGTGCTGCCATCGTCGATCACCAGAACCTCGAAGCTGAACGGCAGAGCGGTCAGCTGGGCGAACAACCTTTCCAGCAGCGGATGAACGTTCTCCTCCTCGTTGTAGAGAGGGATGATGACCGACAGTTCCGGCACGGCGCGCGGCGCCGCCTGGACGGAAGCCGCGGACTCTGTGGCGAGCATAAGCGCTAACGTTCCTGACAGAGTGAAATCAGAAGATCGTGTAGATGAACGGCGCGATCGCGCTGCCCTTTGCCAGCACGATCAGACCTCCGAACACCAGCAGCACGAGCATCACCGGCAGCAGCCAGAATTTCTTCCGCGCGCCCATGTACGCCCAGAGTTCGCGCAGAAAACTCATGGCCTAAACGAACACCTTGCGGGATGCGCCCACCATCTCGCTGTGAATCCATTCATACGTCTGGCGCATTCCATCCTCGAGACGGACCGAGGGTGCCCACCCGAGCTTCTGCGCGATGAGGGTGTTGTCGCTGTTGCGCCCGCGGACGCCTTTCGGCGCGTCCGGCTTGTACCGGCGGCGCAGCTTCACGCCGGCGATGGATTCCACGATGTCGACGAGCTGATTGATCGTCACCAGCTGATCGCTGCCGATGTTCAGCGGTTCAGTGACGTCGCTGGCCATCAGCGCCTGCGTACCGTAGAGGCAATCGTCGATGAACGTGAAACTGCGCGTCTGCTCGCCGTCGCCCCAGATCTCGATCTCGTTCGGACCGGCAAGCTGCGCCTTGATGACCTTCCGGCACACTGCGGCCGGTGCCTTTTCCCGGCCGCCATCATACGTCCCATACGGCCCGTACACGTTGTGATAGCGCGCGACCCGCGTCTGCAGACCGAAGTCCTCGGTGAAGTGGCGGCACATCCGTTCGCTGAACAGCTTCTCCCACCCGTAGCCGTCTTCGGGCATCGCGGGATACGCGTCCGGCTCCCGCAGGGGAGTGACCGCGGCGGTCGTTTGCTTTTCCGCCGCGTAGACGCACGCCGACGAGGAATAGAAGAACCGCTCGACGCCTGCCTGTCTGGATGCCATCAGCATGTGCGTGTTGATCAACACCGTCAGCATGCACAGCGCCTTGTTCAGCTCGATGAATCCCATCCCGCCCATGTCGGCCGCGAGGTTGTACACCAGCCGCGCGTCCCTGCACGCGCGCTCGCACGCCTCCATTTTGCTCAAGTCGAGCGAGAGGTTCTCCACATCGTCGAACCGCTGATACCACTCGTCGAGTGGCTTGATGTCCACGGCGCGCAAGCGGCGGTAGCCCTGACGCCGCAGATCGGCAACGAGATGTCCGCCGATAAAGCCGCCGGCGCCGGTGACGACGACCAGATCGGAGGTGTATCTGTCCGCCATCCGCTGGATGCTCATGCGTAGGTGGGACGGGAGAGAGCGGCGCCCTGACCGAGATAAATCACATCAGCGACAGTGCCCACTTCCTCGCGAGCGAAGAGGCGCCAGCAGTCGATCACTATCAGGCGTTGCGGTCGCGTGAAGGCGCTGAGCGGGATCGAGCGGAATTCCGGCCACGGTGTCATGACGACGACGATCGAAGCCCGGCGCACGCATTCTTCGGCGGAGGCCGCCGCGATCATCGATCCAGAAAGAGCCGCCTGCGCGTTGTCGAGCGCCTTGGGGTCATAGGCAATGACTTCGTGCCCTTCCGCGATGAGCCGGCCGGCAAGCGCAACGCCCTGGCTCTGCTCGACGACGGCAGTGTCCGGCTTGTAGGAAAGACCCAGGATGCCGATTGGGCCGGGGTGGGTCACACGTGCCTCGATCGCGCCCAGGACGCGCTCCACCTGATGTCGATTGACGATGTCCGTTGCTTCCGCCAGCTCGGCACGGGCGCCAATCGTACGGGCCAGCGACGCGAACGCGACGTTGTCGCGCGGGAAGCACGGACCGCCATACCCGATGGCGCCGCGCAGGTACTTTGCCCCGATGCGTGAGTCGGCGCCGACCGCCGCGGTGACGACGTCGACGTCCGCGCCGGGAATGCGGTCGCAGATCTCGGCGAGCATGTTCGCGTAGGAAATCTTCGTCGTGACGAAGGTGTTCACCGAGATCTTCGCCAGCTCGGCGTTGACGAAATTCATGCGGTGCACCGCCGGTTTGTTGTCGCAGCTCTGTTGGTAGATCCGCTCGAGGACGTCGCCCGCCTTCGAGTCGGATTCGCCGATCAGGATGACGTCGGGCGAGAGCATGTCGCGCACGACACTCCCGAGCGCGATGAATTCCGGGTTGTAGCACAAGCCCAGCTGTTCGCCGACGCGCCGGCCGGATGCCACTTCGAGCGCCGCGCGGATCTCGCCACCGGTCGAACCAGGCATCACCGTGCTCGTCACGACGACCACGTGATAGCCGCTCTTTTTCCGCAGCCCGGCGCCGACGGCTTTCATCGCCGTCAGGATGTAGCTGTTGCCGAACCGTCCGCTCTCGTCGCTCGGCGTGGGAACGATGATGAAGGTGACGTCGGTGTCGGCGACCGCCGCCGCTGCATCCATCGTCGCGCGCAGGCGGTCGCGATTTGCGTCGATCAACTCCTGCAGCCGAGGTTCATCTACTGGTGCCTGGCCCCCGTTGATCGAGTCCACATACGGCTGGTGCAAATCCGTTCCGACGACGGAGAACCCCTTGCTCGCCAGAACCGCCGCGAGCGGCGAGCCAAGCTTGCCAAGACCGATTACGGAAATCTTCATTCAGCCGTCTTCCTGAGAGACATTGTCCAGCTCAGGCGCGCCAGGCGCCGCACTGCGATTTAGCTGAGAGTGGAGGGGTTAAGCCAAGCCAGTATAGGGGTCGCACGATCACTCGTCAACGCGCAGCGCGTCTTTCGCTCCGGTTGGATCGAGACGCTTATACTCTGCCGCAGTGGCAGACCTCAGACCCTGGCAAGTCGTGAGTCGCGAAGTCGTGTTCAGCGGCGGTCCGGTCCGCGAAGTGTCCAAAGAGTCCGTTCGCCTTCCCGACAACCGGTTCGTCCCCGAC
>JBOGIQ010000125.1:0-15058 GCA_050742535.1 Vicinamibacterales bacterium | reverse complement strand
GTGCCGATCACCGCCGCCGGCGTCAGTTGCGCGAGGCTGGCCTCTTTCGTGTTCGGCACCACCCGCACCCATTCGTGCGCCGACTGAATCAGCGACTCGATCTCGCCGAGCGGCACGTCGCGGCGCAGCTTGATCGTGAGCGCCTGGCTGTGACATCGCATCGCGCCGATCCGGATGCAGAGGCCTTCAACCGGCACGGACCCGGCCGCCAGGCCGAGAATCTTGTTCGCTTCCGCCGTGGCCTTCCATTCCTCTTTGCTCTGTCCGGTGCCGAGATCGTCGGCGATCCACGGCAACAGGCTGCCGGCGAGCGAAACCCCGAACGTTTGTTTCGTCGGCAGCTCCGGCGAGCGCATGCCGGCCGCCACGCGCTTGTCGATCTCCAGAATCGCGGAGCCCGGGTCCGCCAGCAAACCGGCAACCTCCCGGTTCAGATATCCCATCTGCGCGATGAGCTCGCGCATCTGCGGAGCGCCGGCGCCGGACGCGGCCTGGTAGGTCATCGCCGTGATCCACTCGACGAGACCCGCACGGAACAGTCCCACCGTTGCCATGAGCATCAGGCTCACCGTGCAATTGGGACCGACGAAGTTCTTGACCCCGCTCGCCACAGCGCGATCGATCACATCGGCGTTCACCGGATCCAGAATCAACGTGGCGTCAGGAGCCATGCGCAGCGTGGAGGCGGCGTCGATCCAGTAGCCGTCCCACCCGGATTGGCGCAGGCGCGGATGGATCTCGGAGGTGTAATCGCCACCCTGGCAGGAGATCAGAACGTCGTTGGCGGCCAGGGCCGCGAGGTCTTTGGCATCCTTGACGGCGGGGACATGCTTACCAATCTCAGGCGCGGCTGCTCCGGCCTGAGAGGTCGAGAAGAACATAGGGTCGATCTGCTCGAAATCACGCTCCTCGCGCATCCGCTGCACGAGGACCGACCCCACCATCCCGCGCCACCCGATGATCCCGACGTTCATCTCATAAGTTTAGCTGAGCCGGCGGAGATCGACCACGAAGCGCACGAACAACGGCTAACTGGCCTACCGCTGCTTCACGCGCCGCTTCCGGGTCACCGTGACCTTCTGTTGCTCCTCGCGGCGCTGGTCGTTCAGCTGCTTGGTAATCTCACGGCGGAGGCGCGCCGCGTCGGTCATCACTTCATCGAGGCGGGTAAGGAGTTCGGATAACCGTTCGGGTGTGAGGGGCGCGTTGTCGGCCATCCGGGCGGCAACGATAGCCGGACTACGCGCAGGCCGTAAAGCTCAGCCTGGGGCATTTGACGCATTTTTTGCTGGGCGGCGAGGGTTCGAGAGTACGTAGCGGGAGTGATCCGAGGAGACACCGAACGGCCGTGCTCTGGGGCAGATTCAGCGGCGGTCGTGATGATCGCGAGGCGTCTGGTCGCTGGAGGGGAAGCGCGGCTCGCGACGGCGTTCGGGCCAAAACGGCTCTTTCATCGCGCGTTCGGCATGGCCCCGCGTCCGCTCGCTCTCGTTGCGAACGCGGTCGACCTCCTCGATCAGGTCGCGAATCCGTTCAGACCACGTCGGTTCCCGTTTGGCCATACCCACAAAATAAACAGCAAAGGGCTTGCCCTCTTACCACGACAATAAGGTCCCGTCGAAGTAAACCGGCGGCCCGCCGCTGTTCGTCATCGTCAGGCCGTCGATTACCTTGATGAGCCCGCCGATCACATCCGGCGCCTTCCCCTGCCGGGCCGCGTTTTCCGCGCCGATCAGCTGCCGCAGCATGTCCGTTTCCGTCGGCGGCGGCGATACGAGGGCGACGATGATGTTGCGGTCGCGGACTTCGTCGGCAAAGACGCGCATCACCATGTTGAGCGCGACCTTGCTCGCGCGGTAGAACGACGGCCCGCGGTATCCCGGCTGCGAGATGATTCCCGAGCGGCTCGTGATCGAGACGATCTTCTTCTGCGCGCTGGCCGCCACGTGGTCGCGGAACGCGTCGGCCATCGCCAGCGCGCCAAAGACGTTCACCGCCATCACTTCCTCGAACTCTGCGTACTGCAGCGCGCCGGACGACTGCGCCTTCATGTCGCCGAGCACACCCGCGTTGTTGATCAACACGTCGATCGCGGTGCCTTTGTACTTGCCGGCCAGCGCCTTGATTGCGGCGACGTCCTCGACGTCCAACCTGTCGACGGTGACGTTCCGGTTTTTCGCCGCGATCGCGTTCAGCTCCGGGGCGGCTGTGGGATTGCGCGCCGTGGCGATGACCTTCCACCCGCGCGCGGCATACTGCCGGACGAATTCAAGCCCGAGACCGCGGTTCGATCCGGTGACCAGCACCGTGCCCGTCGCAGGCTGCTGCGCAAGGACCGTGGCACTCGCGAGACAGGCCGCGAACGCGACAGCGATCCGCAGGTGCCTGAGTTGCCTAGGTGGCCTGAGTTGCCTAGGTGGTCGGTCGTTCATGAGATCCTCCAGGGCGTGCACGGGGTTATAGTTCGCACCATGGCAGATAGCAACCGCCTGTGGATCACTATGCCTGCCCTGCTGCTCGCGGGCAGCGTGGTCGTGTTCTCGCAGACGCCGCCGGGACGCACGGTCTGGGATGGTGTCTATACCGACGCCCAGGCCACACGTGCCACCGGCGTCTTCGGCGCCAGCTGCGCCGGCTGCCATACGCTGACGGCCGACGGAAACCGTCCGCTCAGCGGTGACCGGTTCTGGCAGAACAACACGCAGAAATCGGTTACCGACCTGCTGAACTACATCAGCACGAACATGCCGAACGGCAACGGCGGCTCGCTCTCGCAGGAAAGCTACAACGACCTCACCGCGTTGATTCTGCGATCGAACGGCCTGCCCGCCGGCGCGACGGAGCTCTCGCCGCAGACGATTGCCGGCGTCCAGATCATCCCCAAGGACGGGCCGGGCGAACTCCCGGCGAACACCCTCGTTCGCGTCGTCGGCTGCCTGGCGAAAAGCGGCAGCGAGTGGACGCTGACCAACGCCACCAAGCCGGTGAGAACCGACAAGACGCAGTCGGATCCCGCGGACGCCAGCGTGGCGCTCGGGTCGGGGACGATGCCGCTGAAGTTCGTGCTGACGAAGCTGGACGCCTTCGTCGGCCAGCGGATGTCGGTCGCCGGCATGCTCATCGGGGTGGGCGGCGCCGGCGGGCTCAACGTGGCGGTGGTGAACCGGGTGGCGGAGACGTGCCCGTAGGGTAGCTGGGTTGCCTAGCTAGGTAGCCTAGGTTGCCTGGGTCGGGGCCACTCAGGCCACTCAGGCAACCCAGGCCACTCAGGCAACCTACTGTGGTGTCCGCCTTTAGCCGGTTTTTTGCCACCCTCCTGACCCCGCTGGCGGGGTAATATCACCGCAGAATTTCGCGGGGATAACTATGTCTAATCGTCACTCCCTCGCCGGGGTCGCGCTCCTGCTGGTTGCTCTTCTGCCCGCGCTGCACGCGGCCACGGATAGCGCCCTCGTCACGGCTGCGAAAGACGGCGACCTGCGCGCCGTGCGTGCGCTGCTGGCGAAGCGCGTCAACGTCAACGAGACCGCGCGCGACGGCTCGACGGCGCTGCTGTGGGCCGTCTACCACTCGGACGTCGAGATGACCAAGGCGCTCCTGGCTGCCGGCGCCAAGGCCGACACGGCGAACAAGTACGGCGTCACGCCGCTGATCCAGGCCGCGCGCACCGGCGACACGCCGCTCATCGATTCCCTGCTGAAGGCGGGCGCGAAAGCCACGCTCGCGCACCCGGATGGCGAGACGGCGCTGATGGCTGCGGCGCGCACCGGCCGCGTCGACGCCGTGCGCCTGCTCATCGAGGCCGCGAGCGACGTCAACACGACCACCTACCAGCAGGAAACGCCATTGATGTGGGCCTCCGCCGAAGGCCACGCCGCCGTCGTCAAGGCCCTGCTCGACGCGCAGGCCGATGCGAACCGCAAGACGCGCATCACCACGCTCGATCAGCGGAAACACGCCGACCATCCGACGGGCGGTTTCACGGCGCTGATGTACGCCGTGCGCAACGGCCACGAAGCGGCCGCACGCGCACTCGCGGCCGGCGGGGCGGATCTCAACCTCACCAACGGCGACGGCGCCACGGCGCTCATCATCGCCATCGTCAACGACCGGCTCGACCTCGCGGCCACGCTGGTCGATCTCGGAGCGAATGCCAACGACGGATCGCTCTACTTCGCCGTCGACATGCACGACGCGACCACGGACATGCGGGCGCGCGACGGGTCGCGGCTGCGAGCGGACCATCCGAACAAGATGACGGCGCTCGACCTGATCGCGAAGCTGCTCGAGAAGGGTGCCGATCCGAACAAGGCGTTTACCGGCCAGCTGCACTCGTCAACGCTGTGCTGCGGCGAGGAGATCAATGCCTCGCCGTTCTACCGCGCCGCAGTCGCCGCGGACGTCGAAGCGCTGAAGCTGATGATCAAGCACGGCGCCGACGTCGAGTGGAGCCCCAAACCGGTCAAGAAAGCGGGCAACGACGAGGACGGCGGTGGCGGCCGTGGCAATGCGAACGTCGGACGCACGCCGGTCCTTGCTTCGATCAACGGAGGCCGCGGCGCGGCGTTTGCCGCCGGACCCGGATTCGAGCGGCTCGGTCCGCCGCCGTTCCGCGAAGCGTCGAACCGCGAGCCGGTCGAAGCGATCAAGGTGCTGCTCGCCGCCGGCGCCAATCCCAACGTCAAGGCACCGGACGGATCGACGCCGCTGCATCAGGCGGTCACCGCGCGACAGGTGCCGATCATCCGCGAACTGGTCGGCGCAGGTGCAAAGCTCGACGCCGTGAACAAGGACAACCTGACGCCGCTGCAGCTTGCGGAAAAGCCCGAGCCTCCGCCGCCGCCCGGCAACAACACCGACTCGCGCGCGTACCGGCCGAAGCGCAACACGCGCGAGGAAGTGATCGCCGCCGTGCGCGAGCTGATGAAGCTCGGCCCGAACGATCCGACGCCGGTGCCGCCCCCGGCCGCGGAAGAGAAGAAGGAACCCGAGAAGAAGGACGGCGCGCAGTGAAGAAGGTTCTGATGGCGGCGGCCCTGGCATGGATTGCCGGGGCGGCGATGCTCGCCCAGTCGACGGCGCCGGCATCGGCGCCTCGTGCGTCGTCTCCTTCTGCCTTACCTCCTTCCTCCTTACCTCCTTCCTCCTCGTCTCCTGCGAAGGCCCACCGCGCGTGGCTCGACAAGAACTGCGTCGGCTGCCACAACACGCGCAGCCCGCAGCCGCCGAACGATCCGTTGAATCTGGAAACGGCAAGCCTCGACAACGTGCTGCCGCACGCCGCAACGTGGGAGCGCGTGCTCCGCAAGCTGGGCGCGCGCGCGATGCCGCCGCAGGGGCTGCCGCACCCGTCCGAGGCCGAATACGTCGCGTTTACGACGTGGCTCTCGGGCTCGCTGGATCGCGCCTGGGCGGCGCGCAACACGCCCGGCCGCTACGTGGTGCACCGGCTGAATCGCGCCGAATATCGCAACGCGATTCGCGATCTGCTGGCGCTCGACGTGGACGTGTCGTCGCTGCTGCCGAACGACGGCGGCGACTTCGGCTTCGACAACATCGCCGCGGCGCTGCGGACGTCCCCGCTGCTGCTCGACGGCTACCTGACGGCGGCGCAGCGGATCAGCACGCTGGCCGTGGGCGACGCGAAGGCTCCGACGGGCACGACGGAGTACTCGATCAACCGCGACTTCAGCCAGAACGCGCACATCGACGGCCTTCCGCTCGGCACGCGCGGCGGCCGCCTGGTGCGCCACGTCTTCCCCGCCGACGGCGAATACAAGTTGTTCGGCCGGCTGGTCCGCGGCATCGAGGAGGGCTACGCCGGCGTCGAGAGCAACGACCTGCCGCATACATTCGTGATCACCGTGGACGGCGCCGAGGTACACGCCGTCGAGATCGGCGGCCACGAGGACCACAAGGTCCAGGCGAAGGACATGAACGAGGCGCGCTCGATTCTCGACGCGCGCATGACCGCGCGCGTCACGCTGACCGCCGGGCCGCACGACATCGGCTTCACCTTCAAGGAGCGGCCGGGTCAGGCGCCGGACGTGTGGCAGCCGGGACAGCGCGACAGCCAGGAGATTCATTTCATCGGCGGCCTGCCGAAGCTGAAGACCGTCGGCGTCGAAGGACCATATAACGCGACAGGCGTCAGCGCGACGCCAAGCCGTGAGCGGCTCTTCGTCTGCACGCCCGCCACGGGTGCCGCCGTTGCCGCACAGACGGCCTGCGCGCAGCGCGTACTGTCGAATCTCGCGAAGCGAGCCTATCGCCGCGCGGTCACCGCGGACGATCTCGAGGCCCCGATGGCGTTCTACCGCAGCACGCGCGAGAGCGGCGGCAGCTTCGACGCCGGCATCCGCGCGGGTGTGGCCCGCATTCTCGCCAGTCCGAATTTCACCTATCGCATCGAGCGCGACGCGCCGGGCGTGAAACCGGGCGGGGCGCACACGGTCAGCGACGTCGAGCTCGCGTCGCGGTTGTCGTTCTTCCTGTGGAGCAGCATCCCCGACGCGCGGCTGCTCGACCTGGCGATCGCCAACCGGCTGCGCGAGCCCGGTGTCCTCGCCGCCGAGGTGCGGCGGATGATCGCCGACAAGCGCGCCGACGCGCTGGTGAACAACTTCGTCGGCCAGTGGCTGCAGCTGCGCAACCTGGAAGCGAAGGTCCGCCCCGACATCCTCGCCTTCCCCGACTTCGACGACAACATCCGCGAGGGATTCCGCCGTGAAACCGAACTGCTCTTCTCGCACATCGTCCGCGAGAACCGCAGCGCGCTCGAACTGCTGAACGCGGACTACACGTTCGTCAACGAGCGGCTGGCGCGGCATTACGGCTTCACCGGCGTCTACGGCACGCGCTTCCGCAAGGTGCCGGTCACGGATCCGAATCGCCGCGGCCTGCTCGGGCACGGCAGCATCCTGTCGATGACCTCCGTCGCGACGAGAACCTCGCCGGTCTTCCGCGGCAAGTTCGTGCTGGCAACCTTCCTCAACACGCCGCCACCGCCGCCGCTCCCGAATGTGCCATCGCTCGAGGAGAGCGCGAAGGGTGCGGCGAACCAGCCCAAAACGGTGCGGGAGCAGCTCGACGTGCACCGCGGCAGCCCGGCGTGCGCCGGCTGCCACCGCGTGATCGACCCGGTGGGCTTCGCGCTCGAGAACTTCGACCCGGTCGGCCGATGGCGCACGGCCGACGCGGACGGCACGCCGCTCGACACGCGCGGGGTGCTGGCGGACGGCTCGAAAGTGGATGGGCCGGTTGCGCTGCGGAACGTCATCCTGAGCCGTCCCGAGGCGTTTGCCACGACGCTGACCGAGCGAATCATGACCTACGCGCTGGGCCGAGGCGTGGAACCGGCGGATATGGCCGTAATCCGCGGAATCGTCAAAAAATCGGCGCCACGGAATTACGCGCTGCAGTCGATAATGAGCGGGATCGTCGAGAGCGCACCCTTCCAGATGCGTACGCGGCTGGAACAGGAGCAGAAGCCATGATCGTCACGAAGAAGCACCTCTCACGTCGGACATTCATCCGCGGGGCCTTTGGCGCCGCCGTGGCGCTTCCCTGGCTCGACGCCATGGTCCCAGCGCTCGTCGCGCAGTCGCGGGCAAGAGCGCCGTTCCGCTTCGGCGTCATCTACATGCCGTGCGGCGTCTATCCCGACACGTGGCATCCGGAGCAGACCGGCAGCGACTTCGTGTTCAAGCCGGTGATGCAGCCGATAGAAGCGTTCCGCGATCAGCTCGTGACCATCAGCAAGATGAAAGCGCCGTGGGGTGAATCGGTGCACGTCGGCGCCAGCTCCGCGTTTCTGAACGGCATCGGCCCGGTCGTCGACCGCGAAGCCACCGGCGACTCCTTCAATTTCCTGCAGTCGAAGAAGACCGTCGATCAGTACATCGCCGACCACGTGGCGGGCGACGCGCCGCTGCACTCGATCGAAGTCGGCACAGAGGACATGGGCACCGCCGCCGGCGCATGCGACGGGTTCCCGTGCGTGCTGTTCGAGACGCTCGCCTGGCGCGACGATACCCGTCCGCTGCCGGTGTCGATCAACCCGCGCGTCACCTTCGAACGGATGTTCGGGGAGACCGGGTCGGCGGAGCACCGCGCCGCCCGGCTGAAGGAGAAGCAGAGCCTGCTCGACTCCGTGACGCAGGAAACGGCGAAGCTGCGCCGCTCGCTCGGCGCGCCCGACCGCGCCATCCTCGACGAGTACCTGAGCAACATCCGCGAGGTCGAGCAGCAGCTCGATCGCATGGAGACGAGGCTGTCGACCATCACCGGGAACCCCGAGTCGCCGATCGGCTTGCCCGAGGCCTTCGACGATCACATGAGCGTCACCTACAACCTGATGCACTTGGCGCTGCAGGGCGACATCAGCCGTGTGTTCACGTTCATGATCGGCCACGAGCCGACCGACCGCAGCTACGCGCACATCGGCTGCCCGGAGACGCACCACAGCATCTCGCACCATGGCAACGACGCCGAGAAGCTGGCCAAGTACGCCAAAATCGGCACGTATCAGATGGTGAAGTTCGCCGAGTTCCTCGAGAAGATGCGCGCGACGAAGGACGGCGACGGCAATCTGCTCGATCACTCGCTGCTCTACTGGGGCAGCGGCATGAGCAACGGCAACGCGCACGATCGCAGCAACCCGCCGGCGCTGCTCGTCGGCGGCGCGCACGGCCGCCTGAAGGGCAACCGCCACCTCGTCGCCGGCAAGGACGAGCCGACGGCGAACCTGCTGCTGGCCATCGCGCACCTCGCGGGCGTCGAGATCGCGAGCATGGGGCCGAGCACGGGACGGTTCAATCTCTAGTTGGTAGTTAGATAGTTGGCTGGTTCGTAGTGTCCGGCTTTAGCCGGGCCCTCCAGCCGCGACGACAAAAGGGCCGCCCCGTTCGGGCGGCCTTTTCTTTTGCAGGTGCCCGCGGATGACAGCTCTGGCTGGCAAACCGCAACACTCGGCATTACACCTGTGGACGGGGACGCGTTTCAGCCAGCTCCCGGAGGACCACCGGCAGTTCCTGACGACATTCGGCCGCTCCACGTTCTCGTCCTTCGTCAACTGCACCCCGCCTACCAGACGGGTCACCAGATCGCCAGCTCGTTCAGCGAGTTCGTCAACGCTATGGAACCGGAGGAATGATCAGCGATCATGGTTCACGGCCGTGAAGCTGACGCGTCGAACGTTTGCCGCCATCGCGTGCATCGCCTGCATTGAGGCGACGGGGGGGTGCAGTTCACGCGGCGCACCGCCAGCGACTCCGGTCGCAGCACAGCCGGGCCAGCCCGCATCCCCGCCGGAGGTCGTGCCGAGTCCGCCAGCCCCTCGCCCATCCGAACCGCCGGTTGCGGCGGCGGCCCCACCGACCACTCAACCAGCGCGAGCCGCGGACCAGTGCGCGTTGATTGCCGAGCCCGGTGAACCAATTGCCAGCGTCGCCCTCAGCGATCGCGTCGATGCGTCGAACGCGCCCCGCCCTTCCAACGACAGCGAGCGGCTGTTGTTCCGTCAGGTCTATGAAACGCTGGTTCGGGCCGACTGCATGGGACGCGTCGTCCCTGGACTGGCCGCAGCGTGGCGCCTCGATGGCGACGGCCTCACCTGGATCGTGACCCTGCGGGACACCGCGCGTTTTTCCGATGGATCACCGGTCACGGCAATGGACGTCCGGGCAAGTTGGACCGGCACCGGCGGGACGGGCGAGTTGCGCCCGTCTGCGAGTCGTCTGGTCGAATCCATTACCCCGATCGGCGAGCGGGTTGTGGCAATCAGGTTGCGGAGCCAGCGCACGGATGCGCCGATGGCGCTGTCGCATTCTGATCTGGCGATCTCCAAAGCCGTTGCCGACTCGCCATGGCCGGCGGGAACGCGTTCCACACGAATCACGCCGGATCGAAGCGGAGCGCCGTCGAGCGGTTCGTCTGCCCTCGTCATCTCGCGGGAGAACCAGCCGCCGATTCGGTTCGTGGTCGCTCCCGGCGATCCCCGCGACCTGCTGGATCGCGGCATCGAGCTGCTCCTCACACGCGATCCCGCGACGCTTCGATATGCCGCATCGCTCCCGCAATTCCAGACCCTGCCGCTGGCGTGGCTGCGGACCTACGTGCTGCTCACGCCGGGACGATCGCGCACGGCGCCGACGCTGACGGAGTCCTCACGGCACGCGCTGGCGAGCGATGCGGTGCGCGGGGAAGCGAGAGGCGCGCAGGGGCCGTTCTGGTGGCAGATGCTGGCGGACTGCGAGATCGGCCGTTCGGCGCCTCCCGGCCAACCCTCACCGACACCACGGATTGTTTATGAAACGGGCGACGCGGCAGCGCGTGATCTCGCCGAGCGGCTGGTCGGCCTCGCCCGCGCGCCCGGCCCTTCGTCAATGGTGTTCCTCGACGCGCTGCTGCCCGATCGTCCGCGCCGGACATACGAGCGTGCCACGGGATTGACCGGTGAGGCTCTTGCTGTGGCACGCCGGCGCGGCACCGATGCCGGGCATATCGTCGCGGTTGCCACCTCGCCGGTTGATTCCTGCCGGGATCTGCAGGCGCTGATGGATGGTGCGCCGTGGCTCGATCCCGAGACGATCATCCCGCTCGTGGATACGCGGCTGCATGCCATCGTGCGCCGCGGCCGCTCCGGATTTTCTGCGGAGTCGGACGGTGGATTGGTGATCGCCGGCATGAATGACCGCCCATGAGCCATGAGCCTGCGTAGCCGTCTGCTCATTGCCTTCGCGGCGATCGTGCTGATCCCGGTCGCACTGCTGGCGTTCGGACTGCGGCAGGAGATGACAAAGCGCCTGGCGCAGGAATATCAGCCACGCCTGGACAGCGTGGTCGAAGTCATTGGCGAAGACCTCGCACGCGAAAGCGCTGGAATTTCCCAGCGCCTCGCCTCGCTCGCGCGCGCGCTGCAGGACGACAGCCAGTTCCGCCTGGCCGCGGTCTCCGGCGTCGAGTCGGAGCGGGACTACCTGCTCGATTACGCGAACACCGCCATGCGGCTGACCGGTCTCTCGATGCTGCAGATTCAGGACGACGAGGGCCGGATTCTCAGCTCCGGGCATTTCCGGAACGAACACGGCCGCGTCGAGCCGGAGCTGGTGTCGGCCCTGCGTAACGCGCGCGATGTCGCGTTCGTCATCGCCCGCAGCGCAGATCGTGAATTTCTGGCGTTGGCGCGCGTCGAACCGGTCGTGCTCAGCGGCCGCACGTTCGCGATCGTCGGCGGACTTACGGTGGATCGAGACTTCCTGACACGATTGGCGCGCGATCGTTCGATCGTCGTGTCGCTGACCTACCCGCGTGGCGGCCTCTCGACCACCGACCACCCCCCCGACGTGACGGACTCCGCTGTGCGGCACATCGAGGTTCCTCTCATCAGATCCGACCAAGGCGCGCCCCTTCAGGTCGTGCCGGCCACGCTCGAAGTCGTTCAGCCGCTGACTCCGCTGCAGGCGCTGCTGCGCAGCGCGGATTCATGGTTCCTTTTCACGGCGGCCGGGACCGCAATGGCGGCGTTACTGCTGGCGGTGTGGGTGTCGTCGCGGATCAGCAGGCCGCTTTCCGCGCTTGCCGACAAGGCCGCCGTGCTCGATCTCGATCGGCTCGACGTCGAGTTCGATGCCGGAACCGATGAAGTCGGCAGGCTGTCCAGCCTGCTTGGCGACCTCGCCACACGGTTGCGCACCAGCACGGGACGTATCCGCGAGGCGGAGCGGCGAGCCACGGTGGGTGAGCTGGCGCGGCAGATCAACCACGACATCAAGAATGGCCTCATTCCGCTTCGCAACGTCATGCGCCACCTGGAGCAGGTCTCGCGCGACGATCCCGGCGCGCTTCCGGCGATCTTCGCGGAGCGGCGGCAGACGGTCGATTCCAGCATCGCGTATCTCGAGACGCTGGCCACGAGCTACCAGCGGCTGACGCCGGTGGTCAATCGACGGGCCTGCGATCTCAACGCGCTGGTCACCGAGGTCGTGCGCGCCGCGCAAGGACATCAGTCCGTCGAGTTCGAGACGGATTTGACGAATGTCCCGGCGGTGGAAGGAGATCCCGTTGCGTTCCGTCGTATCCTCGAGAATCTGATCGCCAATGCCGTCGACAGCCTCGAATCGCAGCCGGGCACGGTCACCGTCTCGACGCGGACCGTCGCCCGGGACGGCGAGTCACCGTCCGCGCGCGTACTGGTGGCGGACACGGGACGCGGCATGTCGACCGATGAGACGAAACGAATCTTCGAGGATTTCTACACGACCAAAGACGGGGGCACGGGTCTGGGACTGTCGATCGTGCGCCGGCTGGTCATCGATCTCCGCGGAACGATCAGCGTAGACAGCGTTCCTGGCCAGGGCACACGGATGGTCGTGGACATCCCCGGGACCGGTTCCTCGCGCACAGCATGAGCACGCATGTTCTCGTCGTCGATGACGTCGCGGCAATGGCCGAGCAGTACGCCTACGATTTGAAACGCGTCGGTCGTTACCACACGACTGTTGCCGGTGGCGGCGACGAGGCGCTCGACCTTCTCGGCCGCGAGCCGATCGACTGCGTCGTCCTCGATCTCGAGATGCCGGGAACCGACGGCTTCGAGGTGCTTCGGCGGCTGCACCAGCGCGGCATCGACACGCCGGTCATCGTCTACACCGGCACTGGAAGCTACGACCGCTGCATCCAGGCGGTGCGGCTCGGGGCGTACGGGTTCGTGGACAAGACCGAGCCGATCGAGCGTGTCGTTCAGGAGATCGAGAATGCGGTCTCGCGCGGCCGGATGGTCAACGAGCTGCGGACGCTGCGGTCGCGGTTCGACGGTGACACGCCGTTGATCGGCGACAGCCAGCCGATGCGGATACTCCGCGACGCCATTGCGCGCGTCGCACCGATTCCGAGCAGCGTGCTGATCGTCGGCGAGAGCGGCACGGGGAAAGAACTGGTCGCGCGCGAGCTGCATCGGCGCGGGCCCGGAGAGAAGACGCCGCTCGTTGCCGTGAACAGTGCAGCGCTGCCGGAGCAGCTTGTGGAAAGCGAGCTGTTCGGACACGAGCGCGGCGCGTTTACCGGTGCCGACCGGCTACGTCGCGGCGCGTTCGAGAACGCAGGTGCGGGAACGCTGTTTCTAGACGAGGTTGGAGAGCTGCCGCTCGCCGCGCAGGCCAAGCTGCTTCGCGTGCTCGAAGATCGCAAGGTGACCCGCGTCGGTGGCGACCGGCCGCTGCAGGTGACGGCGCGCGTGGTCGCAGCCACCAACCGCGATCTCGAGCGCGAGGCCGAGGCCGGCCGCTTCCGTCAGGACCTCTATTACCGGCTCAACGTCCACACGCTGCGCGTTCCGCCGCTGCGCGACCGGCTCTCCGACATTCCAGTGCTGGTCGATCGGCTGCTGCACACGATTGCCTCCAGCCTGCGGATACGGCCGAAGACGATTGCGGCGGACGCGCTCGCGCTGCTCGCCGCGTACGACTGGCGGAGGAACAACGTCCGCGAGCTGCGGAACTGCCTCGAGCGGATGATGATTGCATCCGATGCGTCCGAGATCCGCGCCGCTGACGTTCCACCGGAGATCCGCGGCGAGGACCGCGATGATGCCGACGCCGCCGCGGCGCCTGGGACGCTCAAGGCGCTGAAGGCTCAGGCCGAACGGCAGATCATTCTCGCCGCACTCGACGCACATGAGTGGCACATCACCCGGACCGCCGAAGCGCTTGGCCTGTCCGATCACTCCAGCCTGTTGAAAATCATGCGCCGTCATGGACTGAACCAGCCAAGGGGCTCCGCCCGTTAATATCCCGGCGGAAGACATACCCGGCGCGTGTGTCTCCGGACACCTCCGCGCCGATCACGTGTCCGCCCGGACACGGTCCCGCCCGTGTCCCGTCTGAGTCCTCTTCCCTAACCTGCTGTCGCGACGTCGGTTAGCCGCACGACTCGATTGCGCCGGCATGGCTGCCCCCTTGCCCTAAGCGCAGGCACACGCGGCCGCATGGAGGCGGACGCGAATCAAGAAGGGGAAAGCGAGCTTAACGAGGCTCGCCCCACAAGGAGAGGACCATGAGACGCACTCGATATGCCACCGCGGCCCTGCTGCTCGTCGCGTTTGGCGCCGTCGCCTGTTCGAAAGCAGACGAGAAGTCCGGGACGAAGACTGCAGGGAATGCTGCACAGGCGAAGCTCTCGGCGGATACCAAGGCACCAGGAGGCACGACGTCGGATCCGGGAGAGGACGATCCCGTTCCGGTGACGCAGAAAGCCGCGGGGTCGTTCGCCGATGGCGAGGCCGCCTACCGCGCGAAAAAGTATGACGAGGCGATGGCGATATTTGCCGGCTACACCGAGCGCCGTCCGGGCAACGCATGGGGGCATTACATGCTGGCGCTGTCGGCGTGGAAGAGCGGAGATGCGAAGAAGGCCGAATTCGCGTTCGAGAAGGCGCTGAGCATCGACCCGCGTCACGTGAAGAGCCTCGTGAACCTGAGTCGAGTCTTCATCGAGCAGAAGCGGGATGAGGACGCGAGCGATCGGCTCGCGCTGGCAGGAGAAGTCGATCCGGAGTCGCCGGAGGTGCAGCGCCTGCTCGGCCGCGTCTACCACGCGCAACGCCGCACGGATGACGCGGTGCAGGCGTACCGCCGCGCGATTGAACTGAACGAGGGCGATGCATGGTCGATGAACAACCTCGGCCTCGTGCTGCTCGACGCGAAGCGCGCCAGCGAGGCGTTGCCGCTGCTGGAGAAAGCGGTGGAATTGCGGACGAACGTGCCGGAGTTCCACAACAACCTCGGCATGGCGCTCGAGCACACCGGTCGCTTCAAGGCTGCCGCCAGCGCGTATAGCGCCGCGTTGAGCGCGGACCCCGGCTATTCGAAGGCGAAGCAGAATCTGGCGCGCGTCGAGGCGGTGAAGGGCGGACCTGAGGAGGCGCTCGAGGGTGCGCACCAGCCCGAGACCGTCGGCACGAACGGCGAGAGCGCCAGCGACGACAAGACGGCGAAGAAGTAAGGGGTCGACATGAAACCCTCCCTTCGTCGAATTCTTCTCGTCGTTTCCACCATCGTCC
>JBOGIQ010000124.1:0-15278 GCA_050742535.1 Vicinamibacterales bacterium | reverse complement strand
CGGACCCGTAACGGTGAACCTGCGTATCGGCATCGATCTCGGCGGAACGAAAATCGAAGGCATCGCGCTCGACGGCAGCAGGGAGGTGGCGCGCCTGCGTGTTCCCACGCCCCGCGACGATTACCAGGCGACGCTGGACGCGATTGCCTCGGTGACGGACGCACTCGAGGCTCGGGCCGGTGTCCGGGGTTTCGTCGGAGTGGGCATACCGGGGACGCTCTCGCCGTTAACGGGCCTGGTCAAGAACGCGAATTCGACCTGGTTGATCGGCAGGCCGCTCGGCGGCGATCTCTCCGCGCGGCTCGATCGTGAAGTTCGCATCGCCAACGATGCGAACTGCTTCGCGATGTCGGAAGCCGCCGATGGCGCCGCGGCGGGAGCGGAGGTCGTCTTCGGCGTCATCCTTGGCACGGGAACCGGCGCCGGCGTCGTCGTGCGCGGGTCGGTGCTCACGGGCGCGAATGCCATCGCGGGCGAATGGGGGCACATTGCCCTGCCATGGGCGGATGCCGACGACGAGCCGGCCCCCGGGTGCTACTGCGGGAAGCGCGGGTGCATCGAGACGTATCTCTCAGGGCCCGGACTCTCGTCAGACCACGAGCGGCATACCGGCCGGCGCTGCGACGTGCCGGATCTTCTCGCGCACGCGTCCGGCGGCGACGTGGCCGCACAGGCGACGTTGGACCGCTACGTGTCCCGCGCGGCGCGCGGCCTGGCCGCGATCATCAACGTGCTCGATCCGGACGTCGTCGTGCTGGGCGGCGGGCTCTCGAATATCGACACGCTGTATACGCGGATCCCGCCGCTCTGGGGACAGTGGGTGTTCGCGGCCGGCAAGGGAGAAGCCGTCCGCACGCGACTCGTCCGCGCCCGGCATGGGGATTCCAGCGGCGTGCGCGGCGCGGCCTGGTTGTGGCCGGGCTCCTAGCCGCGGCGGACTTCCCGCTGCAGCTCGCGCAGCAATCCGCTGGTGTTGACGAGGTGGTTGTTGAAGATGCGACGGGCCACTTCGAGCAGCTCACCGACGAGCGGGTCGCGCACCGTGTACCGCACCGACAGCCCTTCTTTCTGCGCGGCCACGATGCCCTGGTGTCTCAGGACCGCAAGCTGTTGGGAGACAGTGGGCTGATCGAGCGTCAGCGCGTCCTGCAGCTCCTGAACGGTACGGCCGCCGCGCACGAGCGCTTCGAGCAGCCTGATGCGCGTTGGATGCGCCAGCGCACGGAAGAACTGCGCCTTGAACGCGGGGAGCTCCGCGGCGGCGGCTGGCTCGCCCGCTCTGCGTCCGCGCGGCGTTGGCATCGGCATCTGAAATATTACAATATCACTATATAATAGCAACCAGGAAATGCGTCCCGAGCTGAACGCGCGCGAGATCAGCGCTGCCGATCATCCGCTGATGCGCGTGATCGACGAGCTGGCGCACCTGCTGCCGGCGCAGGGACCGATCAGCATCTTCATCCATCACAACACGCTCCACGCCTTCGAACACCTGCCGTTCGAGGAGGCGGTCGAGCACGCCGCCGTGACGCTCGGGCGCGAACCGTTCCTCGCTGAGTCGCGCTATCGGGACAAGCTGGCCGCGGGGCGCATTCTCGCCCGCGACGTGGACGCGCTGCTGTACGAGCAGCTTGGCGCGGGAGCCGCCGCGCAGGTGGCCGGGATCGCCTCCCGGTTCGATTTCTGGCGCGCGCTGGTGCTGCATGGCATTCCGGCGGCGGCCGGTCGGGAGCTCTCATGGGCCCTCGAAGAGACCGACGTGCTGTCGCGGTTCCGGTCGGATCTGCCGGCGGACGCGCGGGCCGCTCTGCTCGGGGAGCCCGACGATCGGGCCGAGGAGGCGCGGTCTGTGCACCGGTTGTGGACGGCCTGCGTCGAGGCTGCCCGGCGGGCGCACGAGCCGCAGCGTGATCCCCGTCCCGCACCGGTTCGGCACCGCGACTGGCTCGTGGCCGCGTACGGTGTCGATACCGACGCGTGGTTTCACCCGCCGCTGATCCGGTTTCTCGCCGGTTATCTGGATCAGGGCCTGGCACAGTGGCAGATGCCGGAACGGCACCTGGGGATTCACGGCAGCTTTCTCGAGGTCTACCGCACACCACTCGCCGCGCAGTGTGGCCGATGGGCGCGCGCGCTGCCGGCCATCGTCGCCGACGACCGCGCCGCGCGCCGCAGCGCCCTGGACTCGATTGCGAATTCGCTCGCCAAGCTCGGCGTCGCCGCCGGCGAGTGGGCGGACTACCTGCGCGACGAACTCCTGGCGCTGCGCGGGTGGGCCGGGATCGTGCGGCAGATCGAGGAGCGTCCCGACCGCGTACCGGCGCGCGATCTCACGGTGACGCTTCGCGGGTACCTTGCCGTGCGACTCCTGTTCGAGCGGGCGGCGCTCGACGAGGCAGCGCGCCGGCTCGCCTGCGGTCCGTTGTCCACTCTGCGCGCGCGCCTGCGGGATCCTCTTGCCGACGTTGCGATGCCGACGGCGACCGAACGCGCCTGGCCGCTGTTTCAGGTGGCGCAGCTCTGCGGGGTCGACGGATCGATTGTGGAGCAGTGGACGGGCGATGCCGTTGTCGAACTGGAAGCCGAGCTCCGTGTCGTCGACGCCGTCCGGCGGCGGCGCATCCTCCATCAGGCGTTCGAGCGGACGGTTCGATACCGCGTCTACGACGCGCTCAGCGGACACGCGGCCGGCGAGCGTTTACAGGCGCCGGCGTTTCAGGCCGTGTTCTGCCTCGACGAGCGCGAGGAATCGTTCCGCCGTCACCTCGAGGAAGTCGAGCCGGACTGCGAGACGCTCAGCACCGCCGGCTTCTTCAACGTGGCGATGTACCACCAGGGCGTCACCGACGCTCATCCGCGGCCGCTGTGTCCGGTGGCGATCCGACCGGACCACTACGTGGGCGAAATCGATCCGGACGTCGACCGCCTCACTGGCCGCTCGCGTCACCTGCAGCGGCGTGCTGCCGGATTTCTCGGCTACAACGTGCATCTGGGCAGCCGCCTGGCCGTCCGCGGCGCCGTGCTCATGACCGCGTTCGGGTGGCTGTCGCTGATTCCACTGGTGCTGCGTGTCGTGTTTCCGTGGCTGTCGTCGCGATGGAGCCGTGTTCAGGAAACGTCGACAACGCCGGCGCGAACACGTCTGCAGCTCGATCGCGAGGAGGCTGACCCGCCGATCGGCCGGTATTCGGGGTTTACGGTGCGGGAGATGGCGGACATCGTTCGCCGGGTTCTCGAAGACATCGGCGTGACCGGTCGCCTTGCGCCGCTGGTGCTGGTAGTGGGACACGGATCGATCAGCCTCAATAACCCGCACGAGTCGGCGCATGACTGCGGCGCATGCGGAGGCGGCCGCGGCGGACCCAACGCCCGCGCCTTTGCCCAGATGGCCAACGACCCTCGCGTCCGCACGCTGCTTGCCGCCGAGGGGCTCGCACTCGACGCGTCGACGTGGTTTGTCGGCGCCCAGCGCAATACCTGTGACAACGCGGTGACCTTCTTCGACGAGGATCTGATCCCGGCCGCCTGGCACGAGCTGTTCAATCGGGCGCAGGCAGCCGTCGAACAGGCCCGACGCCGCGAGGCGCACGAGCGGTGCCGGCGATTCGATGCGGCGCCGTTATGGTACCCGCCGCGAGCCGCCCTCGGGCATGTCGAAGGCCGGGCCGCTGATCTGGCGCAGCCCCGCCCTGAGTACGGCCATGCCACCAACGCATTCTGCATCGTCGGACGGCGTGCGCGGACCCGCGGGTTGTTCCTCGATCGGCGCGCCTTTCTCGTCTCCTACGATCCGACACGCGATGACGACGGGACGACGCTCGCGCGCATCCTTGGCGCGGTGGTTCCCGTCGTCGCCGGGATCAGCCTCGAGTATTACTTCAGCTACGTCGATCCGACCGGGTACGGCTGCGGCACGAAGCTGCCGCACAACGTGACGTCGCTGCTTGGCGTCATGGACGGCGCGCAGAGCGATCTGCGCACCGGCCTTCCGTGGCAGATGGTCGAGATCCACGAGCCGACGCGGCTGGCGATTGTCGTGGAAGGTCCGAGAGAGCGCCTCCGTCAGGCCGTTCAGCAGCACACCACTATCGAGCGGCTCGCGCGCAATCGCTGGATCTGGCTGGCACATCTGGACAGCGGCTCCGGGGAGATCTGGGAACTGCGGGCGGAAGGCTTCGTCCGCTACGTGCCGCAACATCCGCCCGGCGTCGTCACGGGCAACTCCGCGACGTGGTACCAGG
Source organism: Vicinamibacterales bacterium (assembly GCA_050742535.1). GTDB lineage: Bacteria > Acidobacteriota > Vicinamibacteria > Vicinamibacterales > UBA2999 > Gp6-AA40. The sequence goes on along the minus strand of JBOGIQ010000124.1, from coordinate 11,037 downwards.
GCAAGCGTGGCTTTCTCCCGCCGGTCGTACTCCGCGCGATTCCGTCAGGGCGCCCCGCCGCGCACGCGCAGTCTTCGAGTCCTCACGCGTGATGCCCGGTGTTCCGCTCACCGTGCTGGTGCTGGTCGGCGCCGGTGCGCCCGCGATGCTGCTGCTCGTGCTCGGGACGGCGTCGCTTCTGAACAGGCCGCTGCCGGAGCGGTGGACAGCCTCGCTCGCCGGTGGCGCGATGCTCATCTCCTTCGCGGCGCTCTCACTGGCGTTCGTCGTGTACGGCGCAACCGCGACTGACACGCAGCTGTTGTCCTACGGCGCCTGGTCGACGTCCCACGAGCGCGGTGTCGCAATCGAGTTTCTCGTCGACCGCCTGTCGCTCGCCTTCGCTGCGCTGTCGGCCGCGATCGCCGGCGTCGTCTCGGCCTTTTCGAATCGGTACCTGCACCGGGAGCCCGGCTACAACCGCTACTTCGTCCTGCTGGCGATGTTCGTGACGGGCATCCTGCTCGTGGCGCTGGCCGGCAACATCCAGGTGCTTTTCGTCGGGTGGGAATTCGTGGGTCTCAGCTCGGCACTGCTGGTGGCGTTCTTTCACGAGCGGCCTGCGGCGGTCGCCAACGCGTTCCGCGTGCTGTCGGTGTACCGCATCAGCGACGCCGCCATGCTGTCGGCGGCGGTTCTTCTGCGCAACGTTGCTGGCACCGACAGCCTGTCGCTGCTCTTCGGGCGCGCCGCCGGGTCTGCGGGCAGCGTCCTCTCCGGCACGGATGCGACGATGATCTCCGTCCTCCTCATCGTCGCCGTCGCCGGCAAGAGCGCGCTGCTGCCGTTCTCCGGCTGGCTGCCGCGTGCGATGGAAGGTCCGACGCCGTCGAGCGCGGTCTATTACGGGTCACTGTCCATACACGCCGGATGCTTTCTGCTGCTGCGATCCGCGCCGTTGCTCGAACAATCGCCCGCCGCCCGCGTTCTGGCCGGAGCGCTCGGCGCCGCGACCGCGCTCTTCGCCGGGTTGACGACACGGGTGCAGAGCGATGTGAAGTCGTCGCTCGCGTACGCGTCCCTGACGCAGGTCGGCATCATCGTCGTCGAGATCGCGCTCGGTTGGTACGAGATCGCGTTCATTCACCTGGCGGGCCATGCGTGCTTCCGGCTGCTGCAGTTCCTCAGCGCGCCAAACGTCCTGCACGATTTACACGGCATCGAGGACGCCATTGGCGACCGGCCGTCGTCGCGCGGCGGCATGTTCGAGACGGTGACCTCCGCGCGCGTGCGGCGGCGGCTCTTCCTGTTCGCGCTCGAACGCGGGTTCGTGGACAGCGTGCTCGACCGCCTCGTCGTCGAGCCGTTTACAGGCATGGCGCGCCGGCTGACCCGCCTCGACGCCTGGTTGTGCGAGGTTGTGCTGCCAAACCGTCGCCCGATGACCGTCGCCGTGGACGATCGTGATGAGTGACGCCTGGTTGTGGCTCGCCGGCACCGCCCTGGCGCCAGCTGTCGTGATCATCGCGGCACTGTTCGCCGTGGATGTCGAGCGACTGCGGCGGCTGGCCGTGATCGCGGCTGCATCCATGCTGCTCGCGACGTTCGTCATCGCGGGTACACCCGACTTCCGTCGGATTGCCTGGACCGTGTCCTCCCTGAGCTGGGGCGGCGGCGAGGCAATCATTCGCGTCGACACACTGTCGGCGGCGTTCCTGCCGTTTGCTGCGGGCCTGTGGCTGCTGACTGTCGCCGTTACGCCGCGCGCATCGCTCGACCGCGGCGGAGTGCTCCGCACGGCGCTCGCGACGCTCATCACGCTGGCGTCGTTTCTCACCGAAAGCGCGGTCGTACTGCTGGTGCTGTCGGTGGCATCGGTGTGGACCTTCATGGCCGCGCTGCAGGATTCGGCCCATGGCTATCAACGGCGTATCGCTGGAATCTATCTGGGCGGTTCGACGCTGTTGTTCGCGATTGGCGTCGTGCTGATGGCCCCGGCCGCGCCGCGGACCGGGACGGCGGGCATGTGGTGCATCGTGATCGCCGCGCTCATCCGAAAAGGCATCGTGCCGTTTCACGCGTGGGTGCCCGAGGTGTTCGATCATGGCCGGCTGGGTCCGGCGATTCTCTTCAGTGCGCCCCAGCTCGGCGCGTACATGACCGTTGTACTGATCGTGCCGCGCGCCTCGCCGGAGGCACTGCGACTGATCGCCATCCTGGCGCTGGGCACGGCGGTCTACGGCGCCGCGCTCGCGCTCGTCCAGACGAGTGCGCGCCGTGCCTGCGGGTATCTGTTCATGAGCCAGTCCGCGCTGGTGATGGCGGGCCTCGATGGCAGGAGCGAGAGCGCCCTGGCAGGCGGACTGCTGGTCTGGCTGTCGGCCGGACTCGCCTTCGCCGGATTGGCGCGCTGCGTACTCGTCCTCGAAGCGCGACGCGGACGGCTCGATCTTCGGACCTTCCATGGTGGCTACGAACGTATGCCGCTCCTGGCTATCACCTTCCTGGGCATGGGATTGGCGTGCACCGGGTTTCCAGGCACGCTCGGGTTCGTCGGTCAGGAACTGCTCGTCGACGGCGCCGTCGACGAGTTTCCCGTGATGGGTTTCGCGATCGTCGTGGCGTCGGCGCTCACCGGTCTTGCGGTGCTGCGGATGTATTTTTCGCTGTTTTGTGGCCGTGCGAGCGCACCAGCGGCGCCAGGGCTTCGTTTCGGGTTGACGCGCAGGGAAGCATGGACCTTCGTCGCACTCGTGATCGCCCTCGTCGGTTTGGGCCTGGCCCCGCGGCCGCTGGTCGACTCGCGGTTTGCAGCCGCCGCCGAGATCCTGCGATTCCGGGAGGGGTCTGTCGGACGATGAGAACGGCCAGTACTTTGCTGTTACCTGTTCAGGCAGCGGGGCATTGGTTTCCGGCTGAGCTTGGCAAGGGGAGGCAAAACTCAGTGGAACTCATCGTACAACCAGCAGATGGGACCAAGCCCATCCTTGCCGCTCTCGAGCATGCGCGCGAGACCATCGACATCGTGATCTTCAGGTTTGACTTGAAACCAGTCGAAAAGGCGCTCGAAGGTGCCGTAAAACGAGGCGTCGCCGTTCGCGCCCTGATCGCGCATACGAACTCCGGTGGCGACAAGCGGCTGCGGCAGCTCGAGCTGCGGATGCTGGACGCCGGCGTCACCGTGACGCGCACGGCGGATGACCTGACCCGATATCACGGCAAGCTGCTGATCGTTGATCGCGCCGAACTGCATGTGTATGGCTTCAACTACACAGGCCTCGACGTCAAGAGCCGCAGCCTTGGCGTGGTCGTCCGCGATCGCCGCGTTGTCGGCGAGGCGCAGCGGCTCTTCGAATCCGATGTGCTGCGTCAGGAATTCGAGCCCGAGATCGATGGCTTCGTCGTCAGTCCCGAGAATGCGCGCGAGCAGCTGGCGACGTTCATCAAGCGCGCGAAGAAGACGCTCGTGATTTGGGATCCGAAGCTGTCGGACCCGCAGATGATCCGGCTGCTGAGCCAGCGCGCCAAGATGGGCGTGGACATCCGCGTGATTGGCAAAGTTGCGAAGAGGGCCGCCGGAACCCTGCGCGTGCAGAAACCGCCCATGCGCCTGCACGTTCGCGCCGCCGTCCGCGACGGGAACGAGGCGTTCGTCGGCAGCCAGAGTTTCCGCGCGCTGGAACTGGACGGAAGACGCGAGGTGGGGATCCTGACCAAGGATGCCAAGGTGGTGAAGCGGATTGCGGAACTCTTCGAGTCCGACTGGGCGAAGACCGAACTGGGACAGAAGGAGCATAAGGTCGGCGAGAAGGAACGCGCCCTGGCCGAGGCGGCGAGCTGATTGGGGTCCGCCTAAAGGCGGACACTACGAGGGGGTGTTGTAATACTGCCGGTACATTCCGCGTCTGAAGATCCAGCCGCCGAGCGGGCCCAGCCAGTTGAGCACGTGGTACATGTAGCCCAGGTCCATCAGCTCGATCAGGTTGCCGTCGAAGTCTCTCGCAAAAAAGAACGAATGTCCGCGCGGTGATCGTTCCGGGCGCGATACGCACTCGACGCCTTTCCGCGTCAGATAGTCGTGCCACTTGGGCAGGTTTCGCACGTTGAACGAGATGTGCGTCAGGCCGACTCCATTCCACGGAACCGCGCGCGGCGGCAGCTGCGGCTGGAACTCGAAGATCTCCAGCACCGCTCCACCCGGCACGCGAATCCAGCCGATCTTGCAGCGTGGCACGCCCGCCTCGCCGGCGACGCCGAAAAAGCTGCGCACGCGTTCCGGCGGCGTATCCGCCACGCCGACGAGCGGGCACCCGAAGATCTCCCAATAGAACCTCACCGCCTTTCCGAAGTCGGACACGGTGATGCCGGTGTGGCTGAATGATCGGACTTTCATCGGTTCATCGCTTCGACCTGCTCGCCCAGGGATACTTGAAGATCGCGTTCCGCGATGTGATCGGCGACACGCAGCGCCTGAGCGGCGATCGTCAGCGCCGGGTTGACCGCGGCGGAGGATGGGAAGAATGACGCGTCGACCACGAACAGATTGCCCACGTCGTGCGTACGGCAGTACGGGTCCAGCACCGACGTGCGCGGATCGGTGCCGAACACCATGGTGCCGCACTGATGAGTCGTGTTCCGCGCGCCGTGCGAGTGCTTGACGGTGGCCCAGAAACCAAGACTGCGAAGGAGGCGTCCCATCTCCTTGACCAGCTGGTTGTGCGCGCGCAGGTTGTTCGGCCGATAGTGCAGGCGGATGCGGCCGTCCGTCTCGACCGCGACCCGGTTGTCCGGGTCGGGCAGATCCTCCGACATCACCAGCCAGTCCACGCCGCGCGACACCCACGAGTCGTACGCCCACAGCGGAATCCAGGGAACGACGGTCTGCGCCATGACGGCGTGCGTGCGGCCCTGCGACTGGATCTGGCCGAGCGGGTAGTCGCCATCCGGACCGCGCAGGTAGTAGTCGTTGATTGCGACCGTCTTCTGGAAGACGGTGTCGTTGACCCGGAACGGGTGAAAGCCCTGCATCATCGTCGCGAGATGCGCCATGTAGCGGCGGCCAACCAGGCCGGATGAGTTGGCCAATCCGTTCGGGTGGGCGGCATTCGCCGACTGCAGGAAGAGCACGGCCGAGTTGACCGCCCCGCATGCGACGACGAATACAGGGGCGTCGACACGAATCGTCTCGCCGTTGCGGGCGATTTCCGCGGCCTCGACGCGATCACCCGATTGATTCGTCATCAGCCGCGTCGCGGTCGCGTTGGTCCACAGTGTGACCGTGGGCTTCTGCATGGCCGGCCGGACGCAGCACACGTCCGCTTCGCTCTTCGCGTGGACCTTGCACGCGAACGAGTTGCACGTGTTGCACAGCACGCATCCGTCGAGCAGCCCGAGCGGCAGCGGCGAGGGGTGCAGGCCGTGAGCACGGAGCTGCTCGACGATGGCACCCATGCCCGCCGAATGTGGCACCGGCGGGTAGGGGTACGGTCCCCGCCGCGGGTCGGTGGGATCGACACCCGCCTCCCCGTGCACCTGGTAGAGCCGCTCGGCGCGATCGTAGTACGGCTCCAGCGTGTCGTAGTCGATCGGCCATGCCGGCGAGAGCCCGTCGAGGTGCTGGAGATCCTGGAAGTCCTCGCGGCGCAGCCGGTAGAGCACGCTGCCCCAGAACTTGCTGTTCCCGCCGACGTTGTAATGGCTGTATGGCGGGAATTCACGCCCGCTGGCGTCGAGCCAGACCTCTCGTGTCTGGTACCGCAGCTGCTTCCAGACGGCTTCCGGGTCCCAGTTTTCGTCTTCCTGCGGGATGAAGTCGCCGCGCTCGACGATCAGGACTCGCGCCGGGGTGTTCGACAGCGCGTACGCCAGCGTGCCTCCGCCGGCGCCGCTGCCGATGACGACGACGTCGTAACGCTCGTGGCGCATCATCGTGCCGGCACCGCTCGGTCCGCTGCCGGACTCGTCGCCGTTGCGTACGCCTGTTCCATCAGGCGGTGATCCTCCATCGCCCGTTCGAGGCTCATTTCCGGAGCCTGATGACGGCGCATCGAGCGGACGAAATCGCGGTACATCGCCCGATAGCCGCGAATGTCACGGAAGCCGGGAATGACGAGGCGTGGCAGGCCACGGCCGCGCACGAGGATGAACAGGCCGTTCGACTCGAAGCTGATGATGCCGTCGCGCCCGAGCAGTTTCGAGACGCGGAGTCCGCGGAGCAGCGAGGGAATCTCCCGTGAGTAATACAGCGATCCGACCGCGCCGTTGTCGTAGCGGAACGCCACCATCATGCTTTTCGCGCGCCTGTCCGGTCCCGTTCGCGACACGGACGGGCGGTAGCCCTGAATCTCGACGATCCGCGGACCGAGGCTGCCGGCGAGGTGCAGCCAATGGATCCCTTCTTCGAAGAAGGCATCGCCGCCCGCCATCGTTTCGTCGTTGCGCCAGTCGTCCGCTGACTTCAGCCGGTGCGCAAGCGTCATGAAATGGGCGAACACCATCTCGCCGATCACGCCGCCCGCGACGAGCGCGCGCAGACGCACCGCCAGCGGCTTGTAGTGGTCGTTCTCTCCAACCAGCACCACCCGTCCGGCGCGATCCCGCGCCGCCCTGACTCGTTCGTAGTCGTCCATCGTGAGAAATGCCGGTTTCTCCACCAGCACGTGCTTGCCCGCAGCCAACGCCCGCAGCGCCAGCTGAAGGTGAAACCGCGGCGGGACCGCTATCACCACCGCGTCGATCGACGGGTCGTCGATCGCCGCCTCGTAGTCACCGTATGTGCCCCCGCCGGCGTACCGCCGGCAGTAGTCGTCGGCCCTGGCGCGCTCACGGCTCGCGTAATACGGAGTGACATCAGCGCGGAGCGCCCGCAGATGGCGGCTGTGTACGCGCGTGATAAAGCCGCACCCGAGAAAGACCAGGCGCAGCGGCGGGGTCACCGATGACATGGAGCGAATCGATTTTATCGGCTCCGGACGCGAGGCGTGCCGTCAATCACGCCGCCGTGGGCCAGTGGGCTATGGGGCCGACTGAACGGGCGCTTCAGTGGTCTGAATGGCCGCGCCCCGCAGCCGCCCGATCGCGTTTCCGACGCGGACCGAGGCATAGAAGATCTTGCCGACAGGAATCCACCCCTTGAGGCGATGGCGCCCGATCGCTTCGAGGCCGGCCGATGCGATGCAGCCGCAGTTGCTGCAGTCGGGATTTCCTCCGAGCTGACACGGCGTGACGCGCTTCTCCAGGTCCGACGACAGGCAATCGGTCGTCTGCGCGAAGATGCATTCATCCGGCGACTCGGGCGGCTTCGCGTAGACGTTGAGGAGCCCTTCGGGCAATTGCAGCTTCGAAAACCTGTGCCGGAGGCGGCGCAGGTCGGCAACGACGCGCTCGCGATCCGACTTGCTCAGGCGCTCCATCGACAGCTCGCCGATCTGCGGCGTATAGAGACTGACCCACACCAGGCGCGTATTCGGGTTCTGCTGCCAATAGGCGAGGAACTCCTCGAGATAGCCGTCACGCCGCACCTGCTGCCGCGTCACGGTGCAGTGCACGGTGATCTGGTGGCCGGCGATGTGCTTGAGGATCCGCTCGTAGGTCGCCGGCGTGCGCCGCACATCGTGTTCGGCGGGCAGTCCGTCGATCGAGACGACGATCTGCAGCCGCCGCAGTTCTGCCCATTCCGGTGGAATGGGGCGCACCGCGCTGGTCACGACCTGTGTGTGAATCCGGCGCTCGGCCAGCTGCGGGAGGATCTTCCCGAGCTCGCGGTACCTGACGAGCGGCTCGCCGCCGACAATCGAGACGTGCAACGGCCGGTGGCGGTCGATGAGTGCCATGAAGCGCGTGACGAGCTCGTCGCCTTTGTAGTCGGCCAGGCCACGCAGCGTGACGCCGCCTCCCAGATGCTCATCGCCATAGGCGTAGCAGCCGGGACATCGAAGCGGGCATTCCTTGGTGATCTCGATCGAGAGGTTCGGGCGATAGCCGCTGAGGATCTTGCCCCACGCTTGAATCACCTCTTTCGAGCCGACCGCCGTCTGTGCCATTAGCGCCTTATTGTAGCTGCACCGGTCAGACGTTTTACGGGCCCTGCGCTATTCTGTCTGCTCATGCTCAAGGCTCCGGGTTTACCCCGCATCATCAGACGACGGTCCACGCTCCATGGCTGGGGCGTTTTCGCACTCGAACCAATCAACAAAAACAAGCGCATCGTCACCTACGAAGGCGAGCTCATCGATCACAAGGAGAGCCTCAAGCGCGAGGGGCGCTATCTCAAACGCGGCGAGATCTGGTGCTTCACCGTCAATCGACGGTGGGTCCGCGATGCGATGGTCGGCGGCAACATCGGCCGGTTCATCAATCACGGATGCAAGCCGAACTGCTACAGCGAGATCGTCGGGAAGACCATCTGGATTCGCGCCGGGCGCAACATCAAGCCGGGCGAGGAACTGACCTACGACTATCACACCGACGGTGAGCAGGTGATCAAATGCCATTGCCGTCCAGGCTGCAAACGCTGGTTATAGGGACGCTGCGAGGATCGCTGGCGGCGGGTGCTACTGCCGCTACCGTGTTGATGACTGGCTCCATGACCGGCCGTTCGGCGCAGACTGTGGAGTCCGGCTTCAGCCGGATTCAGAGTCCGGCCAGCGACGCGGATCTGGCCGCGCTCAGTACGCGCACCGTCTCCCTCGGCGCCGCGGGGGGCGGCCGCGTCGAACAGGTTCCGCTCGAGGTCTACGTCGCCCGCGTGCTGTCGGGCGAGGGGGAACCGAACGCCCCTGAGGCCACGCAACAGGCGCTCGCCATCGCCATTCGTACCTACACCGTCTTCAATACCGGCCGTCACGCGCGGGAAGGATTCGACCTCTGCGACGCGGTCCACTGCCAGGTGCCGCGTGCCGCCGCGCGCGACAGCGCACGGAGCGCCGCGTTCGCAACGGCAGGCCAGATCCTCACGTACAGAGGAGCACCGGCGGAGATCTTCTACTCCGCGTCCTGCGGAGGTCGATCGGAGGTCGCTGAGGCGGTGTGGCCGGGCACCTCGCATCCGTACCTGCGCGCCCGAAAGGACGACGTTCACGACGAGGACATGGCGTGGACGCTCGAGATGTCGCTCGCCGAGCTGCAGGCGCACCTGGAGCGAAGTGGGTTTTCGGGCACGCTGAAGAACGTGGAAGTCAAGGGACGCACGAAGTCCGATCGCGTTGCCGTGCTCAAACTGTCGGGGATGCAGCCGGAGCGGATCGGCTCGTATCAGTTCCGCGCGGCGATCGGGACGACGGTGCTGCGCAGCACGGCGTTCTCGGTGAAGAAGAGGGATGACCTCCTCCAATTCACCGGCCGGGGATACGGTCACGGTGTCGGCATGTGCGTCATCGGCGCCGGCCGCCGCGCGCGGCGCGGCGAAACGACAACTGACATTCTGAAGGCGTACTACCCTGGGCTAAGAATCGAGAAGGTGCCCTCGTCACGTCCTAATTAGCCGCCAAACAGCTAGGCATGGCGACACTGGCAAGGTTTGGCGTAATGTAACGGCCCGTGTAGAGGGCCATGCGGAGCTGGAAGAGACGTTTTCGCCGCGGAGTCCAGGCTCACCTGATCACGTTGGTCGGTTTTTCGATCGCGTGTGCCGCGCCATTCGCACTACTTCTGGGTCGGACGCTTGGTGCTGCGCCCGCGCCCGCTCCCGCCGCGGCGGCGGGTTGTCTTGCCGGCTTTGTCGAACGTCAGAGCCATCCAGACGATCACGTGTGCGTAACGCCCGACAGCAAGGCGCGGGCACAGGCGGAGAACGCTGTTGCGCCGCTGTCGTGGACGCCAGGGCCCTTCGGACCCAAGACCTGCGCGATCGGGCTGGTCTGGCGCGAAGCCTTCGAGGGCGACTTTACCTGCGTGCCGCCGTCCATCCGGACGTTTGTGGCTCAGGAGAATGCGCTTGGCCCCTCGCGGAGAGAGCCGTGAGGCCGCGGGCCCAGGTTTCGCCCGCGTGGAGCGCCGGCGCCTTCGTCCTCTTCGCCGCCCTCCTTGTGAGCCCTGCCGAGGCGCACATCAACGACCTGGCATTTCCGGTCCGCCCAGCGACCGGCGCGGAGGCGCTGGCGACGATGCACGGGCGGGAGATCGCCGTCGTCGAGGCGATGACCTGCCGCGACGAACGCAGGTTCATCACATCACTGCTCGGGGATGGCGTTCGCTTTGGAGCGTGGCCGACCGACACGTTGTTTGCGAAGGCAGCCTACATATCGGATCGGTCCTTCTCGAGCGGGGAGGGCTCCAGCTGCGTCACCGTCGAGGAGGCCGTTGGCGAGTGGACTCCGCTGGTTCGGCAGGTTCTTGGCGGAGACGCCGGCAGCGCCAGCGACGACACGCTGAACCGGGTTTATGAGTCGCTCTTCGGGCCGAGCTGCAAGACCGTCTTTCATCGGATCAACGACACGACGGTCATGGGTACCTTTACCCCGGAATGCCTGATCGCCCAGATCGGCACGGTGCTGCGCCAGCCGCGGCTCGGCCAGTGGGAATGGGATAAGAAAACCAACGCGCTCCTGTACAAGAACCCCGGCACGGATGGTCTGCCGTGCCTTTCCTCGTTCAGGGGCGGCAATCACGACGGCATCAAGGGCGACTGGGACATGAGCGTCGTGGCGTACACCCGGCTGTCCTACTTCCTGCATGAAGCGCTCGCCAAGAACTGGCCGCTTGCACTGGTGTCGCTGGGGCCCGATTTCCCGGTGCCGGCAGACGCTCCCGGATTCACTCCGCCTTCACAGCTTCCCGCTGGCTTCACATTCCAGGATGCCATGCGGAAACTCGACCAGTACCTGCTGACATTGCGCGGCGCGCCCAACGACGGCACCTACAATCTGGTGCTCACCTGCGGGAACCCCGACAACAGCTATGGCACCGCCACGGACTACATCGAGGGCAACGACGTCTATGACGAGGCCGAAGGCCAGGAGCCCAGCTCCACCGGCGAGGACTTCGCCAAATGGCTGCTCGCGCTCCTGATACTCCTCCTGCTTCTGGCGGCAGCCGCCGCGGCGGCGCTCGCTGCAGCCG
>JBOGIQ010000123.1:0-15343 GCA_050742535.1 Vicinamibacterales bacterium | reverse complement strand
CTGCGGGTGCGATCAGGCCCAGGTCGCCGACGAGCACCAGTGCGTCGGCTTCGACGTCCTCTCGCGAGCCGATCCAGTCGAGCAGCGATTTCAGCGCCTGAACGCCGGCCGCGCGATCGTCGACGGGAGCGCCCGCCGGAAACAGATCCGACGCCACGGCGTGAACGATCCGGGCGGCCTGCGCCGGCTGATGCCTTGCCGTGCGCTGCTTCTCCGCGTTGTTCTCGTCTCCGCGGCTGCATGCCGCCATCGCGCCGCAGACCAGCACGACCAGCACGATCGCCAGCGCCTCACCGATACCACCTCGTCGCACGACCATTCCTGACTCCGGCGCCATTACGGGCGTGGAAAAAACCAGATATTGACGGGCTAGGGTGGCGAACGGTATCACGACTGCCGTCGATCTGAGCCGTAGATCGAGCCGGCGGCCAGGTTCCGGCGGGGGAACCGCGTTTGGACTGACTCTTTGCGACTTTATGGTTCGCTATGACACCGCCCGGCCTCCAAAACAGCCCTGGATTCGAGCGCAAACGACGAGACGGACAAGCCGCGATCTTTCCGTGCGTTCGCCTCCGCGGCCGGCGAATGTTGAGTTAGGATCCGCCGCACTTCGCCTATGCCGTGTCTGTGAGTACACGACTGCTATTCATCGCGGCTCCCCAGGAGCAGATTCTGGTGACCTTCCAGGCCGTCCATGGCGGCGTGAGCGGCACTACCGTGATTGAGGTGGTGCCGTGAGCGCCATGGCCCATTCGAGCGGCGCGGCGACCGAGCGCGTGCAAGCGACTGCCATTGAGACGCTGCTCGACGAAGGGCGCTGGAGCCGGTATCAAAAGCTGATTTGCTTCGGCACGGCGTTCATCGCAATCGTCGCTGCCTTCGACCAGCGTCTGTTGATTCACGTACGCAATGCACTCGTGATCGATTCAGGATCCTCTTCCGAGTATCAGAACGCGTTCAACTGGATGCTCGTCGGCACTCTCGTTGGCAGCTGGCTCGGAGGGAGACAGGCAGATCGCCTGGGCCGCCGCAAATGCCTGTTTGTCAGCGTTCTGTGGCTGGCCGTGTTGACGATGCTGATGGCGGCGGTGAACAGCCCGGCAACGTTTGGCATTGTGGGGTTTCTCATCAATGTTGGTTTCGGTTCGACAGTCACCAGTGCGGTGATTCTGGCCTCAGAGTACGGTCCGCGCAGTCACCGCCCGCTTGCCGTCACGCTGACAGTCGTAGGCTTCTCGATTGGTGCGTTGCTTGCCGCCGGCGTCATCGCCGGCGCTTGGTGGCTGAACTGGAAGACGCTCCTCCCGGCCGCCGGTGGTGTCTCAATCGTTGTCGCCATCTGGCTTGGAAGGGTCCTGCCTGAGTCGCCCTACTTTCTGGCTCACCAACCAGGTCGACGGTCGGAGCTGACCGCACTAATGAGGCGGATGGGACTCGACGTACCGTCCGGCGCCGCCTCCTCGGAAGGGCCGTCGCAAGAGAACGCTGACGCTGGACCGGGCCGATTCATGGGTGAGATCTTCGGGCCCCGGTTCCGGCGCGACACCTTCGGGTTATGCGGCGCCTTCCTGTTCTGCCTGCTTGCCGGCAACATCGGCCCGCAGATGATCGTCAGCAAGCTGGCTGGCGACGTGAGCCTGTCTTATGTCACCACCGCACTGACGCTCTATCAGGTTGCGGGGATCGCGGGCGCGCTTATCAGCGCACTCATCATCCAACAGGCAGGCTCGCGCGCAACGACGCTGGTGATGTCGGGCACGGCCGCTGTCGTCGCTCTGATCATCGCGGCATTGCGCATCGACCCGACGCAAGGACCCGGCCTGATCACGACGTTTTCAATTGCCGGGATGTTGATCCTCGGGCTGCAGAGCTCACTGTATGCGCTGGCGGTCAACATCTATCCGACCGTACTTCGCGGCAGCGGGACCGGGAGCGCGCTCGCGTTTGGCCGGATCGGAGCAGCGGCGGCGGCGTTGATCGTTCTCTTGAGCTTCGCCGTCGACGGCACGCATGTGTTGTTCTTTTTCTTATGGGCGGGGGCGATGACGTGTGTGTTCGTCGCGCTGCTCATCGTCCGGCGGCACGTGCTGCCCTCGCACGCCACCTACAACTATCTCTCGAAAAAAATTCAGCGCGAGCAGCCACGAACGACAACTCGCCACGCTGAAACGAAGGTAACCATCCCTCCAATAGACGTTCCGATCCCACCGGAACCGTTGCTCGGCGCGATCCGCAGTGGCGAGTGTGTGGTGGTGCTCGGCGCCGGGATGAGCGCTCAGGCCGGCTTGCCCACCTGGTCGTCGCTCATCGACGAGATCATTCACGAGGATCTCGACCCGGCGCAGGTGCCCCAGTTCGAGACATTGCGCGAGAACCGCCCAATCGACGACGTGGTGGACGCCTTGCGCGCGCAGGTGCCGGCGTCGGAAATCACGCGACGGATCGTCGCCGAGCTCGCGACCCACACCAGCCCCGACGTGAGCACACATTCGATTCTGTCGGGGTTTCAGATATCGGGTGTCGTGTCGCTCAACGTCGACGACGTTGCCATTCGCGCGTTTTCCAGGCGCGGCAGCGTGTTCGGGCCCCAGCAGGCAGAGCGATGTCTGGACGCGATGAGCCGGAACGAGTTTTTCGTCTTCATGCTCAATGGCAGCATCGGCGCGCCGGACGAGATCCTGCTGTCGCACCAGAACGTGAAAGACGCCGTTTCGAGAAACGACGCCTTCCGCGATCTGCTTCGCCGCCTGTACTACTCGCGATCGCTGTTGTTCATCGGCGTCAGCCTGGGCGGCGTGGAGAATTTCCTTCGCACGATCGATCGGACGGCCGAGCCGTCGCGGACCCATCATGCGCTGATCGAGGTCGCCGATCCGACGTGGGAGCCCTTGTGCCGTAATTTGGAGTCTCAGTTCCGGCTCAAGGTGCTGCCGTTCACCGCCGATCACCGGACTGGAGCGATCGACCGTTTCGTCCGGGCGATCGACTCACGGCTCGGCGTCGCCTCGTCGCAAGAGCAGGCCACGAAGGCGGCACGAATCACACGCGTCGAGCTGCGGAACATCGGGCCCTTTTCGGAGTGCGCGATCGATCTGGACGAGCACTGGACGGTCATCCTCGGCGACAACGGCGTTGGCAAATCGTCCGTGTTGAAGGCCATCGCCGTTGGCCTCTGTGGCAAAGCGGGAGAGCCCTTTGCCGAGCGGCTGCTCAAAAGCCAAACGACGCTCGGCGAGATCAAAATCTGTTTGGGTGGCCGGGATTTCATCACGACCATCGCCAGGAGAAGCAGTGGGGGCGTCATCGTCCAGTCGGAATCGGGCGTGCCGCTGGAACGTGAAAGCGTACTGGCGGTCGCGTATCCCGCGTTGCGGACGGTTGGCGGGCGCCGCGAGAGAGCGCGCGAGTCGAAGCCACAGCGGCCGAACCCGTCGGATCTCCTGCCGCTGACGAGCGAAGAGCCTGATCCCAGGTTCGACAATATCAAGCAGTGGATCGTCCGGCTCGATCACCTGAAGACCTCTGCCAGTACTCCCACGGCGGATCGCGCACGGTACGCCGCGCTTTACGATCGCATCTTCGTCCTGCTGGCGTCGCTGACGGCCGGTGTTTCGATCGGCCCCGGCGGCGTGAACGCGAACACCGGCGAGATCACCATTCAAACCAAGGATGGGCCGATCCCCTTCGAGAGCCTGAGCCAGGGCACCTTGTCCCTGGTCGGATGGGCCGGCGCGCTGATGCAGCGGCTCTACGAGACGGCGCCCGAGGGCACCGACCCGCTCGCCTCGCCCGTGATCGTGCTCGTCGACGAAATCGACGCCCATATGCATCCCGCATGGCAGCAGGCCCTCGTCAAGCGTCTCTCCGAGATGTTCAAAGGCGCGCAATTCATCGTCACGTCGCACTCGCCGCTCGTCGTCGGAGGGCTCGAGGCGGAGCAGGTCCATCGTTTCGAGCGGGACGCCGCCGGCGTCGTTCAGATCACGCAGCTTGAACACTCGCTCAAGGGAATGGGCGCCGCCGGCCTCCTGACAAGCGATCTCTTCGGCCTCAGCTCGCACCTCGATCTCGACACGGCCGAGGCGCTCGCGCAAAAGCGCCAGTTGACGGCACGCCGGCTCGAAGAAGGGCTGTCCGTGGCTGAGCGTGACAAGATCGACCGCGAGATTGGAGCGCTCGAGGAGCAGGTCAAATACGTGGATGCCACTCAATTCGTTCGCGATCCGCTCTATTCGGTGTTCGTCGAGGCGATGGCGCGAGTCGAGAGCGCCGCGTCGAACGAGACGCCGATCGTCACGTTGACGGCCGATCAGAAGCGCGAACGGGCACGAACGGCGGAAGCCGTCGTACGCGAGATCAAGCAGCGTCAATCCGACGAGTAACCGGCACGTCTTCGATACCAGGTGAACCATGAGGTGGATCGATATTCGCGACCTGAAACTCGATAAGGACTGGGTCGCCGCGGCTGACAAGGCCGCGGCGGCGGTCGTTGGCGCCAGCCCGGCTACCCGCTCGAAGGTGATCAACGACAACCAGGAGGTGTGGAAGGCGCTGAAAGACAGTTTGTCGACGCTCTCGCACAGAAAATGCTGGTACTGCGAATCGATCGATCCCCGCTCGGACAACGCCGTCGACCACTATCGCCCGAAAGGCAATGTGAAAGATGCCGCTCCCCCGCATGACGGGTATTGGTGGCTGGCCTTCGACTGGAGGAATTACCGCTTCACCTGTACGTTCTGCAACAGCATCAGGACGACGGCAACAACGGCTGGTGGCAAACACGATTACTTCCCACTATGGGAAGAGGCCAAACGCGCGAGGTGCGACACCGACGATATCGAGAACGAGTACCCCTTGCTGCTCGATCCGGTGCGAGTCGCCCACGTGCGGTTGATCGCGTTCAGCGAGGACGGGAGTATCGGACCGGCGGTCCCGAAGATCCAGGAGCGCGAATACCGGATGGCCAAAGAGACGATTAAGCGCTATCACTTGACGCATCCGATCCTCGTGGAGCGCCGTGCGACGACGTTGCGGCAGGTGCGCGACTGGGTCGATGAGGCAGATAAACATTTGTCGCGTCACGCCAAGACCCACGACGCGATCGCGTTGCACACGGCGGACGATCGTCTCGCGGACATCCGCCGTGCGGCGTCCGCCAAGGCTGAATACTCTGTGGCCGTGAAGCACCTGCTGTCCGGGCTGTCGTACAAGAGCGAGGCCGCGAAACAGGTGCTCGACAGCTTGTAAGCGCTGACCTTCCATCTGAAGGGACCATGCAACGGGTAGCCGCGGACCTGTTCTTCTCGCCAAGCGATCTCAATCATTTCGTCGAGTGCGAGCACCTCACGAGCCTCGATCTGCTCGCCGTCGATGGCCTCGGTGTCCAGGAAGAGAAGGACCCGCAGGCGGAGATCGTCCGCGCGAAGGGTTTCGAGCACGAGCAGGCCTGGCTGCAGCAGCTTCGCGATCGGGGTCGGCAGGTCGTCGAGATCGCGTCCGACGGTCACGTCGACTGGGAGCGTGATGCCGCGCGAACCGAGCGGGCCATGCGCGACGGCGCCGAGATCCTCTATCAGGCGGTGTTCGTCGATCCTCCCTGGCGCGGCATTGCGGATTTTCTGATCCGCGTGGATCGGCCGTCGGCGCTTGGCGAGTGGAGCTACGAAGCGTGCGACGCGAAGCTCGCGCGGCACCCGAAACCGTATTTCATCCTGCAGCTCTGTTGGTACACCGAGCAGCTCACGCGGCTGCAGAGCCTCCACCCCCTCCGCATGCACGTCGTCCTCGGGTCGCGCGAAACGATCGCGTATGCGCCGCCGGACTTTCTGGCGTATTACCGTGCCGTTCGCGCGCGATTCGGGCGCGCGCTCGAGGAGCGCCGCGACACGTATCCCGTGCCCGTCGGGCACTGCCGCGTGTGCGGCTACGCGTCGCACTGCGACAGCGAGCGGCGGCGCGACGACCATCTCAGCTTGGTGGCGGGGATGCGGCGGGATCAGGTCGAGCGGCTGAACGCGGCGGGCGTAGCGACCGTTGCGCAGCTTGCGAGCGTCAACGCCGCACCGGCAACAGGGATCCAGGCGCAGACGTTCGACCGTCTGGCGCGCCAGGCCCGGCTGCAGGTGGCGGCGCGCGGCAACCCGCATCGGTATGAGCTCTTGACGCCGGAGCCGAAGCGCGGTTTCGGACTGCTCCCGGCGCCGTCTGCCGGCGACATCTTCTTCGACATCGAGGGTTACCCGTTCTTCGATCCGTCCGGCGGCCTGGAGTATCTGTGGGGCATTCGCTACAAGGAGGGGGACGGCTGGCGCTACAAGGCCTTCGAGACCGCCGCTCGCGACGGCGAGAAGCGTGCGTTCGAGGACTTCATCGACTTCGTCCGTGGCCGGCTGAAGGACCATCCCGATCTGCACGTCTATCACTATGCGTCGTACGAGACCGCCGCCATCACCCGGCTCATGGGCAAGTTCGGCAGCCGCGAGGCGGAGGTGGACGACCTGCTGCGGCGCGGGGTCTTCGTCGATCTGTACCAGGTGGTGCGGCAGTCGATGCAGATCTCGCATGAGAGCTACTCGCTGAAGCGCGTGCGCGAGTTCTTCATGACTGGCGCCGGGCAGGGCGCCGTGACCGGGGGCGGCGAGTCGATCCTCGAGTTCCTGCGGTTTCTCGAGACCGGCGACGCCGCGATCCTCGCTGCCATCCGCGACTACAACGCCGAGGACTGCGAGTCGACGCGATTGCTTCACGACTGGCTCCGCGCGAGAAAGGCGGAGGCGGAACAGCAGTGTGGTTCCGCGATTCCGTGGTACGTGAAATCGGAGGCGGTCGAGAAGTCGCCCGAGGAGCGCGACGAGAACCGCGATCTGCGCGAGCGTCTCACGAAGTTCGCGGACACCGTCGCGCCTTCGGATCCCGATCGCGCTGCTGCCGCGGCATTGCTCGCCACGCTGGTGGACTACCACCGCCGCGAAGCCAGGCCCGGATGGTGGGCTTTCTTCGATCGGCTGAAGAAATCTCTCGACGAGCTGCGCGACGACACCGAGGCGATCGCCTATCTGGCGCCCGCGCCGGGCACCGTTCCACTTCCGGACAAGAAGTCGTTGATCCACACGCTCGTGTTTCCGGATCAGGAATTCAAGCTGCGGGAAGGCGCCGAGGTCTGCGACCGTGTGGAGGGAAAGAAGGCCGGCGACCTGACCTCCGTGGATCCGCGAGGGCGCCTCGAACTGCGGCGCGGCCCGTCGTTTACGTCGATGGCGCTGCCGGACGCGTTGGTTGCCGGCGGGCCCGTTCAGACCAAGGCGCAGCGTGAGTCGCTGGTCCGCATTGCCGAGGCTCTTGAAGCTGGAGTCGCATGTCATCGGGTGGGCCGCGATCTGCTCGCCCGCGTCGCTCCACGCGTGGCCGGCCGCACCGCCGGGGCCCGGCTGCAGACGATGGAGCTCGGGGAGCAGCAGGAGCTGACGGCGAGTCTGGACGAGAGCTACCTGTTCATCCAGGGTCCGCCCGGATCCGGGAAGACATATAACGGTGCCCGGCTGATTGCCTATCTCGTCGGACAGGGACGCCGCGTTGCCGTCACCGCAACCAGCCACAAGGCGATTCACAACCTCCTGGATGAAGTGATCGTCGCCGGCCGGGAGCTTGACGTTCCCATCAGCGGATTGAAGAAGCGCTCGACTGCGGACGAAACCGCCTACGACGGCAAAGGGTTCGTCAACACGGACGACAACGCCGAGTGCGCCGCCAGCGACGCGCCGATCGTGGCCGGCACGTCATGGCTGTTCGCCCGGCCCGAGATGGAGCAGCGGTTCGACTATCTCGTCGTTGACGAAGCCGGCCAGACATCCCTTGCCGACGCCGTGGCGATGAGCCCCTGCGCGCGGAACATCGTCCTGCTTGGCGACCCGCAGCAGCTTCCGCACGTGACGCAGGGAACCCATCCCGGCGGTGCCGGCGTCTCGGTGCTCGAGCATCTGCTGCAGGGTGCGCCGACCGTCCCGCCCGATCGCGGGTTGTTTCTGAACCAGACGTGGCGGATGCATCCGGGCGTCTGCCGATTCATCTCGGCGCTCGCGTATGAGGATCGCCTCGGCTCCGAGGCCGGCTGCGCGCAGCAGCGCATCGACTCCGCCGGTCTATCCGGTACCGGCCTTCGCTACCTGGCCGTCGAGCACACGGGTAATTCCCAGCAGTCCGTCGAGGAAGCGCGCGTCATTGCCGGGGAGGTCGAGCGGCTGCTCGCAACCGGGAGGTTCACCGATCGCGCCGGCGTTCGCCGTCCGCTGACGCCTGCCGACATCCTCGTTGTCGCGCCGTACAACATGCAGGTGCGGTGTCTGCTCGACGTGCTGCCGGCGGGAGTCGAGGCAGGCACCGTTGACAAATTCCAGGGTGGGGAAGCGCCCGTCGTCTTCTTTTCGATGGCGACGAGCAGCGGCGATGACATCCCGCGCGGGCTCGATTTCCTGTTCAGCCGGAATCGTCTGAACGTGGCGATCTCCCGTGCGCGTGCACTCGCCGTGCTCGTGTGCAGCCCGCGGCTGCTCGAGACGCGGTGCCGGAGCGTCGATCAGATGCGGCTCGTGAACGGTTTGTGCTCGTTTGCGCAAACCGCCAACGAGCGTGAAGGATCTGGCGAACCGGCGTAGGTCCTTACGCCTGCGCCTTGCGGCGGGACGCCCAGTATTTTTTCATCCGCAGGCTGACGGCCTTCTTCTGGGCTGCCGTCATCGCTTTTCGCCGGCGAGCTCGCCGGCCCGGTCCCGCCGCCTTTCGCCCGCCGCCGGTGCTGCTTCGAAGGTCCGGGAAGATTCTGTAGATCTTCGCCAGTTCCGCCTGTAACTCCGCGGCACGGGCGCGCGCGCCGTCCCTGGCATACGCTCGAAGGTCGAACTTGGCCAAATCTCCGCTCCTCTAATCGATGTGATGTGACAAAAGATGACTTGAGCTGACACAGACTGACACAGGTTTGACGCTGGAGACAATGGGCCGAAAGGATCACGGAGTATTCGCCTGAGCTAACATACGCGCTCCAAACTTCAGCACGTGGCCAATGGAGCGACCGTCGGCCGGCATTCGTACAACGTTCTTCTTCGGCGCCGGCGCATCCGCGGCGTTGACGGACGAGCCCGTCCTGTCGTCGAATCTTCTTGCCCTCGCGCTGAAACGCCCGCCGCCTGCCTGCCCCCAGGACGACCTTGAGCGTCTGCAGTCGCTGGTCACGTTCCTCTCGGGCAACGGTGCAGGGCGAAGCGTCCCGCCGACGGATGAAGTCCTTTCATTGATCGAAGCCTGCATCGACGACGACATCGCGCTGGGGGGCCAATGGGATGTCGTCAACCTCCAGCAGGCAAGGCGCAGCCTGGTCAGCCTTATCTACCATTTCGTCGAGCATGTGGTGCACGCGAGTGGCGGTATCGCCGACGGCGCCTCATCGGCGCCGGACCAGAATCCGTTTGTGAGAATGATCCGCAGCTGGCCGAAAGACTCACGTGTCGCGGCGGTGTCGCTGAATTGGGACTGCCTGTTCGAGAACACCTACGCGCAGATCGCCGCATGCAACGGAACGATCGACTACGGCATTGCGTTGAAGGGACACGACTGTCGTCCCTACGTTGCCAATTCGGATGCGCTGCTCGTGCTGAAGCCGCACGGATCGTTGAGCTGGGGCGAGTGCACTTTATGCGGCATGTTGCTGCTCGAGACTCCGCCGTACCGCGCCGTGGAAGCGCTCCCCTGTGTGTCCTGCGGAGTGGGACGGATTCGCACCGTGCTGGTGCCTCCTACGTTCCGCGATACCAGGCGGCCGTGGTACCTGGACGCAATCTGGGCACGCGTTGAGGAAGAGATCAGAGAGAGCGACCGGTTGATATTCGTCGGCTACTCGCTGCCGCCACAAGACCTCGACGCGCGGATCCATCTGCTGCGCGGATTCCGCCAACGGCGTCCGGACCGCAAGGTGGAGATCGAGGTCGTTTTCCGCGAGCACGATGAGGGAACCGGCATCGAACGCGAACGCTACACATCGATCTTTGGTGGGATTCCCGGGGCGAGGTTGTCCTTCTTCGGCACAGGAATGCGCGAATGGCTCCACGACTGATCCCCAGTGACACCCGGCAGCATCCCCGATTCGTACCGACGGTCGGCTGGGAGCTCTTTCTGGAAAGCGGCACCGGAGACCGCGCGCGCGTACACGACATCAGCGCCGGTGGCGCCTTCTTCCGGCCGATGCAGCCCACGTTCGTCCCGACGGAGAAGTGCCACCTCCGCCTGGTGGCGCGCGAATCGACCGCGACGGCTGCTCCGATCGGACCGGCGACGTCCATGTCAGTCTCTGAGCTCTCCGCCGAGCTGGAGACGTTCGTCGCGATTGACCTCGAGGCGACAATCGATCGCGCCCGGCCCGTCCTGCGCTTCGTTGACGAAACAATCGTCGAGTACCTGTCGCGGCTCGAGGCGACCCGCCAGCTGACGCGCAACCAGGAAGAGATCCACACCACGCGGGAGCCTGCCCCCGAAGCGGTAAACGCCTTGATTGCGGCGATCGAGAACGGACCGCTCGAGGATGCGAAGGAACTCGCCGTTCATGTGCGCGAGTGGATCGACGCGAACCGCCGGTCACTGGCGATGGTGGCACCTGATGCCTGGCCGCTGGTCCTCGAGTCGCTGCGGACGACGTTTTCGACCGATTACTACATCGGCGAGCAGAAGTTCGAAAACTACGTCAACGCCATGATCAGGCCGATCGTCCAGCGCGGCGGGTTCGACGAGTACGACGTCGTGCCGATGCGGATGCTCGCGGGCGTCTCCAGCATCCTCGGCCGTCATTTGAAAAATCTGCCGGGGATCAATTGGCGCGAAAGCCTCTGGAGCTTCCTGACGAGACGGGAGACGGCCGACGGGAAACGGCGCTGTCTCATTGCCGTGGACAGCTACGTCAGCGAGGGGCAGACTCGCCGGCAGTTTCTCCGCACGCTCGCCGCGAACGAGGAGATCTGCACACGCTACCAGCGGGTGGTCCTCGCCGCCGTCGTCTCCCGGCAGGAGCCGCAGCTGGATGACGATGTGCTGGACACGCTGAAGGGTTTCGGTGTCGAGGTCATCACCGCGTCGGGCCACCAGGTCAGCGGCTTTCCCGTCGATCACGACTTCCGCATATTTGGCGGCAGCCCCGTGCCGGGTGGTCTGCAGCACGGACCTGTCGTCTTCTACTACGGCGTTCCGTACGATACGCCGCCCTTCTACTGGCAGGACGACCACCGCTGGACCCCGCTGTTCAAGCCGCTTTCGTACTACAGCCCGAACTATCGGCCGATTGCGCGCGCGCCGTTCTTCGAGGCGCACGAGCGGACGTTGACGGCGCTCAAAGACCGCGTTGCCGTCGGCGGCGTGGCGGTGCTGTACAGCGAGCGCGGGGACGGCAAGACGTATGTTGCCGCGCGGCTGGCGGAGGTGACGCGGGGGTCCAGCTACGTGTTCTGGCACCGGTGCCGCCCGTTGGACGCGATCGGGAGTCTCGTCGAGAGCCTCGATGCCTTCCTGATGACGCTGGGGATCGACATCAAGCTGGTGGGCATTCCCTACGCCGCGGACCGTGCGGCGCGTCTCGTCGCGGCGTTGCGCCAGCTCGATCGGCCGCCGCTGCTGATTCTGGATGGCGCCGAAAACCTGCTCGTCAAGGACGATCGCCATGGCCCGTCGGTGCCGGTGTTCGTGCGCCACCTTGTCGAGGCGCTGCGCCGGGAGCCGTCCGGACCGGTCGTCTCGCCGCCGTTTCTGCTGCTGACAGATATGCGTGCGCCGTATCAGGAGAACCAGCTTGGGCAGGCACTGGTCCTTCCAGATGAGGACTGCATTCACTGTCCCGTGCCCGACGACCAGTTCCTGGGGGCTGTCGAGCTGGCGCGACGGTTAATCAACGACGGCGATGCGTTCCAGAAGTACCACGTCGAGATCGACATGCTGTCGACCTACATCCCGTACAAGACATGGCTGCTCTCGTACTGGATCAATCGCTGTACGCGGCGGCATCACGGATTGACCGAGGCCGCCATCGCGGACATCGAAAAAGTCGTCAACCCGAGTCTGTTCCCCGGCGGACGGCTGCGCGACCTCCATGAAGCGATCCGGTTCAACGTCACGCGCGACGAACAGATGGCGCTCGTCGTCATGGCGGCCTGGAATCTGCCGTGGTCCGTGGCCGAGCTCGACGAAGTGATGCGCCGGCAAGGCGTCGAGGGTGCCGAGGAGATCGTGCGTGACATGCTGGCGGATCGTGCGCCCTTTCTCGTCAAACTGGGTTCCCCTCAGCCGCCGCAGTCGCGGCTGCCCTTTGCGTCGGTGCCAGCCGCGGGATCCGAGGCTGACCAGCGCTACGAAATGCCCGCGGTCGCCATCGCGTTCTTCCTCGACTGTCTGAAGCAGGCGGACAACCGCGCGGAGGTGTTCCTCGCGCTCGCAGACACGAACAATCGGCGCCTTGAAGCGCTGGCATCCCGGCAGGACGCGGCGTCTCGAGTGGAGGTCGCGAGCCTCCGCTGCGATGGAATCGCCTACCTGTGCGATGCCTACCACGTGGGCGACGCCGCCGACATCCTGGTGAGCGAGGACTTCTACCGCCGCCTGCGCGAGTTGAATGCGACGCGCAGTCTGACCGGTCTGGCGCAGCGGATTCTGATGACGGCTGACCACGCCGAAAACTTCCCGCACAGCCACGCCGCGCCGCCGCGCCCGGTGCTGTCGGCGGAGCAGCGCTGTGCGGTCTCCGCTGTCTGGGCCGATACAGAGGCGAATTCATTCAACCTCGCCACGGCACAGCAGATCTGCAGCCGGGCGCGCGCGCTTGCCGCCGGGATGGTTGGTGTCGAGCAGCAACTCGACATGATCGAGGCGAAGTGCCTGCGATATGGCAACGACTATCGAACGGCGATCGAGCGCCTCTCCGGACTGCGCCAGCAGTTGACAGATCAGATTGCCGACCAGTCGGCGTCAGAATCAGACCGTCATGAAGCGCGGGCGCGCCTCGGACGCGTCCTCAGTGCGATCGCCCAATGCGAGATGGCCCTGGGGCACCTGGACCTCGCGGGTGCGGCGGTTAACGCGATCGACGACGCAGAGCAGGACACGGCGGCCTCCCATAGGGCGCGCGGCCTGAAGTTGCGTCACGAGGGAACGATTCACCTCCTCGCCGGCTCCCTCGATCGTGCCGCGGAATCCTTCGCGGAGTACCGCGCGCACATCCGCACCGCGCCTGCGGACAGCCAGCCGCGTCTCGAGGCGATCGCCGACTTCAAGCAGGCGCGCCTGCTCGTCGAGTACGTGCGGCGGTGGGAGCCGGTGCTCGACGCGGACGCGGCCCTTCAGCAGCGGCTGAAGATGCCGGGGGACCTGCGGGACCAGATGCACAAGGCGCAGCAATTATTGGAGGACGCCAGGGCGCGGCTGCACCAGCGGGCGGTGGGCGAGCGGAAATGGCTGCCGGCGATCGACATTGCCCGGACTGAAGCGAATCTGATCGCACAGCGGTCCGGGCTGGGGGAGCCGGCCTCCTCGTTGAACGACCTCTCGAGTCACATGCAATTGCTGCAAGGCGATATCCCTGGCGGGGCGTTCGAGGTGCGCCGCAAGGAAGTGGATTTGATGGCGCAGGCGCTCGCGTGGCAGGCGCAGCGCGACGAGGGTGGCGCGCTTCGTTCAGACGGCTTTGTCCGGGAACTCATCGAGGAACTGGCCCCGGCCTCAGTGAACGGCGAGTGGAATTCGTGGGTCAGCGACAAGCTGGGTCGGCCGCTCGATAATCCGTACAAACTCAGTCGCATCGATTACGAGCGGATGTACTACCTGCGGAGTGTCCTCAGCGATGCGCCCGAGAGGGTGGAGCGGCGGCGTGGCGTCCCGCCGCGAGAGGAGATCGTCGAGGCGGCGGCGGCCGCGTATCGCCGCGGCACCGCGCTCCTGTACTGGAGCGGGATGGCGCCGAATGCGACCCCTCTGCATCACCTTGCCCTCCGCTGTTTCGATACCGGCCGCCTCGGGTTGCAGGAGCGGCTGGAGGCGCGCACGTGCCTCGCCGCCCTGGGAGAAGAACCCGGCGTTCCCTTCGATGCCGACTGGATCGAAGAGATTCTCGATCTGATCGCGGTCGAAGCCGTCAGAGCCGCCGCCCACGACGACTCGGACAGCGCCGCCGACGACTTCTTCACGATTCCAATCAAGGTGATGTGCCGTTTCGCCGGCCGACGTGATTTGTACGAAGAGGTTTGTGTGAATCACCGGACGCCGGAGCTGACGCTCTCGATAAAGGCCATCGCAGACAAAGACGTGGGTCGTGCCGCCCAGCGGCTGGCGGTCACCTGCCACAGCTGGTACCGGCGCGTGTCGCGCGACGAAAAGCAGTGGGACGAGCTCGCGAACAGAGCCGCCGTTGTTCCGAGTCTTGGCGTCAACAGGGCGCAAAACGCCAGCGCGGCGATGAAGCGTTGGTTTGACGACGCGCTCGTCTCGTGAGCCGGCGGTAATCCCGCGGCTAATGGTCAGAGCCTGTCGGTGCCGATGCCGTCGTGGAACGGGTAAAGAGGAGCGCCACGATGGCGAGGATCGCGAATCGCACCGACGCGCGCATCAAAAGAAAAGGCCGACCCTCAGGGTCGGCCTCTACCAGTCGTTCAGAATAAAGATCTACAGGCTCAGCCGGCCGGTGCTCTTGCCGATCGACGGGACTTCCGCGCCGGCGAGATCGCCCAGGGCCAGCAGCAGGTTCGCGGTCGGCTCCTTGTTTTCCATCTTCAGGTGCCGGTTGCCCTTCAGCTTGCCGTTCGCGCCGCCCATCAGCAGCACGGGAGGGTTGTTGCGATCGTGCGCATTGCCATTGCCCATCCCGCTGCCGAAGTAGATCACCGACCGGTCGAGCAGCGACGCGTCGCCGTCCTGCGTCTCCTTCAGCTTGCCGATGAACTCGGACAGCTTTGCCACGTGATACGTCGTCAGCTTCGCGTACTTGGCGATGCCCTCGGGCGTGTCGCCGTGGTGCGAGATCGGATGGTGCGGCTCGGGCAGGCCGATGTGCGCGTAGCTCCTGCCGGATCCCTCGTGGCCAACCATGAACGTGAACACACGCGAGAGGTCCGCCTGGAAGGCCAGCAGCATCAGGTCGTAGGTCACGGTCAGGTGATCGTCGATGTTGTCGGGCAGGCCGAGCGGGGCAACGGCGCCCTCGGGCACGTTCGCCGCGCGCGCGTCCATGCGATCGAGCATCTGCTCGACGTCGCGGATGTTCGTCAGGTACTCGTCGAGGATGGCGCCGTCGGCGGAGCCGAGCGAGCTGCGCATCCGCTTCGCTTCC
>JBOGIQ010000122.1:0-15387 GCA_050742535.1 Vicinamibacterales bacterium | reverse complement strand
CTTCGTCTTCGAGAACTACCCCGGCGCGCCCTTTCCGGCCTGGAACCGGCAGCTGCAGATCGAAAACCCGCGCGGCATCGACACGAATCACTACCCGTTGAGTATCAGCGTCGCCCCCGCGGCGACGACGACGCTGGGATGTACCTACGACACCGCGGTGTTCGACGCCGGCTTCGCCGACCGCCTGCTGCGGCATGCACAAGTAGTACTCGAGCGGCTCATCGCCGGAGAGACCAACCTCGAGCGGCTGTGCCGGACCCCGGCGGCGGATCGGCGTCAGGTGATCGCGGAATGGAATGGCCGACCCGTCGATCTGCCGTCGCGAAGCCTGGTGCAGTCGATCGAGACCCAGGCGGCGCGCCGACCCGACGCCGTGGCCGTCGAGTGGGAGTGCGGCTCGGTCACCTACGGAGACTTGAACCGCCGCGCGAATCAGCTGGCCCGTCATCTGCGACGTCACGGCGTACGCCCCGAGGTTCGCGTCGGGATCTCGATGGACCGCTCGCCGTCGTTCATCGTCGCGATGCTGGCGATCCTCAAGGCCGGCGGCGCATTCGTGCCACTCGACCCCGCGTATCCGGTCGAACGTCTCAGGTACATGGCGGCCACCGCCGGCGTTCGACTGACCCTGACCTCCGGCAGTGCTCCGCGCTGGGCAGCAGGAGTCGACGCGCAGATGCTGAATCTGCTCGACGCCGCGTCCGGCATTGCAGCCGAACGTTTTGATGATCTGCCGACGACGGCGCACGGAGACAGCCTCGCCTACGTCATGTTCACATCCGGGTCGAGCGGCAGACCGAAGGGCGTCATGATTACCCACGGCAACCTGGGCGAGTTCGCTGCCTGGGCGAGCGCGGACTTCGGTCAGCCCGCGCGCGTGGCTGCCACGATCGCCTTCAACTTCGACGCGTCGCTGCTCGAGCTGACGGCGCCTCTCGGCGCCGGCGGCACCGTGGTGCTCAAGCCCCATCCACTGGCGCTTGCCGACGGTCCGATCGACGCCGACTTGATTCTGACGGTCCCCTCGACCATGGCGGCGCTGCTCGAACGCGGGGTCCGTCTCGATCGCATCACCGTACTGCTGGGGGCCGAGCCGTTGACACGAGAGCTCCTCGACGCCACCTTCGACGCGGGGGCGGCGCGCGTGATGAATCTCTACGGACCCACAGAGGCGACGGTTGCCGCCACCGGCGCCGCGATGGCGCGCGGTGAGCCGCGTGTGCCCGCGATCGGCCGCCCGCTCTGGAATCGCCGCGTCTACGTGCTCGACGAAGGCGGTGAACCGGTACCAGTTGGTGTGCAGGGCGAGCTCTATCTCGGGGGTGCCGGCGTTGCGCGGGGATACGAGTCGCAGCCGGCGCTCACGGCGGGGCGCTTCGTCCCCGATCCGTTCGGCTTTGCCGGGGACCGCCTGTATCGCACCGGCGACCGCGTGCGGTGGCGCGAGGGTGGCCTGGTCGTCTACGACGGACGTACCGACGAGCAGGTGAAGATTCGCGGCTACCGCGTCGAGCTGGGAGAGGTCGCCGCCACCTTGCGCCGGCACCCGTCCGTGCGGGACGCCGTCGCGATCGTGCAGGGAGAGGACGCTGCCGCACGGCTGATTGCATTCGTCGTCCGTCGCCAGGGTGCCGAGCCGGCCGCGGACGAACTCCGCGCGTTCCTGGGCGATCACCTTCCGGAGGTGATGGTGCCCGCGGCGCTGGTCGTCCTCGATGCGCTGCCGCTGACCCCGCATGGAAAACTGGACCGGGCGCGGCTGCCCAACCCGATCGGCGGCCCGACGGTTCCGCCCGCGGCTTCGATCCAGCCCGGTGGCGCCGACGACATGGACGCGCGCCTGCAGGCGATCTGGGAGGAGGTGCTGCAGACGCGACCGGTCGGCCCCGACGACAATTTCTTCGAGCTCGGCGGTCATTCCTTGCTCGCCGTGACGCTGGCCGTCAGAGTGCAGAAGGTCTTCGGCGTGCCGATTCCCGTGGCCGAAGTCATCCGCTCGCCAACCCTGCGTGCGATGGCGGCGGTACTCCGCGGCGGCGAGCAGCGCGCGGCGGCCTCGCCCGCAATCGTCATCCAGCCGGAAGGTTCGCACCCGCCGTTCTTCTGCGTGCATCCGGGCGCCGGCGACGTGCTCGTGTACTCGCGTTTGGCGCGACATCTCGGCCGCGCTCAGCCGTTCATCGGAATTCAGGATCCGGGGATGCCCGGCGCGTCCATCGAGCGCCGGGCGGCAACATACCTCGATGAGATCGTCCGGCACCAGCCTTCGGGACCGTACTACCTGGGCGGGTGGTCGTTCGGCGGCATCGTCGCGTTCGAGATGGCGCACCAGCTGCGGCGGCGGGGCGAGACGACGGCCTTTCTCGGTTTGATCGATGCTGGCGCGCCGGGAGCGGGCACCCGCCACGTGGAGGAGATGTCGGCCGCGATGATGATGGCGGTCATCGGGCGCGAGGTGGCCGCCATTTTCGGTCAGGAGTGCACCATCGCTCCCGAGGATCTCGAACCGCTCGCGGTTGGTGAGCGGGCGCGCGTCGTACTCGATCGCCTGAAGTCGCTCGGGGTGTTCCCGCCAGAGACCGACCCGTCGGTAATCCAGCATCTGGCGCATCTCTTCCAGACGCGGATTGCCAGCGCCCGACAGTACGCGGCACCGGTATACGAAGGGCGCGTCACGCTGTTTCGATCGACGGGATTGCCGCCGGGGGTGACGGTCGCCGCCAGCAACGATCCGTCGCTCGGCTGGAGCGCGCTGTGCGCCGAGCTCGAGATCCACGACATGCCGGGCGACCACGCGACGATGATGGTCGAGCCGCACGTGCTCACGCTCGCAGAGTACCTGCGCCTCGCCCTCGCGTCGGCGCGGCAGGATGTCACCGTCAGCACGCCGGCCTCACCGGAGCACAGCACGATCACCACATGAGTCCAGTCGCGTGACAGATCGGTCAGAGGCTGGGGCCATTGCTGAGCTCGAACGCCGCACGCTTGCCCGCATGGCGGCCTCGCAGAGCGGAGTGCCGACGTTCTTCGACGCGGTCGTGTTGCGCGCGGCGCGCGCGCGCGGCCGCGCCGACACGGGCGACTCGGGCGCTTCGGCCGCGGCGGGTGTGTTGGGCCGATACCACCAGTTCGTCGCGCATGAGCGCTTCGTCGCCTACGATCGGCGCGTCGAAGAAACGCGGCGCTGGAGGCGCTTTCCGTGGGAACTGCACCCGGTCCAGTTCAGCGCGACGCAAGGGGTCGCCCAGTGTCTCTCCTGGCGCGGCCGCTCGATGTTCAAGACGGTCTTCGACGTGGCGCTCTACCCGATGCTGTTATGGGACGTCCAGCCCGCGACCGTCATCGAGCTCGGGTCCGGAACCGGCGCCAGCGCCGTCTGGCTGGCCGATGTTCTCCGCGCGCATCGGACCACCGCCCACGTCTACTCGGTCGACATCCGCCGGCCGCCGGTGAGCGATCCCGACGT
This sequence comes from Vicinamibacterales bacterium, assembly GCA_050742535.1. Lineage (GTDB taxonomy): Bacteria > Acidobacteriota > Vicinamibacteria > Vicinamibacterales > UBA2999 > Gp6-AA40. The sequence goes on along the minus strand of JBOGIQ010000122.1, from coordinate 11,921 downwards.
GACGTTCATTGTCGGCGACGGTTGGCATATCGAGGCGGTGCTGCCGGCGCCGCTGCTGGCGGCATTGCCACACCCGTGGGTTGTGCTCGAGGACATGCACGTCAACGTGCGTGGCGTACTGCGGCATCTGGCCGCCCATTTCACGCCCGGCGATTACCTGATCGTCGAGGACAGCGACGAGAAGCAGGACGCTCTCGTTGCCTTCGCCGCGGAGCAGGGCCCGGCGTGCCGTGTGGACACCCATTACACCGACTTCTTCGGGCGCAACGCCACCTGCAGCGTTGACTCGATTTTTGTGCGCATGAGTCCACAACCTGAAGCCCGCGCGCTTACCACCGTCCGCCGGAGGGTAGCCACCGAGGCGAAGCCGGTGGCGGAAAGCCAGCCGTTCGGCGACCTGCCGGTCGTGTTCGAAGCTGCGTCCAGTCGGGCCAGTCTCGTGAGCTGGTCGCGCGACCACTGCGCGCAGGTGACGGAACGGCTGGCGCGCCAGGGGGCCGTGCTGTTTCGCGGGTTCACGACGGTTGAGCCGGCCGATCTGGAAGCGCTCGCGTTGATGTTCTCCGGCGGCGTGATGGCCGACACCGGCGAGCACCCACCGCTGGCCGGCGGCAGTCGCATCTACACGCCGGTCGCCTACCCGGCCGATCGAAAGCTGCTCTGGCACAACGAAAACTCGTTCAATCGCGAATGGCCGACGCAGATCTGGTTCGCCTGCCTGACTCCCGCCGCGAGCGGCGGCGAGACTCCGCTCGTGGACAGCCGCCGCGTCTTCTCCGCGCTCGACCCGGAAGTCCGCGACAGCTTCCAACGTAAGCAGGTGATGTACATCCGCAACTACGGCACCGGATTCGGTCGACAGTGGCACGAAGTGTTCGGCACCACGGACCGCACCCAGGTGGAAGCCGCCTGCCAACGCAGCGGGATGGCGTTCCGCTGGAAGTCCGACGATACGCTGGAGACGACCGCGGTCAGACCCGCGGTCCTGACCGTTGACGGCAGCGCGAGCTGGTTCAATCAGGCGCAGCACTGGCACGGCGCCTGCCTTGACGAGGCCACCCGTCAGGCGTTGGAGGCTATCTATGCCGCCGCCGATTTCCCGCGGATCTGCCGCTTCGGGGATGGGACGACGATTCCGGACGAGATGATGCATCACATCCTTGCCGTTTATCAGCAACTGGAAGTCACCTTCGAGTGGCGGCGCGGCGACGTGCTGGTGCTCGACAACCGGACCGTCGCACACGGGCGCAACCCGTACACCGGAGAACGGAAGCACCTCGTTGCACTGGGCGCAGTCGGCCGCTTCGACGGACCGGCTGTGTCGAGCCATGAGTGACACGTTTCCGGCCATCGCCGATGCGACCGTCGACGGCGACGTCGGCTCGTGGCTCGCACGCCACTGCGCCGAGTTGGAGACGACGCTCGACACCGCGGGTGCGCTGCTGCTGCGGCGAACCGGACTGTCTACCGAGTCGGAGTTTCGCGAGGCGGTGGCTGCGTACTCACCGAATCGGCTCGATTACGTGTATCGCTCCACGCCGCGCACCGACCTCGGGAGCGGAATCTATACCGCGACCGAGTACCCGCCCGGCCTCCCAATCCCGCTGCACAACGAGAACGCCTATCAGCGCGAGTGGCCGCTTCGACTCCTCTTCTTCTGCGTGCGTCCGGCCGAGGGCGGCACGGGGCAGACGCCGATTGCCCGCAACGTCGAGATCACGCGGTACATCCCCGCGTCCACGCGGCAGCGTTTCGCTGACAAAGGGCTGACGTACATCCGCAATTACCGTCCCGACGTCGATTTGCCATGGCAGACGGTGTTTCAGACGGATTCGCGCGCCGAGGTAGAAAAGTTCTGTGGCGCCAAAGGCATAGAGTGGGAATGGACTGGGGCTGATTCGCTGCGCACGCGGCAGACGTGTCCTGCGTTCGCCACGCATCCCCGATCCGGCGAGACCGTCTGGTTCAATCAGGCGCATCTGTTCCATCCGTCGAGCCTGAACCCGCGCACGCGCGCGGCGATGCTGGAGACGTACCGGGAGTCGGACTTTCCACGTCACGTGACGTTCGGCGATGGGTCGCCGCTCGACGAGGGCGAGCTCGCGGGAATCCGCGAGGCCTACGCCCGAGCGGCTGTGACCTTCGAATGGCGTGCCGGAGATCTGCTGTTTCTGGACAACATGCTGGCGGCTCACGGGCGAACGCCTTACCGCGGACCGCGACGCGTGCTCGTGGCAATGTGCGATCCCTTTTGCGCGACGGTGGACGACCGGCGGAACGCGGACGCGCAATCCACGAGCGCGCCAGCATGACTGTTCTTCTGGCCCCGTACGGATCGCGGGGCGATGTTCAGCCGCTCATTGCCTTCGGCAAGGCTCTGATCGCACGCGGGCACCGCGTTCGCTTCGTCGCGCCGGCCGAGGCAGTCCATACCGTGACCAGCCATGGGCTTCCGTGCGGATCGAACGGAGTGGACCTGCAGGCCGCGTTGCATGACGCCGGCGGCGACCTCGGGGTCGTCTGGCAGTGGATGCTGCGGAACCGCATCGTTCCGAAGCTGGTCGATGCGGTCGCGGCGGCCGCCGACCGCGCCGACGTCGTCGTCAGCGCCGGGTTTCCGTTCGCGGCGCCGTCGGTCGCTGCGGCGCTGGACATACCTCATGTGTATTGCGGCTGGTCGCCGGCGCATCTGGCGTTCGGCCACAGCGCCAGAGCGCGCGCCGGCAGCGCCGTGCTGGCGACCGCGCTGAACAGCGGACGGACCCACCTGGGTCTGCCGGCCATCGACGATCCGATGCGCCACGTGCTCGGTCCGTTGACGTTTCTCGCCGCCGACCCCGAGCTCGCGCCGCTGCCCGCCGACGCTCCGGCGGGCGTCGTCCAGACCGGCGCCTGGTCGCTGCCGGATCGCGCACCGATCGAGCCGGCGCTGGCGGCGTTTCTCGCGCGTGGGGCCCCGCCGGTCTACGTCGGTTTCGGCAGCATGGTGCCGCGGCGGTCGCACGCCGTGGCGATGGAAGTCCTCGGCGCGGCGCGCCTCGTCCGCTGCCGGCTCGTGTTGTCGGGAGGATGGGCGCATCTCGCCGATCGTCAATCGGCGAGCGAGCACATTGCGGTGATCGGTTCAGTCGCGCACGACACGCTCTTCCCGCGTGTAGCGGCCGCGATACATCACGGCGGCTCAGGTACGACGACGACGGCGGCGCGCGCGGGCATCCCGCAGGTACTGGTGCCGCACACGCTTGACCAGCATTATTTCGCGCGGCGCACCGAAGCACTCGGGATTAGTCCGGCCTCCGTGGCCGTGGAGCAGATGACCGCCGATGCCCTGGCCGTGCGGCTGCGGGCGGCGCTGTTCGACACCGCCATGCAGCAACGGGCGCGAGACCTGGGCGCTCGTGTCGCCGCGCGGGATGGTGCCGCGGCGGCGGTCGAGCATCTCGAGCGTGTGTACGGATCTACGCCGAGTCCACCAGGCGCAGCAGCAGCTCTGACAGCCACTCTCCAGGCACGTGGTCGACCGGATTGATGGAGGGCTGCGTGATGGACAGGCGGGGCAGCAGAACCTGACGTGGTGGGCCTCGGCGGATGTAGAGCCAGACGTTCACGTAATCCGGCAGACGCAGGGCGCCAGGCATCCCGAAGATTTCGAAGCGATCGTCTCCGAGCCACCGGCGAACGTATTCCAGCGGCTGCTCACGGGGGAGCGCGGCAAGCGCATGCGCCCATCCTTGCTCGGACAGTCGCTGGGCGATGCCGCTCAAGGTTTCCGCCGTGAGCTGGTCGTCTCCGGCGAGCAGCCGGTTCGTCCCGCGCACCAGGTGGGCAAATCCGCACGGAACCGTCGACACGATGCAGCCGAATTGCCGCGCGCCCTGGAGATCGGCGATGGTGCCGTGCCGCACGCCGAGGTTGTCGATCCCGTTGATTGCCGCGTTGAGCTGCGTGACGGCTATCGCGCGCACGTTCACGTCGACGGCCTCGACCGTGTCGCAGAATCGTGACAGCAACAGGGCGTAGTTGCCGCAGCCGCAGCCGAGGTCGAGTCCCGCGGCGACACGCTGCCGTATCACGAAGCGCTCGAACTTGGGGCCTTCCCACAACGGGTCGAGATACTGCTCGTCGTCACGCGGCCCGTCGCGTGGATCGGTGAATACCGAAAACCCTTCCACGTAATGACAGCGGAACCTGCTGAACAGCGACGGGCCATCACGCTCCAACAACCCGCACGCCAGGCAGGCATCGACGGCCGGCGTGCCGATGGTTCGTGTCAGGCTGGCGACGGCGACCCGTTCCCCTTGCACGAAGACGCCATGAAAGCTCGGATCGACCAGCAACCCGTGGCGATTCGCGTCTGCGTAACCGCGGACCATGCCCATCAGCGAGACGCGGTGAACGGCTGTCAGCTCGTCGATTCGGATGTGACCGAGGGCGATCACGGCGGCACGGAGTCTAGCGCGGATGCATCTGTTTGGTGACGAGGAAATCGAGGCCGCAGTGCAAGTGCTCTCCGGCCGCCGCCTCTTCCGCTACGACAGCGAAGGGGAAGCGGTCGCCTTCGAGCGTGAACTGGCGGCGCGGATCGGCGTGCCACAGGCACTGCTCGTGTCGAGCGGCACGGCAGCGCTCGTCTGCGCGCTGGCCGGACTGGGCATCGGTCCGGGCGACGAGGTGATCCTGCCGGCCTACGGCTACGTCGCCGACCCGCTCGCGGTGCTCGCGGTCGGCGCGGTGCCCGTGGTCTGCGAGATCGATGACACTCTGACGATCGACGTCGCCGACCTGGAGCGGAAGATCGGGCCCCGTACCGCGGCGATCGTTCCGATTCACGTGAACGGATTTCCGTGCAACATGGACGCGGTAATCGCCATTGCCGCGCGCCGCGGCGTCCACGTTGTCGAGGACGTCTGTCAGGCGATGGGCGGCTGCTGGCGGGGAAGGCCGCTCGGTGCATTCGGTGCGGCCGGAGTCTTCAGCTTCAATCAATACAAGATCCTGACCGCCGGCGAGGGCGGCGCCCTCGTCACCGCCGATCGCGCGACGTTCGAGCGCGCGTTCATCGAGCACGATGGATCGTGCGGCCATGGCGGTCCGCGCCTGCGCGAGCCGTTGTACGCCGGCCTCGCGTTTCGCGCCACCGAGATCACCGCGGCCATCCTTCGCGTGCAGCTGCGCAAGCTCGATCGCATACTCGCCGGCCTGCGCCGCTGCCGCGACGAGATCGTCGCGACGATGGAAGAAGGCGCCGGCGGCGTGTCGCGCGCACCATCGCACGATCGCGATGGCGAGTGCGGTTCAATCGTCGCCTACCGGTTTCCGGACGCGGATGCGGCGGGTGAATTCTGCCGGTTGGCGCGGGCGGCCGGCGTGGAGGCGTTCCGCGGCCACCGATTTCTCCATTCGTATCCGGAATGGCGGTTCCTGTTCAGCCGACGTGGCGCGCATCACCCGGCGCGTAACCCGATTGCCGATCGGTCCTACGACCCGTCGGCGTGCCCCGCGACGGCGCGAATTCTGTCGGAGACCGCGCTCATGGCGTGTCGCCTGGACCTCCCGCCGGCGGCCGTCGCGGCGTTGCCCGCGATCGCACGGTCGGTCACGGCTCCGCTCCGATGTCCCTCGTGATCCGCGAACCGCCGGCCGGGTTGTGCACGCGGCGAATGCGCCTGCTGACGGCGTTAGCCGACGCAATCGTACCCGCCACGGACGCCCCCGGCGCGGTGGCGGCGGGCGTGATCGAAAGCCTCGCGAAGTGGACCGCGGCGGCGCCGCCGCAGCTGCGCGATGAGTTCATTGCCGCTCTGGACGCCCTCGAGGAATGGGGCGTCAACCGTGTCGGGACGTCACTCACCGACATGCCGGCGCCGGAGCGGGTGACCCTGCTTCGCCAGTTGACCCACCGGTCTCGAGGCCTGCCGCTCGCCGAAGAGAGCCGCGCCGCCGCGCACGCGTTGCAGCGCGTGAAGATGTCGGTCAGTTCTGCGTATTACGCCACGGAGACGGGTATGCGCGCGCTCGGCTGGCAGGGACCCAGGGCGCATCAGTCCTGCTCCTGCCATGGCTGCAGCCACACCGGCGGGCGTCACGAGCGATGAGCCGCACGCATGGTGGCCCAAGGGAGCGGACGGTCACCAACCAGGTGTACGACGCGATTGTCGTCGGCTCCGGAGCAACCGGTGGCTGGGCCGCCAAGCGTCTTGCCGAGGCCGGACTGCGCGTCGTCCTCGTCGAAGCCGGTCGTCAGGTGGACGCGAGTGAGCTGAGGGCCGGCCATCGCCCCGGGTATCTGCTGCGGCAGCGCCAGCTCTCGGCCGCCTCGTTGCTCAACCATCAGGTCCAATCGTCGTGCTATGCGTTCCTGGACACGAACCACGACTGGTTCGTTGACGATGCCGCGAATCCCTATTCAACCGCGGCGGACACGCCGTTCGTCTGGCATCGCCTGCGCGTGGTCGGCGGCCGGACGATGGTCTGGGCGGGTCAGAGCTATCGGTTGGCCGATATCGATTTTCACGCGGCGCACGACGATGGCTACGGCGAGGCGTGGCCGCTGACCTACGACGATCTCGAGCCCTATTATTCAGAAGTCGAGCGCTACATGGGCGTCAGCGGTATGGCCGAAGGCCACCCGGCGCTGCCGGACGGCGTCTTCCTGCCGCCGATGCCCATGACGTGTGGCGAAGTGATGTTGCGCGACACCGCGCGCCGCCGGTTCGGCCGCACCGTGACGGTCGGCCGGGTGGCGGTACTGACGCGTCCTCACAATGGCCGTGCGGCCTGCCGTTACTGTGGGCCATGCGAGGAGGGATGCCCGACCGCCTCGAATTTTTCGAGCCCGTCCACGACCGTCGCCGACGCGCTGGCGACCGGCAGCTGCACGCTGGTGAGCGACGCCGTGGTGGCACAGATCGATCTCGATCCGTCGACGAACCGCGCCAGCGGCGTGACATACGTCGATCGCACGACGCGCCGGTCGCGGCAGGTGAGCGCGAGAACGGTCATCCTCTGCGCTCAGGCCCTCGAATCGACGCGGATCCTGCTCAACTCGAAGACGACCGAGCACGCGTCCGGCCTTGGCAATTCCAGCGGGACACTCGGTCATTACCTGATGGACCATGTTTCCGGCGCGGGCGCGACGGGGGTGTTGCCCGGGCTGCCGTCGCGCGTTGACGCCGCGGCGCCGTACCGGCCCAACGGCGTGTACGTCGTGCGGTTCCGGAACCTGCCGGGCCGGCCGCGCAGCACACGCTTCATCAGGGGCTATGCCTTCCAGGGCGCTGCCTCGCCGACGTTCAACTTCACCGCGCCCGGGATCGGGGCCGAGTACCTGGAGGGGGTTCGCGACGGCGTGTACTCGGCGTGGCTGGCAGCCTTTGGCGAGTCGCTCCCACGCTACGAGAACTATTGTGAAATCGATCCGGACCTGCGGGATGCGTGGGGAATCCCCGCGCTGCGCATCCACATGACACACGGGCCGAACGAGCACGCGCTCATGGAGGACGCCGCGGCGGCGGCGGCCGAGATGCTCGACGCCGTGGGGGCGCGGCAGATCGCGGTGGCGTCGCAGCCGCGCACGCCCGGCGCATCGATTCATGAAGTGGGGACCGCGCGCATGGGCCACGATCGCCGCACGTCGGTGGTCGACGCGGAGAACTGTCTACACGACGTGCGCAACGTCTTCGTGATGGACGGCGCCTGCTTCGTGTCCAGCGGCTCTCAGAACCCGACCTTGACGATGATGGCGCTGGCCGTTCGAGCGTGCGACCGTCTGGTCGAACGCTTTCGCCGCGGCGAGGTGTAGCGGGAGATGTTCGCCGCGACGGACGACGGCGGCTGGCGCACCTTTCTCGACGAGCTGCGCTCAGACATCCTGCCGCTGTATCGGCGGCACGAGCGTTCGTTCGACACGCGGCAGGCCCACGGCCGGATGCACATCTGCCGTTCCGTCATCTTCGCGGAGTTCATGTGCCGGTACGTCGTGCGCATCGCCGGCCTGCGCCCCTGCCACAATGACGTCCGCTACGCCGTCGCCTTTCACGACGCCGGGCGCCGGGGCAACGGCCCGGATCGATGGGAGGACGAGAGCCGCCGTTTGTGCGAGGCGTACCTGTCCGCACGCACCGGGCGGACGTCGCCAGCGGCCGTGGTCGGCAACCTGATCGCCAGCAAGGCGACGCCCGTCGGCGTCGAGGCACGGATCGTCCATGACGCGGACGTGCTCGAGATCATGCGTCCATGTAGCGGCAACGGCGCACGCGCCGGCTTCCGCGCCGAGCACCTCTACTTCGGCAGCGCGCGAGACGCCGCGTGTGAGCGGACCTCCGGCATCCGCGGACGGCTCATCGAGGAAGCCTGGGCATTCATCAGTGCCTCCGAGCCACAGAAAGGCCGGCTCGACGGATCGAGTGATTACTTCCACGACGTGCTCTCGCTGCTCGCCGCCGCGCGCGACCGCTGCCCGCTCCTCGCCGCCCCGCTCCTCGACGTGACGAACGTCGTCGCATCGCCATGACCGGTTCATTGGCTGACGTATCGGCAGCCGCCCCGGCGCTGATTCAGGCGCTGAACGACGATAGCTATGCCGTGCGCACGTTCCACGTGCGGCGCGCGCTGTCCGCGCTCGGCCGCGATGCGGTGCCGGTCCTGCTCGACGTCCTCCGCCACGGAACGGCCCGCGAACGCATCGGGTCGGTCGCGGCGCTGCTGCGGATCGACTCCGCGTACCTGTCCGATGCCGTTCCCGTGATCCGCGAGTGCCTGGACGGCACGGATGAAGCCGCCGCGACCGACGCGCTCGTCCTCATCGGCGATCTCGGTCGCGACGCGTGCCGGTTCGCCGACGATTTGCTGCGTGTGTCCCGCTCGCCGGCGACGATATCGGCGCAGCCGGCATGGCCGGGCACTCGGCAGACGGTTGCCATTCGGCTGTCGGGTCACCTGCGCGGCACCCGCCACGTCGTCGCTCCCGTACTCGTGGAGCAATTGTCGGCGCGTGACCCGGCCACGCGCTGGAGCGCGGCGCGCGCGCTCGGCGAGTTGGGCGGTCGTCCTGTCGGCGCAGCGGTGGCGCTCGCGCGCATGGTGACAGACGCCGGCGAACATGGAGCGGTTCGGCTCGAGGCGGCGTACAGCCTCGCTGTCATTGGGCGGCTGCACGGCGAGACATTGCCCGCGCTCGTCGAGGTACTGCGCGGCGGCGACTCGTGGATGCGTATCTTCGCCGCTCGCATCATCGGCGAAATGGCCGCCGCGGTCCGCGTGCAGCCGCATCCGCTGACGCCATGGCGCGTCCGCGATCTGCGCGCCATTCGCGCCGTGCGGCGGCTCCGGGACGTCACGACCACGCTCAGGGCGCTGCTGCCGCTGCTGAACGACCCGGAATACGACGTTCGCCGCAACGCCGCCTACGCGCTCTCGCGGCTCGGGCCTCGTGCCGCCGCCGCTATTCCGTCGTTGGTCGGCGCGTTGGCGCGGGAGGACACGGGGCCGATCTGCGCCGAGGCGCTGGCTGCCGTCGGCACTGCGGCGATCCCGGCCCTCGACAGGGCGGTCAGGGACGAGGCTCCGATGGTGGCCCGCCACGCCGCCTACGGGCTCGAGAAGGCCGGCCGCACGGCGCCGCGCTCCGCACCACGCTTCGAGCCGACAATCGCGCATTTCTATTCGCATTGGGACACGGACCTGACGGCGGACAAGCAGCGCGCGTTCGAGGAGCTGTTCACGCACAGTCTCGGCGGCGCCGTGACCTACACGCTGCCGTACCCGAAGGTCGAGTTTCTTCGCTATCTCGTGGAGCACAAGGCGCTGCTGCTGCACGGCACGCCGACGCGCGACCTCGAGGTGCTGCGGCCGGTGCGCAATTCGATCGACAGCCGTGCATGCGGCAACGTGCTCGGGGTCTATGCGGACCGCGACGCCGTGCGTCCGATCTATTTCGCCGTCCTCGATCGCGAGCGATGCTTCGGACTCGACAATCGCTTTGTCGACCTCGACGCCGACGGCCAGATCGTCCGCGACGCGCGGCCGTACGTCGACCGGTATTACCAACTCTCGATCGGCACGCCGGGGCTGAAGTGCGAGCCGTGGCGCGATGGGTGGGTATATGCCCTGCCGGCGGACACCTTCGAGCTGTGGAATGAATGGACCAGCCGCGTGCCTGTCAAGCCAGTGCTTCGAGTCGCGGTCACGCGGTCCGATCTCCCGGTTGACGTCTGCGCGATTGACTACCGGCAGATCGGCAATCCGTTGGTGCACCCCACGGACGAGTATCCGTTCCTGAAAGATACGCAGTTCACGCCAATCCGGTTCTCGGGAAAGCCGCCATGGCAATCATGAGCCACGGGGTGGAACGGCGATCGCCGCGGCGGCCGAACATCCTCGTCATTTTCACGGACCAGGAACGCTACGCAGTGCACCTGCCGCCGATGGAACGGCCCCATTTCGAGCGCCTCAGACGCCAGGCCATCGAGTTCACGAGCCATTCGTGCGTGGACCCGGTGTGCTCGCCGGCCCGGGCAGTGCTGCTGACCGGCCTCTATCCACACCAGTCCGGCGTTGTCGAGAACGTCGAAAGCCTGGAACAGATCGACGCCGGCTTTCGCGCCAAGGTGGCCGGCCCGGCGCTTGACCCGCGACACGCGACGATCGCCTCCGTCCTCGCGGCCGCGGGATACGGTACCGCCTGGTTCGGCAAGTGGCATCTCGGGCCGCGGACGACGGCATGTCTCGCCCGGCACGGGTTCGCACATGCCTACGTCCCGGAGGGAGAGGACAACGCGCTCTTGTACGACGAGCCGACCGCGATGCAAGCGGTCGAGTGGCTCATGACGCGCGCGGAATCGAGCCCATGGCTGGCGTTCGTCTCCTTGGTGAATCCCCACGACATCCACTACGAGAGGCGCTGGGCGCATCGCGTCGTGCCCGAGCGGTCGATCGCCGTGCCGCCGAACGCCGCCGACGATCTGACCCGGTCGCCGATCCCGGAGGTGCGCCAATACGCGACGCTCCAGCAGCGATGGGCACTGGCGAAGTACGGAACGTGGGAGCAGTATCGCCGGCGATATTGCTATCTGATCGAGCAGACCGACGTGCTGCTCGGGCGTGTGCTCGACGCACTCGATCGCAGCGGCGCCACCGCCGACACGTTGATCCTCTACACGTCGGATCACGGCGACATGAGCGGCGCGCACGGGGCGGCGGCGAAGCGGTTCCTGTACGAGGAATCGATACACGTCCCGCTGCTGATCGTGCCGCCCGGAGGCGGTCCGGCGCGGACCGTACGCGCGCTGACGTCGCACCTGGATGTCGCGCCGACGCTCGCGGGGGTGGCCGGAGCGGAATGGCCGGCGCCGTTGCGCGGGCGCGATCTGTTCGCGGTTTCCCGCGACACGGGAGCCGGCGACGACGCCGTGTTCGGCTTCTCCAATTTTCCGCCGCGCACGCTGCCGCAGGTCGTGGCCGATTTCGCGCGGATGGTGCGCGCCGGACGATGGAAGTACGTCGTGTATCCGAGCGGTGGGGAACAGCTGTTCGACCTGATCGACGACCCGTACGAGATGGTGGACCGGTCCATGGACCCGGCGCTGCGGACGGTCAAGCAGGAGCTGTCGGATCGGTTGATCGAGGAGAGCGCTGCCGTCGCGCGCTTGCAGGCGGTGCGGCTGCTCCAGGCCGGGCGGCGCGCGCGCGCCGCCGCGCCGGAGGTGAGGCAGTGACCACCGTCGAATCGCACGCCGCCGACGAGCGCGTACGCGCCGCCGTCGTCCAGACGCTGATGCGGCGCGGGTTCCACGACCGCGTGATGGCCGCCGGCAGCGAGCTCGATCGCCTCAAGGAGTACCTCGGCATCCTGACGGGCCGGCGTGCGGCCCCGCCCGCGCCGGCGGGGATGGCGCCGACGATTTTTCCGCCGTTTCCCGGCC
>JBOGIQ010000121.1:0-15390 GCA_050742535.1 Vicinamibacterales bacterium | reverse complement strand
GACCCGCACAGGGTGTGCCGGCGCCGGGCGCTGGCGCGGCCAAGCCCGAGCCGCCGCCCTCGCCCGCCGCCGTGGAGCGCGCCGCGCAGATCCTCGCGGAGACCCGGAAGGCACTCGGCGGACCGGCCCTGGACGCGGTGACGACCGTCGTCGCCACGGGTCGAACGCGCCGTGTGCGCGGGGACAACCTGGTGCCGATTGAATTCGAGATTTCGATTCAGCTGCCCGACAAATACGCGCGCAAGGACGAAAGCCCGGCTGAGGAGAGCGAACCCACGTCAACCGGGTTCAACGGCAGCGATGTGATTCAGTTCCCGGTCCCGCCGGCCAGGGGCGGTGGTCCCGGCGCACCGCCGCCCGGCCGCCCGGGCGGTCCGGCGCCGACACCGGAACAGCTTGCCGCGCAGCAGGCCGCTCAGCGGGCCACGCGCCTGACAAACACCAAGCAGGAGTTCGCGCGGCTGGCGCTCGGCATGTTCGCCAAATCGCTCGAGACCTACCCGATGACGTTTGCCTTTGCGGCGCAGGCGCAGGCGCCCCAGGGAACCGCGGATGTGATCGAGGTGCGCGGCGCGGGTAATTTCGCCGCCAGGCTCTTCATTGCGTCGGACACGCACCTGCCCATCATGCTCAGCTGGCAGGCTCCACCGACCAACGTGATCGTGACGACGCCAGGGCAGCCGCCGCCGCGCACCGTGGCGCCCGGCGCCGTGATCATTTCCGCTCCGGCCGCGCCGCCGCAGTCGGCAAGCGCCGAGGAGCGGGAGAACTACACGAAGCAGGTGGCCGCTCTGCGCCAGAAGGCGCAGGCCACGCCTATCGAATACCGGTTTTATTACGCCGACTATCGCGACGTGAACGGGGTCAAGTTCCCCTTCCGCCTCCGCCGCGCCATCGGTACGGACACGACCGAAGAAACAACGTTCGATCGGTTTCGCCTCAACACGCAGATCGAACCGCGAAAGTTTGCCGTTCCCAAGTAGAGTCCGCCTTCCAGGCGGATTGCCCCAAGTAGAGTCCGCCTTCCAGGCGGATTGCCCCAAGTAGAGTCCGCCTTCCAGGCGGATTGCCCCAAGTAGAGTCCGCCTTCAGGCGGATTGCCTTCAGGCGGACCTGTCGAGGATCGTCGCGACTGCTGGCCGTCGGGCGAACAGCAGGGATGACATCATCGCGGCGATGACGATCGCCAGCCAGCGCGCACCGGACATCTCGCGCCAGTACGCACGCATCTCCGCCAGCGCGCCCGTCAGTCGTGATTGCGGCTGTTCTGCGGCCGGTGCTTCTTCCACCGGCGAATCGACCCACAGGTTCTGAATCGGACCTTCCGCCGGAAGCATCGCGATGATCTCCGTCGTCACCTGCGGCGCCAGGCGGCCCGGCAGCAGGCGCGGTGCGTCCACAAAGGCATGCGCTCCTGCCGATCGGCTGGTCAGCGGCGCACCGACCGCGCGCAGATAGACGTCGTTGAAATGTCCGAGCCGCGACGGATGCGGGACGACGTGGAAGACGAGCTGTCGGCGTTCGCCGATGAACAGGATGTCCCCGTCGTCCTGCATCCGGCGCAGCACGTCGCGGATCTCGTAGATCGTCTCGAGCGGCGTGTTGACCAGTCCGATGTCCACGGCCAGTCCCATCGTGTGCACGGGCACCGAGGTGATGGCGTTCGGATTGGTCGTCCGCAGTTCCTCCTGGTAGTCCGAGTGGCGGACCAGACTCGTGATCTCGACCGGCCCGCTCTTCACGCGCGACGCGATCTCCAGCAGCGCGCCGATCGTGGCCGCCCGTGCGGCCGTGTAGCTGGTCTGATTCGCGAGATCCTTCTCGCCGATCGGATGAGGTCCATCCAGCCGCGGGACGATGTTGAAACGCAGCGGCTGCTCTGGCAATGGGACGAGTCCGCCGTTATCGAGAGCGCCGGTCAGCTCGCCATACTCACGGAGCAGCAGGATGTCGAGATGGTCCTGGTAGACACGGCGGATGGTTTCAGCGGATTGGGCGCTCGTTGTGGCGAGTTCGACCATCATCCGATCGAGCGCGCGCAGTCCGGCCGACGCCGGAGGAGCAAGAGAGAACACGCCGGTGATCGCGATGCAAACGGTGAGGGACAGTCTGCCGACCATAGGCGCGTACCCAGTGTAGCAACCGGGTCGAGCTCTACTGGGACCTCATCCGGCTGAAGCCGGACTCTAGGGAATGCTACAGGCGGACTCCACCAATCACATCGGCATTGAAGATTTCGATGAGGTGCGGTTCGTAGCGGCCCCGGGCCGCGCCGGCACGCAGCATCCGCACCGCTTCGGCGGCGTCGGTGCGCTCGGGCCGGTATGCCCGCTCGGGCCCGTGCGACGTGAGCGCATCGTAGTCGTCCGCGATCGTGACGACGTTGATCTCCCGCGCCCACCAGCAGCCCTGGCGCTCGTTGCGGTTGGTGGCGTAGTCCTCGCCGTGGCGGCGCGCCACCGTGACGATGAACGGATTGTTCAACTCGGGCCGGCCCGCATCGCGCAGCCGATCGATCATGCACGGCCCCTTGCGGCAGTGCGCATCGCGCACGATGCCGAGCAGGTAGTCGGCGCGCATCGCCGAGTCTTCGGCGGTATCGCCCCGCAGGTCGGTACTGCGCATCAACTCGATGAACGGCGCACAGTCTTCATGCTGCTTGCCCAGATCGTGCAGCAGCGCGGCGAGCATGATTTCGCGGATGGTCACGCGGAGCGGCGTGATGCCGTCGGGCAGGTTCGCCTCGGCGACGGCGCGCTGGTTGACCGACAGCGCGAGCTCGCCGGCCATTTTCATGACGCGGAAGTCCGGACAGTACTCGGGATCGAAGAACGTCGCCTGCGACGGCGTGCCTTCGATGACGATCGCCTGGGGACCGGCATAGCGCGCAAAGATCCCTGCCGCCACCGCATCGATGTCGATGTTGGTCTGCACGAAATCCGGAAGGTCGCTCCGCCGCCGCCCTGCGCTACTTGCTCGCATGCCCGATTAGGTTTCTATAGTCATGCCAAAACGGCAGGACCCAAAATGCCCCGCCAGCCGGGACAGAGGCTAACGGCTGCGCTGGCCGACCGACCACTTTTGAAAGCAGCCCTGCAGGCAACGCCGATCACACGTCGCCAATGGATTCCTACATTGATGTCGACATGATCAGCGCTAACCACACGAATGTCAAAATAGAGTGATTCGGGTCAATTGCCGGCCCTGGCCGGAACCCGTTGAGACATTGGGAGTTGTGTCCGAGTTGGGACCTAAACAGCTGGTGGCCCGTGAGTTGCTTTGCCCGAGCACATGAGCTTTTCACTTGCCGTGGATCGGGTTCGCGCCCACTTCAACGAGATGCCAGGGCTGGAACTGACCGTACCGCAGGCCGTGCGCCTCGTCGGATTCGGCGTGGACGATTGCCGCTACGTCATCGATGCGCTCGTCGATGTTGGGTTTCTGCGGTGGACGGCACGGCGCACGATCGTTCGCACCGACAGCGTGTGGGGACGCGAGCCGCAGTCGTCCTACGTTTCTGTCAGACGACGCTAGAGGCGCAACAGAAGCGTCCGAGAGACGAGCCTGACAAGGCGCGTCCCACATCGGTACTCAGATCGTGGCGCGGCCCTTGTCAGGTCCGCGAGACGATTCCGCTTCTCGTCAGCGCGAACTCCGCCGGCTCGTCGCCGAAGTCGAAGTCGATCGACTGCAGGCACGACACCAGCTTGTGGAAGTGCAGATACATCACTTCCCTCCCTTCCGCGTCGAATGCGCGCCCGTCGCGCCAGGTCATCTGCCAGTCGCGGTCCCCGGCGAGCAACTCCTTCTGATACTGGGCCGTGATCGTCATCTCCTGCTCCCAGTAGATCTTCGGCCGGGCCTTGAACGAGCTTTTCGCGATGCGCTCGCGCAGACAGTTCGTGAGGATGTTCTCATCCACCCGCACGTAATGGGGATTGGTCAGATGCGCCAGGACGTCGGGAACGATCTCGAACGTGCGATTGTTCGCCTCGGTGTTGCGCCAGAAGGTCCCGTGTCCGCCAAGCTTGCGTTGACGCGGCGACACGACGATGTGGGTGTTGAGCAGATCGTCGGTGACGAAGCGTCGGACGTCGCCCCAGACGACGTCCAGATCCGAATAGGCCCACCAGTCGAACTCGCGCAGATCGTCGGCGAACATCAGCCCGTAGAGCGGCTTGAAGTCGCAGATTTTCCTCACCAGGGCGCGGTCAATCGTAATCGTGGTGCCGAGCACGGCCGACGCCCGGGCGTTGAACTCGCGCAGATCCGTCGGCCTGATCGTGACGTTCGGCGGGACGGGCACGTCGAAGTCGGCGTAGATCAGCCACTCGACGTCCGCGTTGGTCTGGCACGAGCGGAAAAAGGCCGGCAGCCATGGCGGGGGCGTGCCAAAGAACGTATTGACGATGGCGACGCGCGGCCGCGCACTCAACGGGTCGCGACCCAGCGATCCCGCGCCGCTCCCTCGCCGGTCAGCAGTTCGAGCAGGCGGGCCTTGGTTGGAGCATCCGGACTGAAGCGCGCCTGGTAGACATAGCGAAGAAAGTCCTGCGGAGCATCGTCGGGAACCGAGGCGCCGTGCGCGCCCGTGGAATTGAGAAACATCAGCGCGCTGTTGCCGATCCCTGGCACATCGCGCGCGAGCACACACTCGTCCGGCTTGAGCCAGAGCGGCGAGGTATGCGGCTCGTCGCGCTCATGAACCAGCCGGTACAGCTGGGTTCCGTAGGTATGCGGCGCGTTGCGCGGCGCGGCGTAGAACAGGGCCACGAGGAACGCCCAGCGCGGATCGCGATGCGGCTTGATCAGGTACCCGCGCCGGCGCAGCATCAGGCGCGGATTCGCCGCGCGCAGCGTGATGCCGGACTGGTCCCACGATCCGAGCGACGGCCACGACGAGCGCACGAAGTCGTCGAGCGCCGGCCGGAAGGCGGCAATGACGGCCGGGAGCAGCGCCTTCTCGACCGCCTCATGAAAAACGTCCCACACCGCGCGGCTGAATGCCGGAGCCATGACGAACGGGACCGGCATTTCGTCGCGCAGATCAGACGTCTTCTCGAAGAAGACCGGCGCCGGCAGCGAGTCAATCATCCGGTCGTAGAAGTAGTCGGGAAAGACGTTATCGACCACGAGATGCGGGCACGGCTCGAGCTGGAGCCGTGCGCGCCCGACTGCCGCGGTGACGTGGGCGAGCACGCCGGCGAGATCGATGCTGGCGCGGAATTCGTTGACCTTGACCGCTGACTTCGCGTCCTGGACGTAGACCGATATGCAGCGGTCGATGCGTGCCTGAAGCTCAGGCAGCGTCGACAGCACGGAGTCGTGCGACGCCAGGGCCGCCTGAAACTCCTGTCGGCTCTGCTCGGCGGTGCGGCGGATCTCGCGCAGCTCGCGCACCATGTTCTTCTGCTCGCGCGCCATCTGCTCGCCGAGCGCGGTGATCATCTTCTCCGTGGCGCGGCGGCGTGGAAACAATCGGTCGAGCCAGCGGCGGGCGGCGGCGTCAGCGGGCATCCGGTGCTAACTGTAGCATTCGCTTTGCGATGTCATCGATTGGCTCATCCGTCGCGTCCTTCGCGGATGACGGTCCAGCCGGAAATACATTGAAACCGGGCTGAAAATGCGTGGTCCGGATCTTGCCGGAAGGGTGGGTGGAGGAACCGAACCCATGCTCCGCACCGTAGCAACAACGACCGCAGTCATCGTTCTTATCGCCGGCGCCGCATTCGCGCAGGGCAACGGGCGGAACAGCGCCCGCAATCAGGGCATCCCGCCCGGACAGATGCCGCCCGCCGGACAGTGCCGGGTATGGTACGAGGGCCGGCCGCCCGGTCAGCAGCCGCGGGCGACCAATTGCAACGAGGCCGAACGCATCGCGTCGCGCAGCAACAACGCGCGGGTGATCTATGGCAGCGACGTGTATGGCCGCAACGATCGCTGGGGCAACCGCGACGACGATCGGTGGGGCCGTGACGATCGGTATGGCGACCGCCGCTACGCGCGCCAGGGCTACGACCAGGGCTATCGTGACGGCATCACGAAGGCGCAGGAAGACTCGCGCGACGGCGACCGCTACGACCCCGCTCGTCACGATTGGTACAAGTCCGGGACCCGCGGCTACGACAGCCGCTACGGAACGCGCGACGATTACCGCGCGGCGTACCGCTCGGGCTTCGTCCAGGGCTACGACAACGCCTACCGTGGTGATGTTCGGGCCACCGACCGCGACCGCGACCGTCAGACCGGTTCGATCTGGGAGAGGATCACCGGCCGGAACGACGGACGCTAACGCGGATTTCGAATGCGGATTCGTGGGGCGAACCGTCCAGGTTCGCCTCGCGAGCCCGACAGGGCTCGCGCCACTACTTCAATTCCTCAATCAACGCGTCGATCTGCTGATACTGCAAACAGCCGGGCGTCATCTGCGGCCACGGCGGGCAGCCGACAACGCGCCAGCCGTAGTCCTTCTCGATCGTTTCGGCGACCGCCGAACGGTTGGCCCCTTTTCTGATGAGCGCCTGCAGCCGCGTGCGCATTGCCGCGATGCTGGCGTTGAACCGGGCAAGATCCGCCTTCGTCGCTGCCGGCCCGTGGCCCGGGATGACGATGTCGAAGTCGAGTTCGAGCGTCCGCTCGAGCGTGCGCGTCCACTCGATCAGACTGCCCCCCTGCACATAATCGACGTAGATCGGCACACCGGGGCGCGAGCTGCTGATGAACAGATCGCCGGTGTGAATGGCCTTCAGCTCGGGGAAATAGATGATCGCGTCGCCGCTGGTGTGGCCCCTGCCGAAGTAGTACGCCTCGATGTCCCTGCCGCCCAGATGCACGTCCAGCCGATCGCTGAACGTGACGCGTGGCAAACCGATCGGCGTGCCTGGCGTGTCCTCGTAGTACGGCCGCTTCAGGTTCTTCAGATTCGCGTACACGTTGCGGTGCGCGATCACTTCGGCGATCGGCAGCATCTTGAAATCGCCGCCGGCGTGATCGTCGTGCTGGTGCGTGTTGATCACATATCGCAGCGGTCTGTCGGTGATGCGCTTCACCTGGGCGAGGATGTCGGCGTGGTTCCGGTCGAACATGTCGTCCACCAGGACGACGCCCTCGGCGGTGGCGTAGACCGCGACGTTGCCGCCTTCGCCGGAAATCATATGGAGATCGCCCTGGATGCGCTGCGACTTGAGCGGTCCGGGCTGCTTGTTTTGCGAATACACCACCCAGCTGCTCTGGACGGCACACACCGCCACGAGCGAGAGCGTGAGCAGGAGGCGGCGGCTCACTTGACGGGCGCGATCGATTCGACGCGAATGGTCTTCGTCTTCGCGTCGAGCGTGCCGGTCACGCGCACTTTCTGCGCCGCGTATTGTTCGGGTGTTTTCTGATCGCTGAGGACGTACGCGCTCTTGCCGTCGAACAGCACGTAGGCGGAGCCGTGCGACACGACACACGCTTTGACGCATTCGGCGTCCGTCGGCCCCATACGCATATGGCCATGGGTGCCGAGCGGACACATTTCGTCGGTGATGATGCCGGTGAACGTCTGCTTGTCCTGCGCGGCAGAGACGGCCGCGGCAACAACCAGACTGAGCATCACCGGCTTCATCACACCGCTCGTCTCAGAAGCCCGGAATCATGAGGTGAGCGGCGGACGTTCCAGCGTCCATCACCCACACGCCACCCATCTTGCCGTTGTCCGGGAGCCCTGTCGACTGCGCCGTTGCACCTGGAACAGCCACCGTCATATGCGAACGTGCGCTCGCCTGATCCTTGCCCCAGCTGTGATACCAGACCGATCCGTACTCAGGCTTTGGCCGCGTGCCATCCTTCTCGGCGGCGGCAATGGCGGCCTGCCGCTTGGCGCGATCGGGCTCGGCTTCGAACATCAGGTTCTGCTTGATCCGATCGAGGTTGCCCATGCTGCTGCACTCCACCGAGAACGGGTCCTGTCCCGGAAATCCCGAGCTGTCGAAGCACACCAGACGATTGGTGCCTTTCCTCAGCGTCGTATAGCTCCAGTCACTCGGATTCCATTTGATGACGGTCGCCTGGTTGCGCAGCTGTGCCGGCGCTGCGAGCACCGCCTTGTCGACGTCCGCCTGCGAGGCACCCGGCTCGAGCGCCGGCGGCGCCGCTGGAGCGCCCCGTCCCTGAGCCAACACGCTGGTCGACACCGCCAGCACCGAAAGAGCCATTATCAGAACGCGTTTCATACCAGCCTCCGTCTTTGAACTCTATTGTAGGTCCCTGGGCCTTAGGCCTTCGTGCTTCGTCCGTCCCTGGTCCCTCGTCCTTGGTCCGGGACGAAGGACCAAGGACGGACCGAGGACCAAGAACGGACCAAGACCCAAGGACCAAGGACCAAGGACCAAGGACTAAGGATTAGCGAGGCGCCTGACAGGACCAGTTCGACGCGTCCTTCAGGTCGCCGGTGCCCTTGTATTCCGCTGCCTGCGGATACGTGCACAACGGGCGCGCCAGACCGTTCGCGCCGGTGCCGATGATCGAGTTCGGCGCGATGCCCTTCTCGACCCAGCGTTCCAGCGTGCCGATCTGATCGAACCCGTTGACTCCCGGACCGCCGCCGCAGTGGCCCATCCCGGGCACCATGAACAGACGCATCCAGTCGCTTTGATTGCGCCCCATCTTGTTCAGCACCTGCTCGTAATACCAGATCGTCGTTTCCGGAGTGATGCCGGTGTCGGCCCAGCCATGGAACATCAGCAGCTTGCCGCCGCTCGACTTGAATTTGCCCAGGTCCGGGTTCACGGCATCGACGTAGCCGATCGTGTCGTCGAGGAACTTCATGTCGCGATCGAGATCGAACTTCTCCCAGGCGAAGTCCGGGTCGTTGTAGGCGATGCGCACGAGATCGAACGTGCCGCCGCCGGGGTTGATGTTGGCGGGGCTCGCGGCCATCGGATTGCCGAGCGCCTGACCCGAGAAGATCAGCTCACCCTTCGAGTCCTTCACGCCGCCGTAGAAGGTCTCGACCGTCTTCATCTTCGCGTCGGTCAGGCAGCCGGCCGTCTTGCCGGCAGTGCACTTGAGCGAGGACAAATCGACCTTGCAGGCGCGCGGATTGTGGAGGAACCCTTCCTTCAACGTGTCGCACGCGTTCACCAGGTTGTTCACGAGCGCGGCGTCCTCAGCGGTCAGTTTCTGGTCGGGGTTGCGTACCAGGCGCGCGCTGCGTTCGACGCCCGACGTCCACATGTGGATGTGACGGCTCGCGAGCGCGCCGGCGATGATGCCGTCATAGTCATCCGGGTAGCGCTGCGCTTCCATCACCGCCATCCGCCCGCCGGTGGAGCAGCCCTTGAAGTACGAGTACTGCGGCCCCCGGTCGTAAAACGCTTTGACGATCTGCTTCGCCTTGACCGTCATCTCGTGCGTCGCGCGATAGCCAAAGTCGATCATCTTTTCCGGGTGCCCGATCGCCCACGCGCCGCCGGCGTCCTGATGGCCGGTATCCGTGCCAGCGGTGGCGTAGCCGAGGCGGAGCGCCTGCGGCATGTCGTTCGTCATGCCCTGAATCGAACCGGCAAATCCACCGTTGCCGACGCCCATGAATTTCCCGTTCCACTTGTCCGCGGGCGGCAGCCACAGTTCCATGTTGATGAGCGAGTCGGCCGAGGGTTTGAGCACCAGTTGGAGACGGCAGTGCTCGGGAATAACCCGCGCCGGCGCCGGGCCTCCGCCACGCGGACCGGCAGCCGCCTGGCGTCCGCCCTGCGGACCGTCTGCCGCTCCCCTGCCGCGTGCGCCCTGCGCTTGTCCACCGCGCCCCCCGTCGGCGGCGCCTCGAGCGCCGGCAGCAGGGCGGGCCGGAGTCGGCGTGGGCACGGGGCCTTCTGCGACGAGGCGAGCGCTGATAATCGTCGCGTTGTCGAGCTTGAGGCCGGTAAGCGCGTCGCAGGGCGTGGGCGCCGCTGCCGCGCCGAGAAGCATGAGAGCGATGCTGCCGATCATGGGGAGTCCTCCTCCGCGGGCCCGCCTGACGGCGGACGCTACGTGCGGCAGGCGTAGCATGGGGCGCGCTCACCGCCTCTTGCAAGAAGAATTTTTCACGAGGAGGATGAGCAGATGGCCCCCAACGATCGCGCCGCTCGAACGGCCGATGTGGTCGACAACCTCGACACGAACCGCTTCGAGCTGACGACGGATGGGCAGACGGCGTTCCTGCTCTACAAGAAGACACCCGAGACGCTGGAGCTCATTCACACCGAGGTGCCCGACGCGCTGCGCGGACGACACCTTGGCGACGCTCTCGTCGAATACGCGCTCGACAAGGCTCACGCCTGGCAGCTGCGCGTCGTGGCAATCTGCCCGTTCGCCCGCGCGTATCTCCGGAAGCGCCGCGACCGCGGATGACGCGCGCTCAGCGCGTGTGCTCTGAAATGTGCGCCGTCACGCGCTCGTGCGCGACGCGGGCAGCCGTGGACGCCTCCGGCAGTGCCGGCAAGGTCGCCGGCCGTGAGGCCGGAATCCTGACGACGAACGACGAGCCACGGTCCCGTCCCGCACTGGCGGCGCTCACAGTGCCGTCGTGGAGCTCGACGAATTGGCGGGTAATCGCGAGTCCGAGGCCGAGGCCGGAATGCTCGCGGGTGTGTGTGCCATCCTCCTGCCGGAACTTGTCGAACACGTGCGGCAGAAAGGACGCCGCGATCCCGATGCCGGTGTCCGCAACTTCGACGACGGCATGCGTGCCGTCGAACCGCGTCGTCAGGCTGACGGCTCCGCCTTCGGGAGTGAACTTCAGTGCGTTCGAGACGATGTTCCAGAAGACCTGGCGCAGCCTGTTCTCGTCCCCCTCCACGATCGCGGAGGATCCGAACTGACAGTCGACGACAATCCGCTTTGCTTGTGCCGTGATGGCAAGACTCTCGGCAATCTCCGCCAGCAGGACGTCGATCGGAAGCGGCCGCCGTTCGAGGAAGATCCTGCCGGCGAGCACGTCGGACATGCCAAGCAGGTCGTCGGTCAGCCGCCGCAGGACGTCGACGTTGCGTTCCAGAACGGGCAACCCCCGGCGCACGTCGTTCGGCTGAGTGTTCATCGTTTTTCCCAGGAGCCGCACCCAGCCGGCCACGACATTGAGCGGCGTGCGCAGTTCGTGCGAAAGCGTCGCCAGGAATTCGTCTTTCAGCCGATTCGCCTCGCGGGCATCCTCCTCTGCCTGCCGCCGGCTCGAAATATCCACGGCATGCGCAATGGCGTGATCGGGTTGCCCGCGGCTGTCCGTGACCATCGCACCGTTGACGAGCACCCAGACGACGCTGCCGTCCTTGCGGATGTAGCGTTTCTCCGTCGTCCAGCGCCCGCGCACGCCCGCGCTCAGCTCCGTCATCGTGATCCGATCGCGCTCGCGGTCGTCCGGGTGCGTGATGTCCGCGATTGTCTTCGACAGGAGTTCGTCCGGCGTGTAACCCGTGATGGCGCCGAACTGCGCGTTGGCCCGCAGGATCCGTCCGGTCGCGGGGTCGGCCATCGCGCTGCCGACCGCGGCCAGCTCGAAGAGGGCGCGGAACTCGGCCTCGTTCACGCGCATCGCCTCGCGAAGCCGATGGTAGTGGTTCGCAACGAACACGCTGGCGATCGCGACGCCGACGAACACGAAGATGAGCGTCTGCTCGCCGGGATCCTCGACGTAGAGGCTCCATCGCGGCTCGAGCAGAACCGCCATGCCGGCAACGCTGAGCGCTGCGGCCATCGCCCCCATCGCGGCGCCCCAGGCGGCTGCCGCCAGAATGATGATGGGCACGACCAGGAGGAACGTCGAGGAGCCGGTCGCCCCCTGGAGTCGATCGGTGGCCAGAAGCGCGGCGACGACGAGGACTGCGGTAGCGGCAAGCCGGACGACGGGCAGGAGGTGCACGCGCGACAGCATTATGCCGACCCTCGCCGTCAAATATGCATCACCCGGGCCCGCGCCGGCATTTAAGGTGGCTCGGCACTCAGCGGCGGTTGCTGCTGAGGTGGCCTGCGACCACCAATGCGAGCGTCCTGATCGCACCATCGAGCGCGCTGGCCCATGAGGCGGCTTCGGCGCGGCGCTGCTCGATAACCAGCTGAATCGCCGTTGCACGCAGCGGCGCCGCAGCGCCTGTCAACATCGACAGCGTCACGGCTCCTGCGAGGAAAAAGCCGGGAGCGACTGCTATGGCGGCGGCAATCAACAGAGAAGTCGCGAGGAGCCAATACTGTGTCGCCACATCTGCTCGCAGATAGCGCGCCAGCGCGGCGCCAGCTGCCTCGGAAAGCGTAATCGCGCTCACCACAACCGTCAGTTGCATCGGCGTCGCGCTTTCGCCGGTCTGTGCCATGAACGTGATGGCGCTGGCAGCACCCCCAATCAGAGCCGCCGGTACGATCACGCGCAGCGGCCGGAACGCCGCGGCGGTTGCATCGCTCTCGACGGCCTCGGCCGAACGCGTTGGTGTTGCCGGCGGTGAAGCCATCGCCAGCGCGATGGCGAGTCCCGACGCCGCAAGGACCGTTTCGGCGATCCATGCGGCCGCGAATCCGACCGTCTCGACGAGGATCCCGCCGGCCGCCATCATCACGACCAGCCCGATCAACTCGAGGCTGTGCGTCTTCGCTTCGATCTCCTGGAAACGCTGCCGCTGCCCGTCCGCGACACACGACTCGAACAGCAGCGCCTGGTCGGCACCCGAGCGGAACGTATCGCCGAGCGCGACGCACACGCTGGCGACGACCAGGCCCGACACACCTTCGGCCAGCCAGCACAGGAGCATCGCGACGACCTGAATCGCCGATCCGAGGATCAGGCTTCGGCGATGGCCGAATCGATCGGCGAACCGGCCGGTCGGCACTTCCAGCAGCGTGATGGCGATCTCGCCCGCCGCGAGAACCGCGGCAACTGCCACCGGCGAGACGTGCTTGTACTGCACCCACCAGAGCAGATAAAGGGCGTGCGTAATCCCTTCGACGGAGACCACGCAGTAGAAGGGATACAGAACGAGGTTCCGGCGGAACGGGGATCAATTGGGAGGCATGCTGCAATCAGTACTACCACGGGATCCCGGTATGATGCTCTCCGTTGTCTCCGACGTGCGCGGTCATCATCCCGACCTACAACGAGCGTGAAACGCTGCCGCATCTGATTCGGCAGCTCATGGAGCTCCCCGGCGTCCGCGTGCTCGTCGTTGACGACGGCTCTCCGGATGGGACCGGCCAGATCGCGGAGAACCTCTCATCGACGTTCCCGGGCAGGCTCGAGGTCATGCACCGGCCGCGCCCCGCCGGACTCGGCTCCGCATATATCGACGGGATGCAGCACGCGCTCGGCTATCAGACGGACCTGATCACGCAGATGGACGCCGACCTGTCGCACGATGTCAGGTATCTGCCGGATCTGATCGCGGCAGCGTCAACCGCCGACCTCGTCATCGGCTCTCGCTACGTTCCAGGCGGAGGCGTGTCGAACTGGTCGCTCGATCGCCGGCTGCTCAGCCGGTTTGCGAACTTCTACGTCCGCGCGGTCACGGGCCTGGGCGTGCGCGACGCCACGGCGGGATATCGCTGCTGGCGGCGGGAGACGCTCAGACAGCTGCCGCTCGAGCGGCTGAAGTCGAGCGGCTACTCCTTTCAGGTCGAGATGGCCTGGGAAACCGTCCGCCGCGGCTTTCGCGTCGCCGAAGTTCCCATCGTGTTCGTCGAACGCACGCTGGGACGCTCCAAGATGAACTGGCCGGTCATCCTCGAATCGATCTGGATGCCGTGGCGGCTGCGGCGGTCGAGAACGAACGAGCGCACGTGACACGGTATCGCGTCGCCGCGGGCATCCTGATCGCCGTAGCGGCACTGACGATCTTTGCCCTCCGCGCGTCCGACAGCATGGCCGATTTCGAGGTCTATTGGCGCGGGGCCACGCGCGCCGCCGCCGGCGAGCCGCTCTATCGCGCCGACGACGAGCACTATCGTTTCAAGTACTTCCCGGCGTTCGCGGTGCTGACGATTCCGGTGGGGTTCCTGCCGCTGCCGGCGGCAAAAGCGGTCTGGTTCACCGCATCCGCGCTGCTGCTCGCACTACTGGTGAGCCTGAGTCTCGACGTGCTGCCCGAGCGTCGGCGGTCGAACGCCGTTCTCGCGGTGGCCGCGATTGCCGTGCTCGGCAAGTTCTATGGCCACGAGCTGATACTCGGCCAGGTCAACGTCCTGTTCGCGGTTCTCGCAGTGTGCGCGCTGCTGGAGATGAAACGCGGTCGCGAAAGGCTCGCGGGCGTTTTGATCGCGTTCACGATCGCCATCAAGCCGTACGGTGTGCTCTTCCTCCCGTGGCTCCTGGCACGCCGGACAGCGGCGTCGGCGACAGCGGCCCTGCTCGCGCTCGCAGTGATCAGCGTCCTGCCGCTCCCGCTCTACGGTGTGGACGGAACGATCGCGCTCTATCGCGACTGGTGGACCACCGTGAGCGGCACGACACCGTCCAACCTGCTCAATCCGGACAATGTCTCGTTCGCGAGCGCCTATGCGAAATGGTTTGGAGCAGGCACCGTGGCGACGTCGCTTGCGTTGGTTACGGCACTCATCGCGCTTGGCTCCACCGGCGTGGTGCTGGTGTATCGACGGGGCCTGACCTTCCCTGAAGCGATCGAAGGCAGCCTGCTGCTGATGCTCATTCCGCTGCTGTCTCCCCAGGGCTGGGATTACGTGCTCCTGCTCGCAACCACCGCGGTTGTCCTGCTGGTCAATTATCTTGATCGTCTTCCGAGGGCACTGCAGGCCGCTGTCGTCGCGTCGGGGCTGGTGATGGGGCTGAGCGTCTTCGATCTCATCGGCCGCCCGGCGTACGCCCGCTTTATGGAGATGGCGGTGATTACCGTCTGCGCGAGCGTGCTGCTCGTCGCGCTCTACACGTTGAGGGCGCGACGAGTCGCCTGAACGTCAGCGGGAGGCGACGCATCGGACGTGCCTGCTCGCGGCTCCGGGTTCGGGACGTGGAAAATCCGGGCCCTCCGGCGTGGACTGACGACTCCGCCGTCGCCTTGAATGATCCGGGCGACAGCCTTCGAATCGTGTCGGTAACCAGCTGCCCCGGAGGCCAGTGGCAATAGTGGCGGCGCCGACGTCGCAGGGCCTGCGGGCCCGATTTACCGCGTGCGCTGATCACGTCCCTCACAAGTCGCTCGCGCGCAGGCTCGTCCGGTGCGTCGCCCAGTGAGGCGGCCGTGCCGGCCAAGGCCGGCATGACCGACTCACACCCATGAGGACGTCGCACGGTCCGCCGTCCTGCGCGCATTCGAAACACGCGTCAGGCTAGGAGTCTGCGCGGCAGAAACGTTCGCACCGGCTCGTACGTAATAGAAGTATGCCGACGACGTTCCGTCCATGCGCACCCGATCAATCGCTGCTGTTCCCGCC
>JBOGIQ010000120.1:0-15659 GCA_050742535.1 Vicinamibacterales bacterium | reverse complement strand
GACGTTGAAGGCGCTCGGCTACAGCAACGTACGGGTGCGTGCTGGCGACGGGTATGCGGGATGGCCCGAACACGCCCCCTTCGACCGCATCATGCTCACTGCCGCGCCGGAGGAGATCCCCAAGCCGCTCATCGATCAGCTGGCGCCGCGCGGGCGGCTGCTCGCCCCCGTCGGCGAGCAGGGAGCGGTCCAGTGGCTGACGATCGTCGACAAGACGCCAAAGGGGGTCACCGAGCGTCGAACTCTTCCGGTCCGCTTCGTTCCTTTCACGAGAAGCCGCTAGGCAAGTCAGGTTCTTTTTTTTCCGTTCACTGTCCGCCGCGGGAACTGTTGTTGCAGCACATCGCTGCACGCATCAGCTGAGCGGGGGTTCGGCCTGTGCGTGTCAATGAAGGAGGAGGCATGACACGGATACTGGGAACCCTCGCCGGCGTATACCTCATCACCGCGCTGTCAGTGACGGTGCAATCGCAGAGTGGCCAGGAGATATTCCGGTTCGATACGTTTGGCGACGAGCAGTTGTGGACCGACACACTGCAGATGCAGACGGTCGTCTCGTCACTGACGCCACGCGCGGCGCTGGGCCTCGGCCTGAAGGTCGACGTCGAGGCGCTGCCGCCTGGAGTCATCGCGGCGCTGCAGGCGACCCCCGACGCCCTGCTGGACAACCCTGCCGTGACGATCCAGCTGCTGGCGTTGAACGCCGTTGTCGGCGTCAGCGGCCGCGTGGGCACGGACAATTCACTTCAATCGGTCGGCATCACCTGCGCGCTCTGCCACTCGACGGTCGATAATTCGTTCGTTCCAGGTATCGGCAGACGACTCGATGGCTGGCCGAACCGCAGCCTGAAGGTGGGCGAAATCATCGCCTCCTCGCCCGCCCTCACCGACCAACAAAAAAGAGTCTACAGAACCTGGAAACCAGGCTTTTACGACCCGCGCCTGACGGCGTTCAACGGCGCCTCCGTCGAGGTGCTCAACCGGAATAGCCTCCCCGTGGTCATCCCGCCGGCGTACGGCCTGAGCGGAGTCGGGTTCGAGACATTCACCGGCGATGGACCGATCTCGTACTGGAACGCCTACGTCGGCATCTCGCAGATGGGCGGACATGGCGACTTCAGCGACCCACGCATCCCCCTGACGATCGATCAGGAGGGGCCGGACCGCGTCACGCCGCAGCTGCCGGCACTGTTGGCGTATCAGGTCTCGCTCACCGCGCCGGCTCCGCCGGTGGGCAGCTTCAACGAGACGGCGGCCCAGCGCGGTCAGCAACTGTTCAACGGCCAGGCGCGGTGCGACGCGTGCCACACCCCGCCGACCTTTACCGACGTCGGTGGTCCGGGTGCCGCGGTGCCGCTTCTGCATGCGGCGTCGGAGACGCGGATGGATCCTCGGTACGCCTTGCGCACCGTGACCGGTCAGTACCGCACGACGCCGTTGCGGGGAATCTGGTCGCATCCGCCGTACTTCCATGACGGCAGCGCGGCCGATTTGCCAGCGGTCGT
This sequence comes from Vicinamibacterales bacterium, assembly GCA_050742535.1. Taxonomy (GTDB): domain Bacteria; phylum Acidobacteriota; class Vicinamibacteria; order Vicinamibacterales; family UBA2999; genus Gp6-AA40. The sequence continues at coordinate 14,154 of JBOGIQ010000120.1, read as the reverse complement.
AAATCACTACAACCGGGCGTTGAGGCTCGGACTGAGCGATGCGCAGAAGGCGGACCTGGTCGAGTATCTGAAGTCGCTGTAGGTCACCCAGGCTACCCAGGCCACCCAGGCTACCTAGGCAACCTAGGCCACCCAGGCAACCTAACAGCGGCGCTAGTGAACCGCGCCGCTCTTCCATTTCGGCCCAAGCGTTTTCATCTCGAGCAGCTCGATCAGCCCGTGACCGCGGGCCAGCAGCCCGTCGCGCTCGAGGAGCGCCTGCCGCTCGAGCGGCTCGAGCCCCATGTACTGCGCCAGCGCGTTCACGAGATCCTCGTCGGCCACCGCGGGGGGAAACTTGGGATCGCCGCCTTCGCGTTCGACCGCGGCGGCCAGCAGCGCTTCGAGCCGCTGCCGCAGCCGGTGCAGCTCGATGCGCTCGGCGTCGGCGACCCGTTCGGGGAGGGACTCGATCGTTGCGAGGCGGTACGACTTGCTGGAGTCTTCCCCGGTGACGCGGAACTTTTCCATGCCCTTGAGCACGATGTTGAAGCGCCCGTCCGCGAGTGGCTCGGAATGGGTGATGACGCCGGCGCAGCCCACCGCGTAGATCGGCGGCCGTCCGTTGTAGTTCGCTTCGAAACCGGCTTTCAGCAGCGTCATGCCGATGATGCGATCGCCGGCGAGCGCATCCGACACCATCGCGCGGTACCGCGGCTCGAAGATGTGCAGCGGCATGAAGACGTTCGGAAAGAGGACGGCGTTCGGCAGAGGAAAAATCGGAATCAGAGGCGGGAGCATGAAATCAATTTTGATTCGTGATCTGTGATTAGTGATTGGGAGACGTGAGCGTCTGCGGCATTTCAATCACCATTCACCATTCACCATTCACCAACCATTCACAAATCACAGATCACGAATCATCAATGAATCGTCTTCGTTTTTCGATCCATGTAATCCATCAGCACGTACTGCCCCAGCGTATAGGGCGTCGTGAAGTACGCCTTGCCGCGGCAGATGGCGGCGACGCGGCGCACGAACGCCACCAGGTCGTGGTCGCGCGCCAGCATGAAGGTGTTGATCATGATGCCGGCCTTCTGGCACGCATTCACTTCCGTGAACGTCTCGGCGACGATGTACGGGTCGAGGCCGAAGGCGTTCTTGTAGATCTGGCCGTCAGCACGCGTGAGCGCCGACGGCTTGCCGTCGGTGATCATGACGATCTGCCGCATGTCCTTCTTCTGCCGTTCCAGGATGCGGCGGGCGACGCGCAGGCCTTCGCGGGTGTTCGTGTAATAGGGCCCGACACGCACGCGGCCGAGCTGCTTGAGCGGGATCTCCTCGGCGGAGTCGTGGAAGAGCACCGCGTGCAGCGAGTCGCCCGGATACTGCGTCCGGATCAGGTGCGACAGCGCAAGCGCGACCCGCTTCGCCGGGGTGAAGCGATCTTCGCCGTACAGGATCATGCTGTGGCTGCAATCCAGCATGATGACCGTGGCGCATGAGCTCTGGTACTCGCTCTGCGCGACCATCAGGTCCGAGTAATCGATGGACAGGGACCAGGGATCGGGGATGGGGGATCGGGATGAGCCAGTGTCTTCCTGATCCCTGATCCCCAATCCCTGATCCCTGTCCCGATGCGTCCGTTGCACCGCATTCAGAATCGTTCCGCTCGGATCGATGTTGAGGGTATCGCCGAACTCGTACGGTTTCGGCGCCGCCACGGTCTCGATGCCGGTGCTGAGATGGCGCGTGTCGTGACGGCCCGCGCTGCTGCGGCCGATCGACCCGAGCAAATCGCGCAGGGCCCGGTAGCCGAGAAAGTCGAGGGCCTTGTCCGTGACTTCGAAGCGGACCGGGCCTGCGTCTTCTCCAGGCCCGCCCATCGAGCCGCGGCGATGCTCACGCTCGCCGGCCAGATCGGGAGCGCCGGTGACGAACCCCTGTTCCATCATGCGCTCGATGATTTGCTGAATGAGATCGTCGAGCTGCTGCCGCGCCGCTTCCTGGTCCCCGTCGGCTGGTTCACCCAGGAGTTTCTGCAGCGCCTCATCCGACAGGACGCCGCCGCTGAACAGCGCCTCGAGAATGGCGTCGTGCAGCGCCTGCATCGTCCGGTCCTCGTCGCTGTCGAGCGGGTTACCCCACGGGTTGCTGAACCCGCTGGTGAGCAGCAGGTCGGACAGCTTCGACACGAGGTCCTCGAGATCGATCTCGTCGAGCAGGTCGCCGGTGTACTTCGTGTAGCGAAACTTCATGGGTTGCCTGAGTAGCCTGAGTTGCCTAAGATTAGGTTGCCTGCGTAGGAGGCCGAGTCCCGTGGTCACGAGTAACCCAGGCAACGCAGGCCACCCAGCCCACCCAGGCTACCTAGTTGTAATACTTCTTCTTCCCCGCGGCCGTCGGCATCGGCGGCTCTTCCTTCAGCGTCACCTCGCGTGCCGGCCGTCGCGGACCCGGATCGCTCCCGTGGTAGCCGCGCTCTTCGCTGCGGCTGATCTTCTTCGTCGCGTACAAGCCCTCGAGGACGAAGTCGATGCCCGCGGCCAGCAGCGGCGGCGGGGCGTTCTTCGGAATGCCCGCGGCGCGAGTCAGCTCCACCAGGCCCTGCACCTGTTGCGCGTGGGTCAGCACGTCGGCCGCGCTCATCGTGTCACCCAGCTGCAGGCTGCCGCCGAGGTCGAACCATTCGATGACCTGGCGGGTTTCCAGGTGCGAGAGGTAGCCGTCCGCCACCGTGGCCACCGCGCTGCGGATGATGTCGCGCGCCACTGTTTCGGCGCCCTTGAGCTCGCCCTCGTATTCCATTTCGAACTTTCCGGTGATCGAGGGCAGCGCGGCGTACACGTCGGTGACACGCGCCACGGCGTGCGCTTCGTTCGACATCAGCGCCCGGCGTTCCGCGTTCGAGACCACGTTTTCCATCGCGGAGATCGGGAGCCGCTGGCTGACGCCGGAGCGCTTGTCCACACGCCGATCCTGACGTGCCTGGAACGCGATCTCCTCGACGACTTCCGCAACGAACGACGGAATCTCGGTGCGCAGCCCGTCCCCGCGCGTCAGCCACGCTTCCTGCGCCGTGATCGCCATCGCGTCCGCGCGCGCGACGGGATAGTGCGTCCGGATTTCCGAGCCGATGCGGTCCTTGAGCGGCGTGATGATCTTGCCTCGAGCCGTGTAGTCCTCGGGATTGGCGGTAAACGCCATCATCACGTCGAGCGGCAGACGCACTGGATAGCCCTTTATCTGGACGTCGCCTTCCTGCAGGATGTTGAACAGGCCGACCTGAATCTTGCCGGCGAGATCCGGCAGCTCGTTGATGGCAAAGATCCCCCGGTTCGCCCGCGGCAGCAGACCGTAGTGCATGGTCAGTTCGCTGGACAGCTGCAGGCCGGACTTTGCCGCCTTGATCGGGTCGATGTCGCCGACCATGTCGGCGATCGTGACATCCGGCGTGGCGAGCTTTTCCACGTACCGGGCATCGCGAGGCAGCCAGGCGATCGGCGTGGCGTCGCCCTCCGCCGCGAGCCGGGCACGGCACGAGGCGCAGATGGGGTTCAACGGATCGTCGTTAATCTCACAGCCCGGCATGACCGGGATGCTGTCGTCCAGCAGCGTCACGAGCGCGCGCAGCAGGCGCGTCTTGGCCTGCCCGCGGAGGCCGAGCAGGATGAAGTTGTGGCGGGAGAGCAGGGCGTTGACGAGCTGCGGGACGACCGTGTCGTCGTAGCCGATGATGCCGGCGAAGAGCGGGCCGCCCGCGCGCAACCTCGCAATGAGATTCTCGCGGACTTCTTCGTGAACGGAGCGATGCGGCACGCTGCCGGCCTTGACGGCGCGACGCAGCTCGCCAAAGGAGGAAACCTCGGCTCGGACCATACGCGATTCTACATGGGTTGCCTGGGTGGCCTGGGTTGCCTGAGTAGCCTGGGTGCCTCGGTGACTGAGTTGCCTGAGTCGTTAGATGACCTGTACAACCTAAGCGATGCAGACACAGGCGACCCAGGCCACCCAGGCAACCTAGGCCACCCAGGCAACCCAATGTCCTTTCTTTCGCACACCCATCCGCTCGTGTTCGCACACCGCGGCGGCTGCGCGCTCGGGCCTGAAAACACGATTGCCGCGTTCGATCGCGGCCGTGCCGCGGGAGCCGATGGACTCGAGCTCGACGTGCATCTGTCATCCGATGGCGTCATCGTCGTCTGTCACGACGACCTGCTCGATCGGACGACGAATTCGAACGGTCCAATCCAGGCCCGCACCGCGGCTGACCTGGCACGTGTCGACGCCGGACACCGGTACGGCGACGGTGCCGGCGGATTCCCGTTCCGTGGTCTTGGCATCGGCATTCCAACACTGCGCGATGTCCTGGCCCGCTACCGCGACCTGCTCGTCATCATCGAGATGAAGGAGGACAGCGTGGAGATGGGGCGGGCGGTTGCCGCCGAGGTCCGCGCGGCCGATGCCGTTGAACGCGTGTGCGCCGCCGGGTACGGCCAACGGTCGCTCGATGCGGCCCGCGCCGCGCTTCCGGAAATGGCGACGAGTGCCAGCCGTCCGGAAGCACAGTGGGCGGTCTACCGTTCGATGGCTGGCCTGCCAGTGCGCCGTGCTCCCTACAACGCATTTCAGGTTCCGGAGACAGCCGGGTGGCTCAGAATCATCTCGCCGCGATTCATTCGCCACGTGCACGACGCCGGCAGGCGCCTGCAGGCATGGACCATTGACGAGGAACCGGATATGCGGCGGCTCCTCGGCTGGGGAGTCGACGGGTTGATCAGCAACCGTCCCGACGTCGCCGTTCGCGTTCGGGATGCCTTCCTCGGTGGAGTCCGGCTTTAGCCGGATTGTAAGAATGACGCGAACCGTTTTCGCCATCGTCGCTCTGATCGCAGTGGGTTCTGCGATTCTCCTCGCACGGCAGGCTCCGGCCGAAGCCGCGGCGTTCGTGAATCGGCTGGTGCAGGCGATGTCGCGCCGCGATCGCGCGGCGGTCGCGGACATGGTGCGGTATCCGTTTGCAGCGTCCGTCAGCGGCGTCGGAGTGCCGATCGCCAACCGGGGTCAACTGATCAACCTCTACGATGGCCTCTTCACGGCGGAGCTTCGCTGCCTTGTCGAGGAAAGCGCCGCCACGGGGGCCGGTGCGCTTCGCATGGGAGGCGGTGGGATCACCTTCGCCGGCGGCAGCATTCGCGCGGACCAGGTCGATGGCGCGTTGAAAATCACGCGGCTGAGCGTCCCGCCTGCGACGGGCATTTCCGCACCGCCACAGCCGCCACCCCGCCGTGTCACGATGCGCCGCGGCGACGTCCAGTATTCCGGCCGTCTCTATGGAGATGGCGTTGACTCCTACATCGTTGCAGGGCGGCGCGGTGACGTCCTGCAGGCGCGCATCGAACAGTTTGCCGGCCGCAACGCCTTTGTCCGCGTGGTTGAAGGAAAGAGCGGCGAGCCCCTGGATCGCGCGGGCGCGACGGCGCCGCGGTTCACGAGCGTGACGATTCAGGAGCCTGGTGAGTATCGCGTCGAAGTCGTCCGCCTCGCGCCGTACTGCCTGCCGTCATTCACATACCTGCTGACGATCACGCTAAAATGGGCCAGAGATCAGACGGCAGACGGCAGACGCCAGACAGTTGAAGTCAGGCGCTGACGTCTGATATCTGACGTCTAACGTCTGATCAGTCCTCCGCCGGACGGCGGATCTCGTCGATCGCCACGACAGAGACCGGTGCGCGGCCTGCTTCGAGCTTGAGGCCAAGCTGCTCCGTTAGCGCGGCGAAGATCGAGGGGCGGTCGGTACCGGAGCCAACGCCGTCGGACGAGAGGTCAGGCGCAAACTCCAACTCCAGGTCCCAGTTGCCCTCCAGACCGGAACGGTTGACGACGACGCGCCCCACGAGGTTTGAGAGCACGCGAATGAAGGCGTCGACGGGAAAGCCACTCATGCTGATGACTCCCGGCCGCTGGGTCAGCCCGCACCGGCTGACCGCTGCCGCTGGCGCCGGCTGGCCGGGTGTGCCGGGGGCCGGTCCTCGCAGCGTGCAATCCACCAGCGCCGGTTTCAGGCGGCTGCCAGGCACGCGGTCGGGGCGCGAGCGGACGAGCAGGTAGACAGGTCGTTCGCGCGTTTCCTCGTGCGTCTTGATCGCGAAACGATCAGCGGCAATCTCCCGCGCAATCGGGCCGACGGTGTCGATGTTCACCTTGCCACCATCGCGCAGTTTCACCAGCATGTCGTACATGTCGGACCGGGCCCAGCCCGGCGCATTGACGACCTGATCCAGCTGAAGCCGAAACGCGACGGCGACCAGGCGCTCCGCCGTCAACCGGAGGCGCAACCGGCCTCCTGGTTCAGGAGCAATCATCCATTGAACGTTTTCGGCAGGAGGATGGCGTCTGACTGACGCCACTTCGACCAACCCCTGCGCGAGCGGCTCTGCAAGCAGCAGCCCGGCCAGGACGAGAGTAACTGCGAGAACCCGAACCATCCGCGCCTCCTTCGGTAACCGCGCCAGTTGCTTGGACGGAGGAACGGAGCCGCAGGTTGGTCGCCGTCAGTCGCTGGTCAGAGTCATCTTGATCGTTCCCCGCATGCTCATACCGGGCAGCGCCGGCGACGCGGCGCCTCCGGCGATGTTCATCTTGCCGTTGATATGGCTCGTCGTGATGTTCGATCGCAGCACGCCCGTGTCGAGGTCGAGGACGTATGTACCCTCGCCGCTGTGGCTCAGGTCCACTGCCATCTTGCCCTGGCCGTCGGGGGACGCGACGTCGCTCATCACGCTTCCGGCCGTGGTGGACTCGAATCTGGCAGAGCGCCCTCGTGCGTCCTGGTCGAGCGAAACCAGCGTCAACCTGGTCTGTCCCACCATCTTCATCGCCGGAGCGCCCGGCAGCGGCAGTGGCAGCGCCAGATCCATTGGCGCGGTGGTCGTCTCGCCGACGGCGAGCGCTGTCGCGGGCAGACTGCCTACGAACGATCCCATTAACTGCTCGAACATGCCGTCGGTGAGCGCGGCAGGCATCCCCTGGACGCCGACGACGTCCCCATTCCGGTTGTAGGTTACGACGATGGGCTTGCCGGTGAGCGGATTGTCGGTGTTCGCAGGCATGGTCTGGCCGTTCATCGAGATCTCGATGCGAAACCGGTCATAGGTGAATTCCGCATCGAGAGTGCCGTCCGGTTTGAGCGCTCCCGTCTTCTGTGTCATCGCCGCCGTCATTCGGATCACCATCCTCATGGGCATGAGGCCGGGAGCCGCTCCGGCATCGAACGAGATATCCATATCTACCTCGTGCGCCAGGTTCAGACGCACGGTCTGTCCGGGGCGCGGAGCCATGCGGATGCTGATCTTCTCGGACTGCGCGGCAACGGCGGGCGGTGCAGCAAGGAAGAAGGCGGTCGCGACGACGAACATCCCGGTGACGCGTTTCACAGCAGCTTCCTCGCTTTCCTGAACACATCCACCATCATCCGCGGCGTGAGCTTTCCGGTGTTCGTGTTCTGCCGGCTCGGATGATAACAACCAATCAGAGTTGGGAGTTGTTCAAACGTCACAATTACGCCGTGGCCGAACTCCGGGCGCTTGTGGGGCGGGTTCCGCCGAACTCTGGAGCCACCGGAGGCGGACCCGCCGCGGCGGCGAAGCAGCTGCAGCCACGCATCGAAAGCGATCTTCCCCAGCGCGACGACGACCCGGACGTTCGGAAGCGCAGCGATCTCCGACTCCAGATGATCCAGACAGCGCGTAATTTCCTCAGGCAACGGCTTGTTGTCGGGCGGGGCGCAACGAACGGCCGCGGCGATGTACGCATCCGTGAGCTGCAGTCCGTCATCCGGACGAGAGGACGTCGGGATGTTGGCGAAGCCCGTTCGATGGAGTGCCGCCATGAGGAAGTCGCCCGAGCCGCCGGTACCGTCGCCGGTGAATACGCGGCCCGTGCGGTTCGCTCCGTGCGCGGCCGGAGCGAGCCCGACGAGCAGGAGGCGTGCTGCCGGATCGCCGAAGCCGGGGACGGGTCGGCCCCAATACGTGTCGTCGCGGTAGGCGCGCTTCTTTTCGCTGGCGATTCGCGTGCAGTACGCGCGCAGCCGCGGACAGCGGTCGCATGACACGATTGCATGATGAGCATCAGCCAGTTGCTGAGCATGGTCCGCCTCAAGGCGGACACTACGTCGATCGAAAGGATTCGCTGAGGAAATGGGTTCCATCCTGAGAGAACCGGAGACTAGAATAAGGGGTTGTTATCTGACGATTCATTGTTGATGAGGCCTGTCCCGCCGAAGCCGCGAAGCGGCGAAGGCGGACGCGCGCTGCCGTAGAGGACTCATGCGCAATACAGCCCCCAAGGACGCAGCGGAGATCGAAGCTCTTGAAACACGCGAGTGGCTGGAGTCTCTCGATTACGTGCTTCAATCCGGCGGTCCCGCTCGAGTCAGCCACCTCCTTCGCGAACTGAGCGATCACGCCCGACGCCACGGCGTCAAGCAGCCCTTCACGGCGAACACCCCGTACATCAATACCATTCCCCCCAGCGAGCAGCCGCCGTTTCCCGGGAGCCGGGAAATCGAGCGCCGCATCAAGAGCCTGGTCCGGTGGAACGCGCTGGCGATGGTCGTCAAGGCGAACAAGCTCGAGGAAGGTATCGGCGGCCATATTTCGACGTTCGCCTCCGCCGCCACGTTGTACGAGGTCGGGTTCAACCACTTCTTCCGCGGCAAGGGCGATCGCAACGACGGCGACATCATTTATTTCCAGGGCCACGCCGCTCCCGGCATCTATGCCCGCGCCTTCATCGAGGGCCGGATGCCGGCGGACAAGCTGGCCAACTTCCGGCGTGAGCTCGCAGCCGGCGGCGGACTGTCATCGTACCCGCACCCGTGGCTCATGCCGGACTTCTGGGAATTCCCGACCGTCTCGATGGGGCTCGGGCCAATCTGCTCCATCTACCAGGCGCGGTTCATGCGCTATCTGGAAGACCGCGGCCTGAAGAACCGGTCGAACGCCAAGGTGTGGGCGTTCATCGGTGACGGCGAGACCGACGAGCCGGAGACGCTCGGTGCGATCACGCTGGCGTCGCGCGAGAAGCTCGACAACCTGATCTTCGTCATCAACTGCAATCTGCAGCGCCTCGACGGTCCGGTTCGTGGCAACGGCCAGATCATTCAGGAGCTGGAGGCGATTTTCCGCGGCGCCGGCTGGAACGTCATCAAGGTGATCTGGGGCAGCGAGTGGGACGCGCTGCTCGAGAAGGATCACGACGGGCTGCTCGTCAAGCGGATGGGCGAGGTCGTCGACGGCGAGTACCAGAAGTACGCCGTCGAGTCGGGCGAATATGTGCGCAAGCACTTCTGGGGCGCACATCCGAAACTGCTCGAGATGGTGGCGCACCTCTCGGACGAGCAGCTGAAAAAGCTGACGCTCGGCGGCCACGATCCGGTCAAGGTCTACACGGCCTATAAGGCGGCGGTCGAATACACCGGACAGCCGACGGTGATCCTGGCGCGCACGATCAAGGGCTACGGCATTGGCGAGGCCGGCGAAGGCAAGAACATCACCCACCAGCAGAAGAAGCTGAACGAGGACGAGCTCAAAGCCTTCCGCACACGGTTCGGCATTCCGGTCGCCGACGAGGAAGTCGTCAAGGCCCCGTTCTACCGGCCCTCGGACAACAGCCCGGAAATCCAGTACCTCCTCGAGCGCCGCAAACAGTTGGGCGGGTTCGTGCCCGAGCGGCGGGTGCAGGTCGAGCCGCTCAAGGGCGACTCGCTGCCGGAGCTCTTCGCCGAGTTCCACAAGGGCAGCGAAGGGCGCAAGGCGTCGACCACAATGGCCTTTGTGCGCATGCTCGCGAAGATGCTCAAGGACAAGGAGATCGGCGAGCTCGTCGTGCCGATCGTGCCCGACGAGGCGCGCACCTTCGGCATGGAGGCGCTGTTCCGTCAGGTCGGCATCTATTCGCACGTCGGCCAGCTATACGAGCCGGTCGATATGGACGTCCTCCTCTACTACAAGGAGGCCAAGGAAGGGCAGATCCTCGAAGAGGGCATTACCGAGGCGGGATCGATCTCCTCGTTCATCGCCGCCGGCAGCGCCTACGCCACACACGGCATCAACACCATTCCGTTCTTCATCTACTACTCGATGTTCGGGATGCAGCGTGTCGGCGATCTCGTGTGGGCCGCAGCGGACACGCGGACGCGCGGCTTCCTCCTCGGTGGCACCGCCGGCCGCACCACGCTTGCGGGCGAAGGGCTGCAGCATCAGGATGGCCACACGCACCAGTTCTCTCTGGCGGTGCCGAACCTGGTCTCGTACGACCCGGCCTACGCGTATGAGATCGCGGTGATCATCGAGGACGGCATCCGCCGGATGTACAAGGACGGCGAGAGCATCTTCTACTACCTGACGCTGATGAACGAGAACTACGAGATGCCGGCGATGCCCGAAGGCTCGCGCGAAGGCATTCTCAAGGGGCTGTATCGTCTGCGGGCGTCGGCGAAGAAGAAGGCCAAGCTGCGTGCGCAGCTGCTCGGCAGCGGCGCCATCCTCAACGAAGTGGTGGCGGCCCAGCAGATGCTCGAAGAGAAGTACGACGTCGCCGCCGACGTCTGGAGCGTGACCAGCTATCAGGAGCTCTACCGCGATGGCCACGCCTGCGAACGGTGGAACCGCCTGCACCCGGGGAGCACGCCGCGCGTGCCATATGTCACGCAGTGTCTGGGCAGCGCCGAGGGCGTCCTCGTGGCGGCGTCGGACTACGTCAAGGCGCTTCCCGACGGCATCGATCGCTGGCTGCCGCACCGGCTGACGGCGCTCGGCACCGACGGGTTCGGCCGCAGCGAAGGACGATCGGCCCTGCGCGACTTCTTCGAGGTCGATGCGCGGTATATCGTGGTCGCGACGCTGGGCGATCTGGCGCGCGACGGCGCAATTGACGTCAAGGTGGTGCAGCAGGCCATCAAAGACTTTGGGATTAATCCGGAAAAACCCAATCCAGCAATCTCGTAGGCCACAGGCCGATGGCCTAAGGCCTAAGGGCTGGTCCAGGAATGAGTTTCTTGGGCCTCGACCAGCCCTTGGCCCTTCGGCCTTCGGCCTTGGGCCTGAGGGAAGAGCGAAGTGACCGAATTCAAAGTCCCCGAGCTGGGCGAAAACGTCGCCGGCGGCGACGTGATGCGGGTGATGGTGAACCCGGGCGACACGATCGCCCGCGATCAGCCCGTCCTCGAACTCGAGACCGACAAGGCGACCATCGAGGTCCCATCCACCGTTGCCGGCACGGTCAAGGAAGTTCGCGTCAAGAAAGGCGACAAGGTCTCCGTTGGCGCCGTCGTCTTCACGGTGGACGAGGGCGCGTCCGGCGGCAACGGGGCTTCCTCCAGTCAGAAGGCAGCCAAGGCCGAGGAGAAGCCCGCCGCGCAGCCGCAGAAAACCGAGGCGCCGCCCGCCGCCGAATCGAAGCCTCCGGCCGAGACCCGTCCAGACCACAAGGTCATCTCGATGCCGCCGCGCGGTACTCCGGAAGCGCCAGCGGTCGCTCCACCGCCACCGCCGGCCGCGAGAGCCGACGGAAACGGCGAACGCGGTCCCGTGGCGCCGGCGTCACCCGCTGTTCGCCGCCTGGCGCGCGAGATCGGGGTCAACGTCGACGAGGTGCAGGGCACGGGCCCGGGAGGCCGGATCTCCCAGGAGGACGTGAAGGAGCATGCCCGCCGCATCCTGAGCAGCGTGCCCTCGACGGCCGGAGCCGGCGGTGCGGCTGCGGGCGTGCGCGCCGCGCGCGCCCTGCCCGACTTCCAGAAGTGGGGAGAGGTCGACCGTCAGCCGCTGAGCAACATCCGGCGCGTCACGGCCGACCATCTGAGCTACGCCTGGACCGCCATTCCGCACGTGACGCAGTTCGACAAGGCGGACGTGACCGCGCTCGAGGAGCTGCGGAAGAAATTCAAGGATCAGATCGCGAAAGCGGGCGGCAACCTGACCGTCACCGCGATGCTCGTGCGCATCCTCGCCACCGCGGTGAGGAAGTTCCCGCAGTTCAATGCCTCGATCGACACGGAGCGCGGCGAGCTCATCGTCAAGAAGTACGTCAACGTCGGCGTCGCCGTCGATACCGATCGCGGACTGCTCGTGCCGGTGATTCGCAACGCCGATCGCAAGAACATTTCCGAGATCTCCATTGAAATCAACCAGCTGGCGGCGCGGGCACGCGACAAGAAGCTGACGCTCGAGGACATGAGCGGCGGCGGCATCAGCCTCTCGAATCTCGGCGGGATTGGCGGGACCTACTTCACGCCGATCGTGAACTGGCCGGAGGTGGCGATCCTCGGTGTCTCACGGACGATCACCGAGCCGGTCTGGAAAGACACCGCCTTCCAGCCGCGCCAGATGCTGCCGCTCTCGCTCTCGTACGACCACCGCGTGATTGACGGCGCGGACGCGATGCGGTTCCTGCGCTGGGTCGCCGAGGCAATCGAGCAGCCCTTCCTTCTTTCTCTCATCGGCTGATGGCAGACACCACTCAATTAGTAGTGCTCGGTGCGGGGCCGGGCGGTTATGCGGCTGCGTTCTATGCGGCTGACCTGGGCATGCAGGTCGCCCTCGTCGACGAGGAAAAGAACCCTGGCGGCGTCTGTCTCTACCGCGGCTGCATTCCCTCGAAGGCGCTGCTCCATGTCGCCAAGGTGATCGACGAGGCGAAGCACGCGGGCAACTGGGGCGTGACCTTCAGCGAGCCGAAGGTCGACGTCGACAAGCTGCGCGGCTTCAAACAGGGCGTCGTCGACAAGCTCACCGCCGGCGTCGGCGGCATCGCGAAGATGCGCAAGGTGAAGTTCATCCAGGGCCGGGCGACGCTGACCGGACCGCGGTCGATGTCCGTGGCGGGACCGGGCGGCACGACCGAGCTGCAGTTCGAGCACCTGATCCTCGCCACCGGCTCGCACCCCACGAAGATACCGACCTTGTCGCTGGACAGCCCGAAGATGATGGACTCGACGTCCGGTCTCGAGCTGCCGGACGTGCCGAAGTCGCTGCTGGTCATCGGCGGCGGTTATATCGGCCTGGAACTGGGAACCGTCTACGCCACGCTTGGCAGCAAGGTGTCGGTCGTTGAGATGACGCCGGGCCTGCTGCCGGGCGCCGATCGCGACCTCGTACAGGTGCTCGAGAAGCGGCTGAAGGGCCTGTTCGCCGCGATCATGCTGAACACGAAGGTCGTCAAGGTCGCGGAGGAAGGCAGCGGCATCCGTGTCACGTTCGACGGCGAGGTCGCAGAAAAGGAGCAGGTGTTCGACCGCGTCCTCGTTGCCGTCGGCCGCCGGCCGAACTCGAAGATCCCCGGCCTCGAGACCACCAACGTGAAGGTCGCGGCGAGCGGGTTTATCGAGACCGACGAACAGCGCCGGACTGCCGAGCCGACCATCTTCGCCATCGGCGACGTTGCCGGCGAACCGATGCTGGCGCACAAGGCGTCGCACGAAGCACGCGTCGCGGTGGAGGTCATTGCCGGGCACAAGGCGGTCTTCGAACCGCAGGCCATCCCCGCCGTTGTCTTCACGGATCCGGAAATCGCCTGGTGCGGAATGACCGAAGCACAGGCGCAGGCGTCCGGGATCGAGTTCGAGGTCGCGAAGTTCCCGTGGGGAGCCTTGAGCCGTGCCATCACGGTGGATCGCCCCGACGGCTTGACCAAGCTGATTCTGGAAAAGCAGACCGGCCGCGTTCTCGGTGTGGGTATCGCCGGCTCGGGGGCGGGCGAACTGATTGCCGAAGGCGTGCTGGCGATCGAGATGGGGGCGACGGCGGAGGATCTGAAGCTGGTGATTCATCCTCACCCGACGCTCTCCGAGTCGCTGATGGAGAGCGCCGAGGTATTTTTCGGGCAGAGTACGCATGTCTTCAAGCCCAGACGCAAGTAGCTTCCGCCTTCGGACGGAAGGAGCCAGGAGTCAGCCGTGAAAGCTCTTTCAACGCTCATCGTCGCGACGGTCTGCGGAACTGGAACGCTCGTCGCGCAGTTCGCGCCGCCCGGGCCCGTGCCGGCATCGGCACCGGGCGTGTCCGCCGAGGCGCAGAAACACATCGAGGCCGCCCGCGCGGCGGCGGGCACGATGTGGGAGGGCGTGTTTCAGCGGGTGTGCAACGGCGCCATCAGCCTGGCCACGCC
>JBOGIQ010000119.1:0-15819 GCA_050742535.1 Vicinamibacterales bacterium | reverse complement strand
GTGGATGTCATCGCCGGCGACCTTCGCCGCTACCTCGCCGACGCCGGTTTCGCCGACGCGGAAGTGGTACCCACGTCGCCGACGGTGGAGGACGTGTTCATCGACCGAATGGGCACCCCTGAAGGGGCGCCCTACGAGCGCAAGTCATGAACGCCGACCCGGTCAATCCGGCTGAAGCCGGACTCCACGCGTCCAATTCCGGCCGGATTGATCCGCTGCCGGTGGAGTCCGGCTTCAGCCGGATTGATGGGGCAGCGATCCAGGCGAACGAGCTGACGCGCAGGTTCGGCACGTTCACCGCCGTGGACCGCATCTCGTTCGACGTCCGGCAAGGCGAGGTGTTCGGCTTTCTCGGCGCGAATGGCGCAGGGAAGACAACCGCGATCCGGATGCTGACCGGGTTGCTGACGCCAAGCGGCGGGTCCGCGCGCGTGGCGGGCCATGACGTCTACACGGAAGGCGAACGGATCAAGCGCAGCATCGGCTACATGAGCCAGCGGTTCTCGCTGTACGAGGACCTGTCACCGCGCGAGAACATTCGCCTTTACGGCGGCATCTACGACCTGACCAACGCCGAGATCCGCCAGCGCGCGGCGGAAATGCTCTCGCGCCTCGGCCTCGAATCCGTTGCCTCCCGGCCGGTGCGCGAACTACCGCTCGGGTGGCGCCAGAAGCTGGCCTTCTCCGTGGCGCTCCTGCACCGGCCGTCGATCGTGTTCCTCGACGAGCCGACCAGCGGCGTCGATCCGGTGACGCGCCGGCAGTTCTGGGAGCTGATTTACGAGGCCGCGGCTCGCGGAACCTCGGTGCTGGTGACGACCCACTACATGGACGAAGCCGAGTACTGCGATCGTCTGTCGATCATGGTCGCCGGCCGCATCGTCGCCATCGGTGCGCCGGCGGAGCTGAAGGAGCAGCACGGAACCAGCTCAATCGACGACCTCTTCGTGCGCCTGGCGAGACCCGCATGAGCCCGCTCGTCGCACTCCTGCGCAAGGAGGCGTATCACATCCGGCGCGATCGCCGGACGCTGGTCGTCGTCCTGGCGCTGCCGGTCGTCCAGGTGCTGCTCTTCGGGTCGGCCATTCGGACCGACGTGGACCGTGTCCGGCTGGCGATCGTGGACCCGGCGCCGGACGAGGCGACGCTGGAGCTGCGCAATCGCTTCACCGCCACCGACACGTTCCGCCTCGTCGCCGTCGTTCCGCGCGCGTCCGATCTGGACCCGCTGTTCCGGACGAGCCAGGCGCAGGCAGGCGTGGTGCTGCCTGTCGGCTTTGCTGAAGACCTGGCGGGACGGTCCGCGGCGCCGGTGCAGATCATCGTCGACGCGACCGATCCAAATACCGGGAGCGTGCTGCGGGCATACATAGAGGCGGTGATCCGCGGTTATGAGCTCGAGAGAATCCGGCTGAAGCCGGACTCCACGACTGGAGCAGGAACTGCGACTGGGCCGCCGGTGGAGTCCGGCTTCAGCCGGATTACCGCCACAACCCGCATGCGGTTCAACCCGACGCGCGAGAGCTCGAACATCTTCGTTCCCGGCCTGATGGCGTTCGTCCTCACCATCCTGGCGTCGCTCATGACCGCCATTTCGCTGACCCGCGAGAAGGAAACCGGAACGATCGAGGCGCTGCTGGTGTCGCCGCTGCGCCCCTGGTCGATCATTCTCGGCAAGGTTCTTCCGTACCTGGCCATCGGGTTGATCGCGGCCGTGGCGATCATTGCGGAGGCGCGTCTGGTGTTCGACGTCCCGCTGCGCGGCAGCGTCCTGCTGCTCGTTTTCGAGGCGCTTCTTTTCATCCTGGCGTCGCTCGCGCTCGGCATCCTGGTGTCCACGCGCACCTCGTCGCAGCGCGTGGCGATGATGGGCGCGATGCTCGGGTCGATGCTCCCGAACATCCTGCTCTCCGGCTTCATCTTTCCCATCGAAAGCATGCCGCTGCCGCTGCGGCTGATCTCGCAGGTCGTGCCCGGACAGTGGTTTGTCACCATCGCGCGCGGGATCATGCTCAAGGGCGTCGGCCTCGAGCACCTCTGGAAGGAGACGCTCATTCTCGGCGGCATCGCCGTGCTGCTCCTGGCCGTAAGCACCCGCGCCTTCAAGGCGCGTCTGGCCTGACGATGCGACGCGTGTTCTTCCTCGCCCAGGCCGAGCTGCTGCATGTCGTCCGCGATCGGGCCACGCTGGCACAGGTCCTTGTCGTGCCGATGGTCCAGATCCTGATCCTCGCGAACGCGGCGACGTTCGAGATTCGCGATACCCGGATGTGGATGGTCGACCTCGATCGGACGGTGGCCTCGCGCGGGCTCGTCAACCGCTTCGCCGCCTCCGGGCACTTCGACATCACGGGAACCACGCCGTCGCTCGACGCCGCCAACGAGGCGCTCCTGCGTGGCGAGGTGACGCTGGCGCTGGTTATACCGCGTGACTTCGAAGCGGATGCCGCCCGCACCCGTCGCGCGAACGTCGAGCTGGTGGTGAATGCAGAGAAGGGAGCCGCGGCCGGCATCGTCCAGGCCTATGCCGCGACGATCCTCGCTGCGTATTCCGCGGAGCTGTCCCGCCTTCGCCCGTCGGGCGTCGGCGGGGCAGGCCCGGCTGGCGCGGCGCCGCGTATCGACATCCGTTACCGCAGCCGCTACAACGCGACGCTCAACTACCAGCACTACATGGTTCCTGGCCTTCTGGTCGCGCTGGTGACGATGATCGGGACGCTGCTGACGGCGCAGAACATCGCGCGCGAGAAAGAGCTGGGCACGCTCGAGCAGCTCAACGTCACGCCGATCACGCGCGGGCAGTTCATTGCCGGGAAGCTCCTGCCGTTCTGGCTGGTCGGATTGGTCGAGCTGGCGCTTGGGCTGACCCTCGGCGTCCTGGTGTTCGACGTTCCAGTACGTGGCAGCGTATTCCTGCTGTTCGGCGTGGCCGGGCTCTATCTGCTGGTGGCGCTGGGAATCGGACTCTGGATCTCGACGGTCGTCGACACGCAGCAGCAGGCGATGTTTGTCGCCTTTTTCATCATCAACATCTACATGCTGATGAGCGGACTGTTCACGCCGATCGACAGCATGGCGCCGTGGGCACAGACGGCCGCGGAGCTGAATCCGGTGCGGCACTTCGTCGCCATCTCGCGCGCGATTCTGATCAAGGGAGCGGGGCTGGCCGAGATCGTCAGGCCGCTGACGTTCCTGGCCGTCTTCGCTGCCGTCGTGCTGACGTCGGCGGTGCTGCAGTACCGGAAGCGCGCCGTGTGACGCCGACAAAAGCGTCACCGTTTTCACGCGTTCCATCGAAATCGTACTCGCCGTTCGCGGAGTGAGCCGCTCTGTTAGGCTTTGTGGTGTCCGCCAGAAGGCGCACACGACAGCTGAACTCGAACCCTGACGTCCGAGTATGAGAGCCATCGCCCCGTTCGCGGTGATCGCCCTGGTAACGGCGCTGATGACGGCCACAGGCGCGGCCGCGGTAGCACATGTCACGCTGACCGTCCGGCTCTACAACACTGGCCGGGTGCCGGCGGCAGCACTCCTGCTCGCGCGCGATACGGCGACCGCCATTCTGGCTGATGGCGGCCTGAGCATTCGCGTCCGTCATTGCGGCTCTGTCGTGTCGCCGGCGGCGGTGCCAGATCGGTGCGCCGAACCACTGAAACCCGCGGAAGTCGTGATGCGCGTGCTCGACGCGCCGGCATTCACCACCTCGGTTCACCCGGACGCGTTCGGCGTCAGCTATGTCGTTCAGGACACCGATCGCGGTTGGCTGGCGACCGTGTTTGCGGATCGCGTCAGGGACGCGGCCGCCCGCGCCGGCGCGTCGCATGGTGCGCTTCTTGGCCGTGTGATGGCGCACGAACTCGGTCACCTGCTTCTCGGCAGCGGCTATCACGGGTCAGCCGGAGTGATGCGCGCACACTGGCCGGATGCCATCCTCACGCGCAACGGCGCCGAGTGGCGATTCTCCGGCGCCGAAGCGGCCCGGATGCGGGACGTGCTCGCATCGATCGCGGGCGATGCAACACAAACGAAGCCCGGCCAGCGCGATTCCGACAACGTCGTTGCCTTGAGCGCGCGCCTGACACCACGCTGACCCTCGTGGTCCTTGTCGTTCCTGACGTCGCACGACCCGCATAATTCGCTGATTGTTTTCCTGCGCCGCGTTCGCGTACTGCGTGTTCGCGCGCTGAAGCGATCGTCTGGCCCGCCGATTGCTCTGATGCGCGGCGTGCAGCGTCCGCCGGAGCGCGGACACGTCGAGACCAGGCCCCGCCGCCACCCTTCAGTGCCCAGACGCCTCTGATCGTTGTCACGTCGGAGGAACTTACATGAATTGGAGAAGCCAGCGATGGCTGCTTGCCGGCGTGCTGTGCGCGCTGGCGAGCTCGGTTGATCTTGCCGCCCAGACCTACCAGGGTGCGCTGCGCGGCGCCGTGCGCGACGCACAGGGTGTGATTCCCAGCGCCGAAGTCGTGCTCATTCACGAAGAAACCAACGCCACGCGTTCGGCGATGACGAACGAGGTCGGCGAATACGCGTTCGCCAGCATCCTGCCAGGTATCTACACCGTCCGGGTGTCGCTTCCTGGCTTCAAGACGGAGGAGCGCAAGGGCTTTCGTATCGGCACGCAGCAGTCGGCCGTTCTGGACTTTCAACTCGAGGTCGGTGCCGTATCCGAACAGATCACGGTGACCGGCGAAGCGCCGCTCGTCGAGCGCGCCAGCGCGACGCAGGCGACGTCGCTCGACCAGGAGGCGCTGCAGAACCTGCCGATCTTCGGCCGCAACACCTTCTTCGCGGCGATCTCGACGCCGGGCGTCATCCAGACAGGCGACCCGCAGTTCGTCCGGTATCAGGACCAGTCCGGCTCGTCCTCGCTGTCGATCGGCGGCGGCCCCCGCCGCGGCAACGGCTACCTGCTGGAGGGCGTGCCGATCACCGACATGACCAATCGTCCGACCATCGCGCCATCGATGGAAGCCGTGGAAGAGATGAAAGTGCAGACCAAGACCTACGAGGCGGACATGGGGCACGCGGCGGGCGGTGTCTTCAATACCACGGCGCGATCGGGGACCAACGTCTGGCACGGCAGCGCCCTGCTGGTGACCAAGCCGGGCGCGACGACGGGGACGCTGTTCTTCGCCAAGCGCGCCGGGCTGGAGAACCCGCCGCAGTTCTACTACAACTGGGCCGGTTCGATCGGCGGGCCGATCGCCAGGAACAAGACCTTTTTCTGGTTCTCGACCGACGACTACAAGCAGCGCAGCACGCGGAACAACGTCATCGCGCTGCCGACCGAACTCGAACGTCTCGGAGACTTCTCGCAGTCGCGCACTGCGTCCGGTCAGCTGATCACCATCTATGACCCGCTGACCACCCGCACCGTCAATGGCGCCATCGTCCGCGATGCGTTCCCAGGCAACATCATCCCCGCGGACCGGATCAACCCGATTGCGCGCGCGATGCTCGCGCCGTACCCGCTGCCGACGTCCGGCCGCTCCTTCTTCGGCCAGGCGACGCTCGATGACGGCCCGCAGAACCAGGAGACCTTGAAGGTCGATCACCGCTGGAGGGATGGGTGGACGACGACGGGGATGTACGCGCACCAGCACACGAAGGAGCCGAGCTCGGCGTATTACGGTGCCCACGGCACAGTGCCCGGGGATCCCGGCGGGGGCACGCTGTTCCGCACCGTGGACTTCATCGCGCTGAACAACATCTTCGTGCCCAGCGCGAACACGGCGGTCGCCGTGCGTTATGGCTATAACCGGTTCAAGGACTTCGGCGGCAACTTCCCGGCCTTCGATGCCGCGACGCTCGGTTTCCCCTCGAGCCTGGTCGAGTCGATGACGTTCAACACCTTCCCGAACGTCAGCATTACCGGCTTCAACGGCCTGGGGAACAACGGGCCGAGCCGTACGACGCACGAAACGCACGCCGCGAACGTGTCGGTCTCCCACTTGATGTCGAGTCACACGCTGAAGTTCGGCGGCGAGTACCGCCGCATGGGCGCCACCGTTGCGTCGTTCAGCGCGTCGGCCGGTTCCTACAACTTCACGCAGTCGTTCACCGCCGCGACGCCGACAACGTCCGGTGGCGACGCGTTCGCCAGCTTTCTCCTCGGCTACCCGGCCACCGGCAGCATCGTCTACGCATCGCCGGCCGAATACCTGGTCGATTACTACGCCGCCTTCATCCAGGATGAGTTCCGCGCCAGCTCGAAGCTGACGCTCAACTACGGCATCCGCTACGAGTACGAGCCCGGTGTACGCGAGGTGGAGAACCGCTTCACCGTCGGCTTCGATCGCGAAGCGGATTTCCCGATCCAGGTGCCCGGCATGACGCTCAAGGGCGGGTTGATGTATGCCGGAGTGGACGGGTATCCAACGCGCCAGGGCAAAGCGCTCAACGGCGTGGCGCCGCGCGGCGGCGTTGCCTGGTCGCTGTCCGAGAAAGACGTCATCCGGGGCGGATACGGCGTCTACTGGGCCCCGATGCAGTTCGCCGGTATCGGCGAGACGGCAATGGCCCGTTTGGGCTACACGGCGACGACCACGTATCTGGCGAGCATCAACGGCAATCGCACGCCGGCGAACTCACTCAGCAATCCGTTTCCGAACGGCATCATCGAACCGCAGGGGAACACGCTCGGCCTGGCCACCGGCGCGGGCGGCGTGATCGACTTCGTCGATTCGAGCTCGCAGCCCGGTCAGGTGCAGCAGTACTCGGCGGACTATACCCGGGAGCTGCGCGGAGCGGTTGCCGTCTCGATCGGGTATTCCGGCAGCCGGTCGGAGCACATGCCCTTTGGTGGCACGTCGGACGCGACCATCAACATCAATCAGCTCGATCCTCAGTACCTGTCGCTCGGATCGGCGCTGCTCGATCTGGTGCCGAATCCCTTCTTCGGCAACCCCTCCTTCGGCAATCTCGCGAGCTCGTCGACGATCACCCGCGGACAGCTGCTGCGGCCGTTCCCGCAGTTTACCGACGTGCTCGCGCATCGCGTGACCGACGCGCGGGCGCGGTACCACGCGATGACGCTGCGCGTCGACAAGCGCCTGCGCAACGGCTGGGGTCTCAACGCCAACTACACCTTCAGCCGGCTGATGGACAACCAGTTCGGCGAGTCGAACACCTACTCGGGGCGTAACGGCTCCGCGCTGAACAACTACGACCTCGACGCCGAATCGGGCGTCTCGCTTCTGGACGTGCCGCACCGCCTGAACGTCAACGGCACCTGGCAGGTGCCGCTCGGCACCGGGCGCAGATGGCTGAAGACCGGGGTGGGCAACGCCGTGCTCGGCGGATGGTCGATCACCATGGCGGCGCGCTTTCAGAACGGATTCCCGGTCAGCATCTGGCAGTCCAGCAACAACTCCGGGCTGCTCGGCAGCACACAGCGGCCGAATGTCGTTCCCGGCGTCGACCTCGCCACCAGTGGGTCGCTCGAGGAGCGGCTGACGAACTGGATTAATGCCGACGCGTTCACCGCCGCGCCGGCGTTCACGTTCGGCAACGCACCACGGACGTTTTCCAACCTGAGAACGCCGGGGCAGCGCAACGTCGATCTCAGCGTCCAGAAGTCGCAGTCATTTAACGGTCGAACCATTTCCGTCCGGGCGGACGTCCTGAACCTCTTCGACAACCCCTTGTTTACCTCGCTGCAGTCGCAGTTCGGCACGTCGACATTTGGCCAGCTGACGGCGGTCGGTGGTTACGCGAGGTCGGTCCAGTTCCAGGTCCGGTTCGGCTTCTAGAGAGGAGGACGTCATGACGCTCACGCAAACAGCAAACGGCGGCCTCCGGCCGGTGACCAGACGGACTTTTCTCGAACGATTCGGCCTCGTCGGCGGGTCGGCGCTGGTGATGAGCGCGATGCGCTCGTGGGAGCTGATGGCCGCGCAGGCGGGACCGCGTCCGGATCTGCCGGGCCGCGGCAACGGCACAACAGTCATCGTGCTGGGCGCCGGAGTCTCCGGTCTGGCGACGGCCTACGAGCTCGGCAAACTTGGTTACTCCGTGACCGTTCTTGAAGCACGCGACCGCGTCGGCGGGGTGAACTTCACCGTCCGCCGCGGTGCGAGCCACACGGAGATCGGCGCCGGAGGTGAGGCGCAAACCTGCACCTTCGACGAAGGGCTGTACTTCAACGGCGGCCCGTGGCGGCTGCCGCACTGGCACACCGGCGTCCTCGGCTATTGCAAGGAGCTGGGGGTGCCCGTCGAGATCTTCATCAACGAAGGCGAGTCGTCCTACTTCTACTACGAAGGCGAGAGCGTCGGACCGCTCGCCAACAGGCGCGTGCGCCTGCGCGAGGTGAAGGCCGACATGATCGGCTACACCTGCGAGCTGCTGGCAAAGGCCATCGACCAGGACAGGCTCGACATGCCACTGACCGCAGACGACAAGGAGAAGTTCGTCTCGTTCCTCGTCAGCGAGGGCTACCTCGACTCCGCGGATCGTGCGTACAAGAAAAACACCGCGCGGGGTGCTGGCGATCCAAACGACTTCGGCGCGCTGCTGCAGTCCGGGTTCGCGGGCCGTATCCGGTCCGTGATCGAAGGGACCGGTCAGGCGCCGATGTTCCAGCCGGTCGGCGGCATGATGGAGTTCCCGAAGGGTTTCCAGCGGAAGCTTGGCGACCGGATCACGTTTGGCGCCGAAGTCGTCTCGATTCGACAGACGACCGACGGCGTCAAGGTCGCCTACAGGAACGTCAAGTCCGGCGCGGTCACCGAGATCGCAGCCGCCTACTGCGTCTCCTGTGTGCCGTTCACCATCCTGAGAAATCTCGACGTCAATCTGTCGCCCGAGACGATGGCGGCGGTCAGGGCGACGCCGTACAGCCCGAGCGCCAAGATGGGGCTGCAGATGAAGCGGCGCTTCTGGGAAGAAGACGATCGCATCTTCGGCGGTCATCTGTACTCGAATCTGCCGATTGGCAACTTCGCCTATCCGTCAACCGGCTGGTTCGGAGACAAAGGCGTGCTGCTCGGGTTCTACGGGAACGGACAGACCGCGGGTCTGATCAACATGCCAGTCAAGGACCGCATCGAGCATGTGCTGACGCACGCCAGCAAGGTGCACCCGCAGATTCGCGCCGAATACGAGACGGCGTACTGCACGTTCTGGGAACGGACGCCATACAGCCTGGGCGCGTTTGCCAGCGGTGGCGGAGCCGCCGCCGATCGGCTGGCTGTGCTCGGAAAGCCCGACGGCCGGATCTTCCTCGCCTGTGGTGCCGTCAGCGGGAACGGCGGCTGGCAGGAAGGGGCGGTGACCGCGGCGTGGAAGCAGGTCAAGCAGCTGCACGAGCGCGTGATGTCGACACAAGCGCTGCCAACCGCGTGAATTCATGGAGGAGTCAACCGTGCGTATGAAATCAACTCTTGTCGCAATGTTCATCGCCGCCGCGGGATGTCTGACCCCGTCGGCGGCCCAGGCGCCCGTGAAGCACATTCAGTCGGAAGGCTCCGGCATCGCGTCTGCGGTGTGGGTCGGCGACATGCTCTATGTGAGCGGCCAGCTGCCGACCCCGCTCACGCCGGCGGATCGCACCAAAGGCATTCCCGCCGTCTATGGCAACACGCAGGCGCAGGCCGAGAGCACGTTCACGAAGATCCAGAACCTGTTGAAGGACCAGGGCCTCGGCATGAGCAACGTGGTCATGATGCGCGTGTACATGGCGGCGGACCCGGCCATGGAAAACAAGCTCGACTTCGCCGGCATGAACGCCGCATATGGAAAGTTCTTCGGCACAGCGGATCAGCCGAACAAGCCCGCGCGCTCGACATTCCAGGTGGCGGCGCTCGTTGCGGCGGGAGCGCTCGTCGAGATCGAAGTGCAGGCGGCGCGAAGCAAATGATCGTGCTGTTCTTGATCCTTTTGTTCGCGGCGCTCGCACGCGCGCAGGAGACGCCACAGGCACCGGTCTTTACAGCCGAGCAGGCAACGGCGGGGAAGGCGGCGTTTGAGAAAAGCTGCGCAGCGTGTCACATGCAGAACCTGAGCGGAGATGCCGACGCGCCGGCACTGGTGGGAACGTCGTTCATGAGCACCTGGCGGACCCGCACGACCAGGGATCTGCGGGAGTACATGTCGACGTCGATGCCTCCCGGCAGTTCACAGCTCGGCGCCGAGGTCTACACGTCGATTACCGCGTACGTCTTGAAGTCGAACGGCGCGACCGCTGGCCCGGAACCGTTGACGGTAACGACCGCCGTGCCGATCGGGATGGCAACGGCGAAACCGGGGCGTGAGAACTAGCGCACTTCGATTTCGACGACGTACGCGTCGGTCGTGCCGAGACGGACGAGATGATGACGATCGCCGGCAGGAATGACGATCCACTGCCCTGGCTGATCGAGCTGGCGCAGTCCAACGGCAGCCGGCGCCCATGCCTTCGCCTGTGCGTCCGGGCCATCGGACATGACCTTGCCGCGGATCAGCACGGCGACGGTTGGCGACGTATGCGTGTGCGAGCTCTGCGTGGTGTTGACCCCGAGGTGCACGTCGTAGATGCGGAACGCGCGCGACTCCTGAACCATCTTGGTGCCGATTCCGGGCGTGGCGGCGCCGGACGACCAAGCGCTCTTCTTGCGGTTCTCGACCGCCAGGAGCTGATACGGCCGCTTGCCGACGTTCTGGACGCGGTGGCTGCCCGGCTTGCCGGTGTATTCGGTGGCCGACACGTTGCCGAGCAGTCTCGCCGGCCGCGACGTTGCCGCCTGCTGGCCCGTCTGCACCCGCGTTTCGGTTCCGTCGTTCATCGACACGGTGACGATGTCGAAGTCGTGCCGGTGCTCGTCGGTCGTCGCGCCCGGCGGCACCTCGACGCTCAGCACGCGCATCTGCGGGTTTTCGAAGACCACCTTGTGCCAGGCGTCGTTTCCGAGCGGCGCCTGCGCGGCGAGAACGGCAGTCGAGGCGAGAAAAAGGAATCCGATAAGGCGTGCAGCAGTCATGACCTGCCAATCATGTCATGCCGTTTCGGATGGGTCTACGGCGGCAAGATCCGCGCGATCCAGCATCGCGCCAATCACCTCGCTGGCGGCATATGCCTCCGCCAGCAGCGTGCCGCCGGCGAGCACTCCAGGCACGAGTACCGGGATCGTTCCGGTGAAGAGGTAGAGGATGCCCGCGCCTATCGCCGCGATGGCGGCCGCGGGTACCACAGCGGCGGCGAGCGCGAGCACGACGACGATCATGACCAGAATCTGCTGTCCGACTGCATCGAAGCCTCCTTGCCGGTTGCCCAGACGGACCCACGCGGGGAAGGCCACCGCCATCCCGTTCTGGACGAGCAGCTGCGACAGGACGAGCCCCGGCGCTACGGACAGCGCTGCCAGCAGCAGCATCCAGCGGTTTGGCGCGTCGCCGTCCAGGGGCGGCCCGAGGAGGGCCGCGGCAATCAGCGCGAGAACGATGACCGTGGTCAACACGATCGCGGGCGCGAGGATCTCACCTCGAACAAGCGCGGCCCCGCGGACGGGCCACGTTTTCAAGACGTCGAGCGCCGTCATGTCCTGGCGCAGATCCCCGCGCACCAGTTGCGGTCCGATGACCAGCGTCATGAAGGCGATAAAAAGGCAGACGAACGCCAGGAACCCCGAGTCGCCGGAACGGTCCTGCGACAACATGATGGCAACGAAAACAATCAGCGGCGCCACCCGGACCAGCACCGTCCACGAGAGCACACGTCCCATGCTGATCAGGTTCTTCCAGACGATTGCCGTTTCCGGACGTCCGTGAGGTGCCAGCTTGAAGGGGGTGCGTTTGCCCGCTCGCGGCTGGCGCAGCGCCCTCGGCCCCCTTCGGCGAAGTTCCTCGAGCTTTTCAGACAGCTCGGCGGACCCTTCCTCGAACGGCGCGTCGGTACGGACGACCCAGATGTAATTGAGCATCAACAGGAGGAGGACCCACGGCAGGGTGCCCAGGAACTCCGGCTGTGACGATGCGAACGGCAGACGTGCGAGCGTACGAAACGGCCACAGCACGAGGCTGGCAGGTCCGCCGCTCGTCAGGCGATCGAGTTCGCTGATCGCGATCGTCAGAGGCGAACGATCCGTCCCTCGGGCGATTGCCGCCGTCAGGTCCCCCCAGTGAGTCGCGATCGTGGCCAGCACCACGACCACGGCACTCGCGGCGGCGGCGCGCGGGAGCCATGCGCGGAGGCCGCGGCTTGCCCGGCTGAGGGTCACGCCGGTCAGATGCATGCTGCTCGTGGCCATCAGCAGCAGCAGCCCGATAAACGCGACACCGCCTTCGCCGGTACTGCGCGGACGAAAGACCAGCGTGACGACTGCGCTGCCGAGCAGCGCGCCAAGCTGCGAGCGCAGCACACGGTATCGAACGAGTTCCTGCCGCGAGAGGGGCGCCGTGAACAGATGCTGGACGTCCGCACGGGAGAACGGGAGCGCCGGACGCCCGGCCCGCGGCCAAATCCAGGCAAGCGCGGCAGCGCCGAACATCAGCAGCGCGAACCCGAAGTCGACGCCGCCCCTGTCTCGGGCGATCGTCTGGAGCATGCTTGGCGAATCGTCCGAACGCCAGCCGCCGATGAAGACCAGGGAAAAGTACGCCGCGCCGAGCAGGAACGCGATGAGATAGCGGGGCTCGCGCAGCCGCCGCAGACGAAGGCGGGTGCGGTTCAGCGTCGAACGCCAGGTGAGGTAGATGAGCGGATGGCGGGTCACTCGTCGCCCGAACCCGACGGGACGGCGACTTCGTCCCGGGCGGTGACCTGCAGAAAGATCTGCTCCAGGTTCGACCCGGCTCCCGCCATGCGTGCCTGCGAGGCCAGCTCGGCGATTGTCCCGTCCGCAACTTTCTTCCCGCGATCGATGATCACGACCCGCGTGCAGATTTCCTGCACCAGGTGGAGCATGTGCGAC
The DNA here is from genome assembly GCA_050742535.1 of Vicinamibacterales bacterium. Lineage (GTDB taxonomy): Bacteria > Acidobacteriota > Vicinamibacteria > Vicinamibacterales > UBA2999 > Gp6-AA40. The sequence goes on along the minus strand of JBOGIQ010000119.1, from coordinate 2,926 downwards.
GACACGATGACGGCGCCGCCGCTCGTGCCGCGCGCGACGATCGTGTCGCGCATCCGCCGGATGCCGCGAGGATCCAGGCCGGTCAGCGGCTCGTCGAACAGCAGCGCCGGCGGCTCGTGCAGCAGGCCGCAGGCAATGGCGACCTTCTGCTTCATCCCGCGTGACAGCTCGTTCGGCAGCGCGTTCTTCTTGTCGGACAGCTCGAGCTCGTCGAGCAGCAGTGCCGCGCGTGAGTCGACGTCGCGGACGCCGTAGAGACGCGCCGTCAGCTGCAGATGCTCGGCCACCGTCAGGTACTCGAACAGATGCGGCTCGTCGGCCATGAATGCCAGCCGGCGCTTCGCCTCCACCGCGTCGTCCACGATGTCGTGGCCGCCGATCGTCACCGTGCCGCTGGTCGGACGCTGGATGCCGACGATGCAGCGCAGGGTGGAGGTTTTGCCCGCTCCGTTTGGTCCGATGAGACCGACGATCTCTCCGGGCTGGACGTCGAAGGAGAAATCGTCAACGGCGGTGAGCTGGCCGTACCGCTTGGTGAGATGGGAAACCGAGATCACGGAACGTGCATCTTATTACGGCCGTCGAGCCAAACTCATCCAGCGCGCGCGCTCGGTGGCCGGTCTCCGCTCGATCGCGTAGCGGAGCATTGTGCGCGGCATCGTGGCGGCGTGGCGCTCGAGGAACGCTGTGAGTGCAGCATCGCTCGCTCTTTTGCCGACCTCGCGCAGCATCCAGCCGACTGCCTTGTGGATGAGGTCGTGCGTGTCGTTCACGAGAATCGTTGCGATCCGGATGGCGTCGCGGTGCTCGCCGCGTTGAATGTAGTGAAACGTCGCGATGATCGCCACGCGGCGGGACCAGAGATGCGTCGAGCGCGCGAGTCGATCGAGGAGCCCGCGCCCCTCGACTTCGCTCGGGGCTGCCCTGAGCACTGTCGAAGGGCGCGGCGTGTCCGCCAGCCAGCCGCCGACAATCTGGGCAGCGCTCGTGTCCACCAGGTCCCAGTTGTTGATGAACTGCAGACGCTTCATATAGAGGGTGAAGATCCGCCGCCGGCGACGTTCGTCGCCGCATCTGAACTGATGGACGAGGATGATCAGCGCCGTCAGCCGTTCCTCGTGGACGCGTGATGCGAGCAGCTGATCCACGTCGGCAAGCGGCAGATCGCGGAACTGACGTGCAATGGCGCGCTGCGCTGGAACGGTGACCGCAATGAACACGTCTCCCTCACCGTATTCGCCCGGGCCGCATTTGAAGAAACGCATCGCGCCGGCAACACGGTCCGGGTGGGCCTGCGCGTCCAAGGCGCGCCGGACGGCCGTTGCGGTGCCGTGGTTCTGGTTCGGTAACTTTGGCCGTGCTCTCACCTGATTCGCTTCACAGTATCCCGGGTGAGACGCCGGCCTTCAGGGTTATTCAGGAGGGGATCAGGACATTAGCCATCAGCCGGGCCGACCATGCAGATCGTGGGATGAGCCACTCTGAACGCCGTTCGCACCTTCAGTGGTCAGGAGGTGCGAACGCGATTGCATGGAGGCACCAATGCGAACGGCAGTTCTTCTATTGGCGGCTGTAGTTCTGGCGTCACCGGTCTACGCGCAGCAGACCGCACAGCCGGAGTTCCGCTCGTTCGGGTACGCGCGCCTGGGATACGGAGCGGCGTTCGCCGATCGAGTCGGGTCCGCGCCTGCCATGGGGCTGGGCTATCGGGGCGAGTTCAAGACGCATGCGCTGGACATTTCGTTCCTGAACTTCACGATCGATTCCGACGCCTACGACGGCGGCCGCGTCTTTGCCGGGTCGTCGCTGAAGCTGCAGGTCCTGCGATTCCTCGATCCCGAGGCCGATCGCTCGATGTATATCGGGGGCGGACTGAGTTGGGGGCACGTCAGCGTCGGCCGCGATTCCCCTTTCGGCAGCTACATACCCGGCTGGCACGGGTCCGGGCTGCAGGGCGAGTTCTCGACCGGCTACGAGTTTCGAGGCAACACGCCACTGCGGGTGTTCCTGCAGGCAGACATTGGAGTGCCATTCTTCAGGGCGCACTCTGACGCGTATGGCTACCGGGTCGGCCCCACGTTCGTCCCGGTGTCCCGCGATCACCGCTACATCCCCTCGGCTGCCGTGTCGTTCGGCATGGGATGGGACGCTCGCAAACGGCGGCGATGAGCTAGGTGGGGGTGACGCGACCGTAGCGCTCGGCGGCCCGTGCCCTGGCCCGAGCGATCCACTCCTCGCGGTCGCGCGGCGGCGCCGTGGTGACGAGCGAAGCGATCAGCCGTTCAGCCACGTCCGTGACCTCTTCGACCGCCTGATTGAATGCGTCCTCGTTGGCCTTCGACGGCTTGGTGAACCCCGACAGTTTGCGGACGAACTGCAGTGACGCAGCGCGGATTTCCTCCTCGGTAGCCGGAGGGTCGAAGTTGAACAGCGTTTTGATGTTGCGGCACATACGCGGATCTTAACCGGTGGGTCCCGCCGGTGGGTCCGCCTAAAGGCGGACACTACGTGTTAGTCCGGCTGAAGCGGGACTTCACCAGCGTCGGTGAGCGCGGCGATCTGATCGAGGAGCGCAGCGATTGTCAACGGCTTGGTGCAGTGCGCATCGAAGCCAGCCACACGAGCCGCCCTGGCATCCGAGTCCTGGCCGTAGCCGGTAAGCGCGATCAGGCGCAGTTGCGGCAGCGCGGCCCGCAGTGCGCGCGCCAGTTCGAAGCCGTCGATCCCGGGCAGGCCGATGTCGAGCACCGCGACATCGGGCTGAAAGGCGGCGGCATCTGCCACTGCGACCTTGCCATCCGGCGCGCACTGCACCTGATGTCCGTTGCTTTGAAGAGCCAGCCTCATCATCGCCATGGCGTCGACGTTGTCGTCCACGAGCAGCACACGCCGCGGTGCGTAGGCAGTCTCGCCCGCCGGCGCCGGC
>JBOGIQ010000118.1:0-15832 GCA_050742535.1 Vicinamibacterales bacterium | reverse complement strand
CTCCAGAGGAACCCATCGCTCCAGAGGAAGCCGTCGCTCCAGAGGAAGCCGTCGCTCCAGAGGAAGCCGTCGCTCCAGAGAAGGCCATCACTTCCCAAGAGCTCATCGTCGGTCGTGAAGGTGTTTCCGGCAGTGCTGCCTAAGGTGATTGGCCCGTTAATCGTGATGGACGTGAAGGCGCGATCCGACGATGCGATTGTCTCTCCCGCGATCAGCGTGGGGGCGTGACCTCGGCTAACGGACGCAGCCGCATTCAGGCTGCCAGCTCCCACCGAGAGCAATCCCAGGCCCAAATCTTGGGCGCCAAGTTGCAGCACTAGACGCACGCTGAACGGCTTCAGCTTCGGCTGCGTGCTGAGGACCAGCGCCGCCGCGCCAGACACCGCCGCCGCCGCCATGCTCGTCCCGGACAGCTCCAGCCGCGCGCCGTTCCCGGTCCCCATCACCAGCTCGGGATGGGCCTTCGCCAGCGTCGACCCCTGAACCAGCAGCCCCTTGATTCGGTTCCCCGGTGCCGCGATGTCCGGCTTCACCAGGTGGTCGAACATCGTCGGGCCCTTCGAGCTGTAGCTCGCCACCACATCGTCGCTGCGGAACGGCGTCCCCTTCGTGTTCAGCGCGCCGACGGTGATCGCAAACGGTGAGTTGCCCGGCGCCGTGACCGCGCCGTAAATCAGCCGGCCGTTCGCGTCCTTCCCGAAGTTGCCGGAAGACGCCACCACCACGAGGCCGGCGCGAAACGCCCGCTCCACTGCCTGGCACAGCGGGTCGTCCCGGTAGGACTGCAGCACGGGCGAGCCGAGTGAGAGATTCAGGATGCGGATGCCGTACTGCACGCGGTTCGCAATCGCCCAGTCGATCGCCGCGATCACGTTCGACACGACGCCGTACCCCTTCGCGTCCAGCACCTTCAGGCTCACGATGTGCGCGCCCGGCGCCACGCCGCGCGTGTCGTCGTTCACGTTCTGCCCCGCCGCCGCGATGATCCCGGCCACGTGCGTCCCGTGCCCGTGCTTGTCCAGCCCCTGACCCTGCGCGTCCGTGAAGTCCACGCTCGCCGCAATCCGCCCGCGCAGCTCCGGCACGTTCGCCACGCCGGAGTCGATGACCGCCACGCCAATGCCCTTGCCGGTGACCGCGGGAAGCCCGAGCAGCCCGGCCTGCACCTGGTCGGCGCCGATCGACTGGTTGAGCACCGCCATCTGCCCGGCCACGACGTGGTTGCCCGAGAGCGAATCGACCTCGGCGTCGCCTGCCACGTCCTCGAGCCGGTTCGCCGGCACTCGCAGCAGCGCGCCGGTCGAAAGCCGCTGCAGCACGGTCAGCCCGTGCCGCGCGGCCAGCCGGTCCACCTTCTCCTGCGACGCCGTGAGGATCACGTCGGTCGGCTTGAAGTCGCCGAGCGTCGCCACCAGCTGCGCCAGATCCTGCGAGAGGCGCGCGCGGTGCGAGTTGGCCGACTGCGCGTCGGCACTCGCGGCACACGTCAGCAGCACCGTTGCGGCAAGCCAGATGGTGACGAGGCGGTTGCCCGGGCGAGGGGTGGTGCCGAAGATGCGGGGAGAGGTCAGGACCATTGGAGTTTTCCTTAGCTGCGAACGGGGCGGACGTCGAGGACGGCCGCGGTCGGGGTCGTCGAAAACGGTTGTGGACGGAAGCCGGCGCCGTGCATCGACTCGACGACCACGCGCTGCGATCCGCAGCGGGTGCGAATCGTCTGCAGACGGCCGTCCCTGATCCGGTTGTAAATCGTGCGGCGCGAGACGTTCAGCAGCTCCGCGGCGCGATCGATCGAGACGCTGCGTCCGAGCTGCGGCTCGAAAGCGGGTGAATCAGGATGAGTGCTGGTAGTGAACACGTTCGTTTTGCCTCCCACCATTCCTAAGGCAGGGGTGGTGCCACGGCTGAGTGCCGATGGACCGAACGTGCTAAGTCGCTGACTGTGAGAGGCTTGAGTGGTTCCTGCTCTTCCGCCCGAGCACGCGGTGCAAAGGCGGAAGCAGGTCAACGGTTGGCCACCTATATATAGGGGCGATCGGGGGCGATCAGGAGGGGCCGATCAAGTCGCGCCGTGCGTGGACCGAAAAAGCAGGTTGCACGGGAATATGTTGAAATCTGCACGCAACCTTTACGCGACCAATCGGATCGGCGGTCTGCCGGCCGCGCTGGCGACAGGTGCGCCGCGCCGGCCAAGAAGTTGGCTGGGCCGCTAAAAGCCTGTCGACCTTGGAAGGACAAGAGTGAAGCCTGCACGAATTCTGAGGATCCTGCTGGCGGCCGCCGCGGCCGCCGCCTTTCTCTATTACATCCGCGGCGCCATGCCGGGTGGCGGTGGTGGCACCCCGGGAGACATTGCCGGCACCCCTAAAGGGGTGCCCTACGATGACCCGTCGTACGTGGCGCAGCGCGGCGGGCAGATCATCGGCTCCTCCCGCTCCCAGCCGCGGTCGTTCAACCGCCTGCTGGTCCGCGACCAGACCAGCGACACGGTCATCATGCTGCTGCAGGGGCGCCTGGTCCGGATCAACCGTGCCACCTTCGAGGTCGAGCCGTGGCTGGCGGAAAAGTGGGACGCCTCGGACGACGGCCTCAGCTACACGTTTCATCTGCGGCCGAACCTGACGTGGTCCGACGGCGCCCCCTTTTCCTCGGCCGACGTCGTTTTCTCGCTCGAGGCGGCGCTCGACCCGAAGGTGAAGAGCGTCGCGGCGAGCAACATGATGGCCGGCGGCCAGCCGATCCGCGCCGAGGCGCCGGACGCCGACACGGTGAAGTTCACGCTGGCCGGACCATCCGGCCCGGGCGTGCGGATCTTCGACGCCCTGCCGATCCTCCCGAAGCACAAGCTGGGTGCCGCGCTCGCGGCGGGGACGCTGGGAGACGCCTGGGGACCGGCCACCCCGCCCTCCGAGATCGCCGGGATGGGACCGTTCGTGCTGCGGGAATACACGCCGGGGCAGCGGCTGGTGTTCGATCGCAACCCGCGCTACTGGCGCAAGGACGCTCGCGGGCAGCAACTGCCGTACCTCGATCGCATCGTCCTTGAGATCGTCCCCGAGCAGAATGCCGAGCTGCTGCGGCTGCAGGCAGGGCAGACGGACTTTACGCACAGCGAGCTGCGCGCCGAGGACTACGTTCCGATCCGTAAGGCGGAGGCGGAAGGGAAGGTCAGGCTCGTGGAGCTCGGCGTCGGCACCGACCCGGACGGGTTCTGGTTCTGCATGAAGCCGGCGGTCAAGGCAAAGGACCCGCGCTTCCGCTTCGTCCAGAAGCGCGAGTTCCGCCAGGCGATCTCCCACGCGGTCGATCGAGAGGAGTTCGCGCAGACGGTGTTCCTTGGCGAAGCGGTGCCGACCTGGGGACCGATCACGACGGGGAACGAGCCGTGGTTCTCGCCAAACGTCCCGCGCTATCCGCACGATCCGGCGCGCGCGCGCGAGCTGCTCAAGAGCATCGGCCTCGAGGATCGCAACGGGAACGGCGTCGTCGAGGACGAGAAGGGCACCGAGGCGCGCTTCACCGTGCTGACGCAGCGCGGCATCACCTACTATGAGACCGGCGCCACGGTGGTGCGCGACTACGCGCAGGCGGTCGGCATCGCGCTGGACGTGGTGGCGCTCGAGCCGCCGGCGCTCTTCGCGCGGCTGGAGAGCTGCGATTACGACGCGGTCTACATGCGCGCGCTGATGAGCGATCTCGACCCGGGCCTCAGTCTCGACTACTGGCTCAGCTCCGGCGACGCCCACCTGTGGAACCTGGCGTCGAAGACGCCGGCCACCGGGTGGGAGAAGGAGATCGACCGTCTGATGACGGAGCAGGCGAGCACCATCGCGCTCGCGCAGCGGAAGACGATCTTCAACGACGTGCAGCGGATCTTCGCGGAGAACCTGCCGGTGGTGTACTTCGCCGCGCCGCGCCTCTATTACGGCCACAGCGTGCGGCTGCGCGGCGTGGTGCCGTCGGTGATGCGGCCGCAGGTGCTGTGGAACGCGGACATGCTGAGCGTTGCCGACGGAGCCGCCAGCAAACCCTGATGGCGCGGTTCCTCGTCCGCCGCGTCATCTTTGCCGTCCTCCTCGTTTTCGTTTCCTCGTCCGCGGCGCTGTTCCTGACGCGCCTCGCGCCCGGCGACCTCTCGTCCGCCCTGGGCCCGAATCCCTCGGGCGCGGAGGTCGCGGCGGCGCGCGCCCGCTTCGACCTCGATCGCCCGGCTATCGAGCAGTGGGGCCTGTGGATGTCGCGCGCGCTGCGGTTCGACTTCGGCGAATCGCTCCAGTACGGGCGGCCGGTCGGGCCGCTCGTCGTTCGCGCTGCCGCCAACAGCGCCGTGCTCGGCGTCACCGCGCTCATCGTTGCAACACTTCTGGGAATAGGCCTCGGCATCTTCACCGGGGCCCGTGCCGGCTCAGGCGTCGTCGGGCATCCTTTCACGGGTGCCGGCGCCGGCGCCGCGGTGGTCCGAACGTTCTCGGTGGCGTGCCTGTCGCTTCCGCCGCTCGTGACTTCGTTGATTCTGGTTTTCATCGCTGCCCGCACGGGATGGCTCCCGCTCGGCGGCATGACGACGCCGGGTACCGTTGAGACTGCGTGGGGCCCGTGGCTTGCCGACGTGGCCGCGCACCTGCCGCTGCCGGTCATCGCGCTGGCACTTCCCGTGGCGGCCACGTTCGAGCGGCTGCAGTCGCAGGCGCTGGGCGAGACGCTGCACCTGCCGTTCGTGACCGCGGCCAGCGCGCGCGGCCTCTCGCGGCGAGCCGCCGTGTTTCACCACGCGTGGCCGGTGTCGCTGCGCGCCATCTGCGCCATCTACGGCATCGTGATCGGCGCCGTCCTCTCCGGCTCGTTCGTCGTCGAGTACGTGACCGCGTGGCCTGGCCTGGGCCGGATGATGTACGAGGCGCTCCGCGCGCGCGACATCTACCTCGTGGCCGGATGCGCGGCGATGGGCGCCAGCTTCCTCGCGCTGGGGACGCTGGCCGGAGACCTGCTGCTGGCCGCGGTCGATCCGCGCGTCCGCGAAGGGGTCACGGAATGAGGAAGGCCGGGGTCGTTCTCCTGTGCCTCGTCATCGGCGCGGCCGTTCTTGCGCCGTGGCTGGCGCCAAACGATCCGGACCGGCGCTTTCCCGATCTGACTTATGCGCCGCCGACGCGCGTGCACCTGTTCGGCGACGCCGGCGCGCTCTATATGTATACGCCCCGCCTGATCAGCCGCCTCGAGCGCCGGTTCGAGGAGGATCATTCGAAACCCGTGACGCTGCGGTTTCTGCACGATGGCCGGCTGATCGCCGGAGACGCCGAAGCCGGCGCGCCGCTGCTGCTGCTCGGCGCGGACGCCTACGGGCGGGACAACTTTTCGCGGCTGCTCTACGGCGGCCGCGCCACGCTGGCCGTTGCGCTCATTGCCACGCTGGGCGCCGCGTGCCTCGGCATGCTGATCGGCGGCGCCTCGGGCAGCGCGGCCGGATGGCTCGACGGCGCGCTCTCGCGCTTCTCGGAATTCGTGCTGGTGCTGCCGACGATCTACGTGGCGCTGGCGCTGCGCGCGGTGATGCCGCTTTCCCTCGCGCCGGCGCAGGTGTTCGCGCTCCTCGTCGGCATCTTCACGCTGCTCGGCTGGCCGATCGTCGCCCGCGGCGTGCGGGCGATCGTGCTGACCGAACGTCAGCGCGACTACGTGGCTGCCGCACGCGCGGCCGGGGCCAGCCCCGCGCGCGTGCTCGTTCACCACCTACTGCCCGCCGCTCGCGGCTACGTCCTCACGCAGGCGTCGCTGCTGCTCCCGGCGTTCATCCTGGCCGAGGCGACGATGTCGTATGTCGGGCTCGGGTTTCAGGGAGATGTGGCGACGTGGGGGACGATGCTGCACGATGCGTCGAACGTGGCGCTGCTTGGCGACGCACCGTGGACGCTTGCTCCGGCGGTGCCGATCTTCCTCGTGACGCTCGGCGTGAACATCGCCGCGCGGGATGTGCAGGTGACGTCAGGATAATCCAGCGTTCCTGCTCGGCTTCAGTTCGGACTCGGCCTGGCTACGCTTTCTATCGTCAGCACGTCGATCAATGCCTGGGTCGATTCCAGTTTGAGTCCGAGCTGTTCCTGTCGAGCGGTGAAGATCGATGGCCTGTCGTTAGGTTGCCCTCCGGGCTGGGGCGGACGATGTACGAGGCGCTCCTCGCGCGCGACATCTACCTCGTGGCCGGATGCGCGGCGATTGGCGCCAGCTTCCTCGCGCTGGGGACGCTCGCCGGCGACCTGCTGCTGGCCGCCGTCGATCCGCGCGTTCGCGAAGGGATTGCGGAATGAGGAAGGCCGGGCTCGTCCTCCTCTGCCTCGTCATTGGCGCGGCCGTCTTGGCGCCATGACTGGCGCCAAACGATCCGGACAGGGCTTTCCCGATCTGATTTACGCGCCGCCGACGCGCGTGCACCTGTTCGGCGACGCCGGCGCTCTCTATATCTATACGCCCCGCCTCGTCAGCCGCCTGGAGCGGCGGTGACGAGCAGAACGGACAGTACGCTGCTATCCGGGCGCGCACGCGCCGATGCTACGCAGAGGCGGGAACGGTCAACGCAAAGGGGAGTAGGGGCACCAAACCAGGTAAGCCCGCACGGTGTCTTGTTTGGTAGCCTGTGCGGAGGGAGGGCATATGTCCGTGGACCGATACACGAAACTGGTGCTGACGGTGATCGCGGTGTGCTTAGTGTGGCTCTCAGCCGGCGGGCCGTCCCTGCTCACGCCTGTGAGCGCGCAGCAGGACGATCCTGGTAATCGCGTCATTCTGGCGGGCTGGGTGGATCAGAACGGAAACGTGAGGCAATTCCCAAACCCCTACCAACCGTCTGGAAACCGCAAGCCTGGCGACGGGCGGGGGGCAATACCGTCTCACGCTCTCCCGGTCTGGAACCCTTAAGAGTCGATCGGCGCCGCTTCGATCAGGCTAAACGCCAGCGTCACGGCGCCGACGCGGATGATATCGAGATCAGCCGACGCCAGCAGGTTGTGGAACTCCGCCTCGCTGCGCTCCTGTGAGCCGAGTCCGAGCAGCTCGGTGACGCGGAGCGTATCGCCGCGCCCGGCATTGCCTCTACACACATTGCCGTACGTTCCACGGTCTGTGTTGGTACGACGAAGGCTCGACGTGCAATCGGCGGCGATGTTGATAGGTTCGCTGGCGTCGTCGGCGGCTCGATCGCCGCGACGCGTCTTGGAGTTGGTCGGTCTCGAGGAGAAGATCAATGCACACACTACAAGGTATGCGCACTGGCGGTCGGACGGCGAATGCGTCACGGCGCACACCAACCGGGATTGTGGTGGCGTGCCTCATGCTGCTGTCAGTGAGCGCGTTTGCGCAGCGGGGCGATTCCCGGCGCTTCGAAGTGGCGTCCGTCAAGATCAATAAGACGGAAGTGCCGCTGCGGTTCCTGATCGGGCCAGCGAATCGCGTGTATGCGTCGCGGGTTGATCTCCGCCAGGTCATCTGGAACGCCTATGGCGTGGACCGGCTGCAGGTTGTTTGGGGGCCCCGATTGGATGGAGACGGCCAGATTCGACATTGATGCCGTCGCCCCGACGGGCACGGACCGCCCCGCCCTGTTGACCATGCTGCAGCGGTTACTCGAGGACCGTTTCGCGTTGAAGATCCGGCGCGAGCGGCAAGAGTTACCTGTCTACGAGCTGGTCATGGCCGACCGGAGCGAGAAAGCCGCCACCGGTCTGAAGCGGTCATCGGTCGATTGCGCTGCGCTGGCGGCAAAGGCCCCGCCACCCGGACGCGGACCGCGACTGCTCACCGCCGAAGAGATGCAGGGGTCATTCTGTGGCACGCGCTTCGAAGGCGGACCGGGAAATCCGGAGCTCACGATGAACTACGGGGCACGAACGCTGGCGCAGATCGCCGTCAGTCTGCGCCCGTACGTGGGCCGCATGGTGATCGATCAGACGGACTTGAAGGGCTCGTTCGATGCGAAGCTCTCGTTTCTTGAAGACCCATTGAACGCCAACCAGGCCGGCGCAGCGCCGTCGTTGTTCCGGGCGCTCGAAGAGCAGCTTGGTCTGAAGCTGGTTTCCACCCGCTCGCCTGTCGAGGTCCTCGTGATCGAGCACGTCCAGATGCCGACTGAGAACTGATACCGGTATCCGAAACGGTGCTTATGCCTGCGCCGGTAGTTACCTGGATCTGCCGCGCAACCCGGCAGCGTGATGTAGCCATCCGTAGACGATGCATCTCGGCATTCCTACAGAAGCAAACCATTGCAGCCAGCGGCGAATCGACGCGCGCGGCGAGCGCGACCAAGCCGGCGAAACCAAAGCCAATCAGGACCACTAAGAGGCCGCGCTGAAAATGCTTCCAATATGTGATCCTTGCGGTGTCGTTCCCGAACTTCTCGAACGCTTTGGCCCCAAGAAACAACCCCGCGAGGATCACGAGTTGGAAAAAGAACCACATCGGGTCACCGCTCAGTCAACCACCGGCTCTCAAGTACCACAGTGAGTACGCGACGACCAGCCAGCTGATGGAGGACACTCCGATCAGTCCGAATAATCCCACTGTTAGTTTCCATTCCAGTCGGCCGCGTGTCGTAAACGCGTACCAAGGAATGACGACAGGCCAGGCGAGCCATAAGAAGTAGCCCCAATCGTGAACAGCACCGATGCCCGTTCGCTGCGCGTCCTTCTGCAGCCACAGGATCACGGCGAGCAATGGTCCACCCGACAGGAACAACGCCACAATCGGCGGCGGTTCGGCCGGCATCGCCGCATATATCGCCGCCGCGACCGAACAGCAGACCGCGGCGAGTTTCGCCACCGTCAGCGTGATGTCCTCAGTTCGCTCGTTCATCTGATGCGGCCCTGAACTCCGGGACTGTAATCACAGCGCTGAGAAACGTAATCGGCCGTTCGATACAGGCGCGCATGTGCGGGAGTTCCCGACGCGGATCACCCGGTGGGCAATTCATGCGCCAACGGCTTGATGATTGCCTGGAGGGAGACCGAGATGTGGCGCGCACTGAAGGCGTGGTTGAACCCGCCACCGCCATCGGCAACCGTCGGAACAATCACGGATCTGGCTGGCCACATTCAGCGATTGATCGACGCTCCTGAAGGGAGCTGGCTCAGGGTCGACCTGATCGACCAGGAGGAGGCGTTTCTGCAGTTCACCGCGGCCCCGGATCGGATCCAGATCGATCACCCGCTCGTCACGCCGCAGCAGATCGAACGAGAGGATGCGCTTCGAAAAACTCTTTCAACGCTCGGCTTGACGCCGTACGACACTCGGGGTTCCGACGGGTCGCGATTCCTGGATTGCGAGGCGCCACGCGATTCTGAGCGTTGCGCCATTGTGGTGCAGCGAATTCTCGAGTCGGTGTTTCGAGTCGACTTTTCGACCAGGCTGCGATTCGTGGGAGATGGCTTGCCGCCTGCGGACTGACCGTCGCCGGAACTGGCGTCATCAATCGGTAACAAATCAGAGTTACTCTGCCGCACATGTGCAGACCGCTGGCCATAGTGGTGCTGATCAGCGCGTCCACCCTCATGTTCGCGCAGAACGGCAAACCGGCGGTCACGCTCGAGGCGGCTGCTGTAAAACCTTCGCCGCCGGACATGCCGCCGCTCGTCCCTGGCAACTGGGCCCCGCCCACCAGCAGCAGCGCCCGCCTGCGGCCGATGACGCTCAGGACGCTGGTGATGTACGCCTTCGACATCCTGCCGCGGCGTCATGATCCAGAGCCGGTCGGTGGCCCCGCATGGATCGACAAGGACGCGTATCAACTCGTACTGAAGTTCAGCGACGTGCCGACCATCCCGCAGGCACAGGCCGCAATCCGGACGCTGCTCGAGGAGCGATTCAAGCTGCGCTGGCATGCAGAAAAGCGCGAGCTGCCGGTGTACGCGCTCGTCGCGCGCCCCGACGGCAAGCTCGGACCGGGGCTGCGGCGGTCGAAAGTCGATTGCCGCGCCTACAGCGACACGCTGGCACGTACCGGCCGCGGCGCCGTGGCCAAGGAGGTGACGCCCGATTGCGGCCTCACCAGCGGCGGCGCCTCGGCAGTGGCCACAGTGACCCGCATGCCGCAAACCTATCCGCGCGGTGCGCTGGCCGTGCACGGCACCGCGACGATGAGGGAGATTGTGGAGGCCATGATGCGCAGCGATCGCGAGAACGAGCGCGCGATTGTCGATCGCAGCGGCCTGACCGGCACGTTCGACATCCACCTGTGGTGGGTGCCTGTCCGAAATGGCGGCATCGTCCCCGACCCCGCGGACGTGATGATGCTCGGGACCGCGGTCCAGCAGCAGCTCGGTTTGAACCTCGAGCCGCGCCGCGAACCGCGCGACGTCATCGTCATCGACTCGGCGGAGATGCCAGTGCTGGATTAGGGAGGCGGTCAGTGCCCCAACACATATCGATTCGGAACATTTCTCCGGGGAGCCGGTGACCCAAAGCGGCGGCGAGAGAGCTGGTCAATGTTGTCGTAAATGTCCTTCTCATCTCGATGGAACTGCCGATAGAGACCACACTGGGCGTATGAGATCGGCGTAACGTCGAACACGACCGTCTCCCACTCCAGCCCTTCGCCCCACACCAATCCGCGGAGACGCACATCGACATCCGCTCCGGCGTCGAGGAGCAGGTTCATCATCGGGCGGCAGTGGTTCTGATTACTGTTGACCGTATGGAACAGCGGCGTGTGCCCGCCAAGACCGTCTGCATCAACCTCCGCCCGGACATTCACATCGACCCCAGCGTTCAACAGCACCTTCGCGCAGCGAACAGAATTGAATTCTGCGCAGACGTGAAGAGCCGAGACGCCGCGAAGGGAGGTGTAGGCGGATTCGACCGCGAGCGACTCCCGCACGCGTTCCGGATCCTGCTGAATGATCCTTCGTAGTGCCTGCTCATCGTCTAACAGAGTCGCTTCGACCAGCTCGTTTCCTACCGTGGCGCCAGCCTCAAGCATCGCCCGCAGACACGCCGCGAAGTTCGGGGAGCGTGTGTACATCGAGATGAGCCAATCAATCGGGCGCTTCCCCTTGAGGGGCGCGGTCGGGCTGGCCCCGGCTTGGAGTGCTTTTCGGATTCCCTGCGGATCGTGGAGTTCAAACGCACCCAGAAGGTCGTCGTTGGCGGACATGCCCGGCACTCTACACGGTTTGGGAGGGCCGCGAGTGAAGGAATCGCTCTTACCTTGACGGTCTAGGGAAGCCGTGGTTTACTGCGATTCACCAAGACGGTCTGGGTGAGATGCGACAGGGAGGACTCGGATGGCGGTGCGGAAAGGTGATCTCCTACAGGGGACGCTCGATCTGCTGGTGCTCAAGGTGCTGGAGACCGCCCCGAATCATGGCTACGGCATCGCGACCCGGTTGCATCAGTTGTCCGAGGATGCCCTGAAAGTCGAAGAGGGGTCGCTCTATCCGGCGCTCTATCGCATGGAAGAACAAGGGCTCATCGAGTCCGAGTGGCGCCCCACCAGGAACAACCGGACCGCCAAGTTCTACACGTTGACGCGGAAGGGACGCCGCGCCGCGCAGGCCGAGCTCGACGGCTGGCTGCGACTGTCCGGCGCCATCGCGCGCGTGCTGCGCGCGCTCGAGCAGGGGGCGTGACGTGGCGCTGCGGCTGCCACGGCCGATCCGCCGCGTCCTCGCGTTGTTCCGGTGGCACTCGAGAGATCACGACATGGAGCGCGAGATGGCGTTCCATCTCGATGCGCTCGCACGCGACTATGCACGTGACGGACTGAGCGACGCCGACGCGCAACGCGCCGCCCGGCGGCGGTTCGGTAATCTGACCCGGCTCAAGGAGCAAGGCCACGACGAGCGGACGATACGCCTCGCGGAGGATGTCGCCCGTGACATCAGACAGGGAGCGCGTGGTCTCTGGCGCAGCCCGGGCTTCTCGCTCACCGTGATCCTCACGCTGGCCCTCGGCATCGGCCTCAACACCGCCGTCTTCTCCGTCGTCGATCAGCTGCTGTTGCGGCCGCTGCCGTACCCGAATGGCGACCAGCTCGTGATGGTCGAAGAGTCTCGCGGTGCCGAACCGATCGACGTGTCACCCGCCAACTGGCTCGATTGGCAGCGCGAGAGCCGCACGTTTCGAGCGTTCGCTGCCTGGCAGTCCGCGTCGTTCACGATGATCGGCGCCGGCGAGCCCCGACGCGTGAATGCGCAGCTCGTGTCGTCCGAATTCTTTCCGCTCCTCGGCGTCGCCCCGCTCCTTGGCCGCACGATCTCGGCTGACGATGACCGCCCGAACGGGCCACGCGTCGCCGTGCTCAGCTACCGCGCGTGGCAGGACCGGCTGGGTGGCGAGCGGCGCGCCATCGGCCGTACTGTGCAGCTCAACGGCCGCGCGTACGAGATCGTCGGCGTGATGCCCGCCGGCTTCCGTTTCGTGCAGCAGGATGTCGACCTGTGGACCGCCTATCAGCTCGACCGGAACCGCCCGTGGCGGGAGACCGAAGGACGCATCATCGACGTCGTCGGTCGCCTCGCCGACGGCGCAACGCCCGGCACTGCGCGAGCGGAAATGGAGGCCATCGCGCGGCGTCTCGCCGCGACGCACACGTTCAACAGGAATACGAGCGTGACCATCACGCCTCTGCGTGAAGTGCTCACCGGGGATGTGCGAACGTCAGTGCTCGTGCTGTTCGCCGCCGTGGGCGTACTGCTCGCGATTGCCTGCTTCAACGTCGCCAACATGCTCCTGGCGCGGTCGGCGTCGCGCCAGCGCGAGATCGCGATTCGTGCCTCACTCGGGGCGGGCCGCTGGGCGATTGCGCGAGCACAGCTGGTCGAAAGCCTGCTACTCGCCGGCGCCGGCGGCGCGCTCGGCCTCGGGGTCGCCCGCTGGAGCCTCGACGCGCTGCTCGCGGCAGCCCCGGCGAGCCTGCTCGGCGTTTCCGAGCTGTTCGTCGATCGACGCCTGCTGACCTATGCGTTCAGCCTCGCAGTCGTGACAGGAGCGATCGCCGGGGTCGCACCGACGATCCTGTCCGCGCGCCGCTCGATGGGCAATGCGCTGCGGACGCGCGGCGCGAAGGGCGGTCACGCGCCCCGCGTGCGACAAGCGCTGGTCATTGTGCAGGTCGCCCTGACCGTCGTTTTGCTCTGCGGCGCGGGTGTCCTGGTCCGCACGCTCATCGCGCTCGATCGGGCGCGCCTCGGATTCGATCCCGGCGGCGTCCTGAGCATGACCGTGGCGATCTCGCCGGAGCGATATCCCGACGAGCGTCCCCGCGACTTCTATCGGCAGGCGCTGACCCGGCTTCGCGCGTTGCCGGGCGTTGAATCCGCGGCGGCGGCGGGCAGCCTGCCGATGATCGGCATTCCTCGCGGCGAAACTCGGTTTCATGAGCGCGGCACGCCCGTCCGCCCGCCCGCCGAACTGCCGTCCACCGTCGTGCGGATGGTCGCACCCGGATATTTCCGCACGCTGCGCATCCCCGTGCTGCGTGGACGCGAATTCACCGAGGCGGACAACACGAATCCGCTGGCCGGAGTCGTCGTCAGCGAGACGTTTGCACAGCGATACCTCACGGGACGCGATCCGCTAAAGACCTCACTCTCCGTTCGGATACAAGACGAGAATCCGTACTTGCCGATCATCGGCGTCGTCGGCGACGTGAGCGAAGGCTCGGTGAGGGCCGCGCCGCAGCCGACCGTGTTCTACAGTCACGGCCGCATGCCGTGGGCAACGATGAAGATCTTCATGCGCGGACGTCAACCCGAGTCGCTCGTCAAGCCGGTCACGGCGGTTCTGCACGAGCTCGAGCCGGCGCTGGTTGTGTCGGACGTGCGCACGATCGCGACCGCTCTGGCCGAGAGTCTGGCACGCGAACGCATCAGCGCGCTGATCTCGGCGAGCTTCGCTGTCGGCGGTCTGCTGCTGGCGGCGCTCGGACTCTACGGTCTGCTCGCGTATCTCGTCGCTGAGGGGACGAAGGACATTGGCATCCGCATCGCGCTCGGCGCGCGGTTGGTGGGCATCACGGCATCGGTCGTCGGCAACGGCCTCGCGCTCGTTGGCATCGGCGCGGCCATCGGCATCGCCGGCTCGCTGGTGCTCCTGCGCTCGCTCGACACGCTGCTCTTCGGCGTCACGCCGTACGACGTCCAGACCTACGCCATCGTCGTCATGCTGCTCGGCGCTGTCGCCGTGGTTGCGTCCTACGTGCCCGCGCGCCATGCCGCACGTATCGAACCGCTGACGGCGCTGCGACAGGAGTAAATAGCCTGCGCGCTGTCCGGCTGACCTGTGGAGGTGTTGTGAAGACCAGTAGATATGTCGTCGCTGGAGTGCTGGGCTGCGCTCTGCTCGCGCCCGCTGGTCTCGCGCAGGCACCGGCGCCGCGAACGTTCGCGAATGCGCCGCCGGGCTTCGACGTCCAGCGCGAGGGTGTCGCACGCGGACGCCTGGAGCGGGTCGAGTACGAGTCGACGGTGACCGGCACCAGGCGGCCGGCGATGGTCTACACGCCGCCGGGCTACTCCACGAGTCAAAGGTATCCGGTGTTGTATCTCCTCCACGGTCTCGGGGCCAACGAGACGGTGTGGGCGAGCGACCTGGCGGCCGCTGTGATCCTCGACAATCTGATCGCCGACAGGAAAGCGGTACCGATGGTTGTCGTCATGCCGAACGGCCGCGCCTCGAACGCGCCGGTGCCCGATCGTCCAGCCGCGCGCGAGAACATCGCCGGAGAAAGCCAGGCGTATGTGGCATTCGAGCGGGAGCTGCTGATGGACCTGATTCCGTTCATCGAGTCACGCTACGCGGTCAGCCGGGCGCGGGATCAGCGCGCGCTTGCCGGCCTGTCGATCGGCGCCGGGCAGTCGCTGAATTTCGGACTCGGGAATCTGAATACCTTCGCCTTTGTCGCAGGATTCTCGCCGGCACCAAACACATTGCCGCCCGCGCAACTTGTCCCGGACCCCGTCGCGGCCCGGCGGCAGCTGAAGCTGCTATGGGTCTCCTCAGGCGATCAGGACGAGATGGGGTTGACCATCGGAAAAGGGCTGCACGACTATCTCGCTGAACGTCAGGTGCCGCATGTGTGGCACATCGACGCCGGTGGCGGCCACACGATTCCGGTCTGGAAGAACGATTTCTATATTCTGGCGACGCTGCTATTTCGATGAAGGAGCGGACGGACCGCGGATGCAGCATGGTGCCCGGAATGAGTTGGATGCCATGAGGAATGTCGGAATCGTCCTCCTGGCCCTCGTGATCGGCGCGGCCGTCCTGGCGCCGTCGCTCGCGCCGAACCATCCGGACCGACGCTTTCCCGATCTGATCTACGCGCCGCCGACGCCCGGGCGCCTGTTCGGCCGATCTTCCTCGTGACGCTGGGGCGTGAACATCGCTGCCCGCACGAGGTTGCCTGGGTCGCCCTGCGTTGGCCGGGTGACGCGCCCAATCTCGTGAATCAGAACTCCCACGTCATTCGTCGCTAGTCGTTAAGAGGGACATGCTGAGGGAATGACGAACCGAACCGAACCGAACCGAACAGAACAGAACAGAACAGAACAGAACAGAACAGAACAGAACAGAACAGAACAGAACAGAACAGAACAGAACAGAACAGAACGCTATGAGACGTTCGCGGCGTACGGACCAGTCGTATCAATTAGGTCAAGCAATGCCGGTGTGAACCGACCTCGCTTCGGCGGTTCCGAGTCTGCGCACGATCTTTATCCGCTAATCGCGCCATCCGCTGACATCAGCGCGACCAGGTGGCCGTCCGCGACGCGCGACGCGCGTCGATCTCACCAGGCACCGCTCAGCGATTCTGGGTAACGATATCGCTATGCAGACAGTCCAGGTC
>JBOGIQ010000117.1:0-15840 GCA_050742535.1 Vicinamibacterales bacterium | reverse complement strand
GAAGTAACCCGCGAACGAGCCATCAGGATCGAACAGCGGCGCTGCATTGTCCAAGACCCACCGGTACTCGCCGTCATGCCGCCGCAGCCGATACTCCATCATGAACGGTTCGCGATGATCGAACGCGCTGGTGTACGTGTCCAGGCAATGCTGCAGATCGTCGGCGTGCACACCGTCCGCCCAACCATCGCCGATCTCGGACTCCAGTGATCGCCCGGTGAAGTCGAGCCATGGCTTGTTGAAGTAGGTGCAGCGTTTGTCGAGGCCGGAAATCCAGACGAGGAGCGGCAGGCTATCCGCCACCAGCCGGAACAACCCATCGCGATTCGGGGACAATGACGGTCCGAAGCTCATATGGCCTTCCCGCTCAGGATTGCAGATTGTGCCAGAGCTTCACTGTGGAGTGGGACATCCGCGGACCGCGACCTAGCTGATCCATAATTCGCGCGCTGGATTGATTCTCCGGTGTCGCACCATCGGGGACCCGAGTTTCGCCATACGATAGGCGCCGGCGCCAGGCGTCAGCGAGACGCCCGGGCGCGAAGGAGGTCACATGTCGTCACGCCGATGGTCGGTCCGCAGCAGGTTGTCGCTCGCCGCGGCACTCGTGTCAGTGGCTGCCGTCGCCGGCGCCGCACAGCAGGACGCGCAGCGCGGTCAGGGCGCCGGCGCCGCCGGCGGGCGCGGAAACTTCGCGGCGAATTTCACCGGCACCGTCGCGATTCAGCCGACCGAGGGGACGAACATGTCGCGGATCCGCTTCGAGGCGGGCGCGCGCACGAACTGGCACGTCCACACCGCGCCGCAGATTCTGCTGATCGAGGAAGGACGCGGGCGCTGGCAGGAACAGGGCGACGCGGTCAAGGAGCTGCCGATGGGACAGCCGGTGCTGACGAAGGCGAACGTCCCGCATTGGCACGGCGCCGCGCCGGACCAGGCCGCATTGCAATTCAGCGTCTACGCGGGCAAGCTCGAATGGCAGAAGCCGGTCACCGACGCGGAGTACAAAGGGCGATAGCAGGCGCGACGCGTCCATAGGTGAGCGTTCGCCAGAGCCACTCGAGCGGACCGTAATCGAACCGCCGCAGCCACAGCGGCGCCAGAAGCAGCAGCACGAACCACACCGCCACGGTGAGGATCAGCTGCCGCAGCCGATCGACGCTTCCGAACAGTCCCAGGCCATGGCCGTAGAAGATGGCCGTGCAGATGAGCGTCTCGAGGATGTAGCAGCTGAACGCGGTTCGGCCGACTGCGGCGAGCCGCGATGTCAGTCCCCGCGCGACGCCGGCCCGCCAGATCGTAATCAGCAACCCGATGTAACCGAGCGCTGCCAGAAGGCTGCCCCAGTAATTCCACTGCGGCGCAAAGAAGACAGCCTCGGGCAGCCGCCAGCCAGCCGTATGTAACCGTGAGAGTCCCAGTGCCGCGAGCGGCAGCCCGGTGGCGAGCCCCATCGCGGTCAGGGCGGCGTATTGGCCCCGTGTCTTCCTGCCAGTCAGGACGTCCCACTTGAGAAGCGCCATGCCAAGCAGCATCAAACCGGACAGGCGCCAGAGGTCCCACGCGATGAAGTCCTGCAGGTGGAACTCCGCGGAGTAGCTCGAGCGCCAGGATTGCTGCGCCAGCCAGCCTCCCTTGAACGCAGCCGTCTCGTCGGCAACATCGCCAGGCGACGGCTGCCAGTAGCTTTGCCACTCCGCCTTCAACTCGTCGGGAAAGTACGGCCAGCTGACTCCGGCTGTCAGCGCGCTTGCCATCGCCACGCCCATCAGGAACACGCCGACAACCGCGAGCGTCCGCGCCGACAGCCGACGAGCGGGATACACGAGCATTCCGCAGATGGCATAGGCAACCAGGATGTCGCCGTGCCACAGCAGGTACGCGTGAACGAGGCCGAAGACAAGCAGCCAGAACATCCGACGGTAGTGCAGGCGGGCGGGACGCAACCCGCGTTGCTCGACACGGCTCGTCATCAGCACAACGCCGGCGCCGAACAGCATGGAAAAGATCGTGATGAACTTGCTTTCCGCGAGCACCTCGATGACGGACCACACAGCGAGGTCGCTGAATGACGGCTGTCCAAGCGCGTACGGGTTGGCAGTGGCCGCGTTCGGCATCGCGAACAGCTGCATGTTCACGAGAAGAATGCCGAGCACCGCGGCGCCGCGAATGATGTCGAGGGCCTGCAGGCGCCCGGCGTCGGCGGACGGAGGCGTCAGTAGTTCAGAAACTCGAGCCATGGCGTGATCAGAAGCAGGTACACCCCGATGAACATGACGCCCATGACGAGGCCCAGCACCCAGAAGTCGCGGCGGCTGATGTATCCGCTGGCGTAGTAGATGACGCTCTGGCCTGACGCGTAGAACGTCAGGACGCCCATCAATCCGAGCGGGTATCCCAGAAGCAGTGACCACCGTGCCGGCGAGAGCGCGGTGATGGTGATCGCCACGCCAAGGAACACGGGAAGCAGCGTTGCCGTGTGCGCGGTAATGCTCGCGAAGAAATAGTGGAGGACGAAGAAGGTCCCGACCAGCGCCGCTATCGCGGCGCCAAGGCTCATCGACGTGAACGCCGGCGCGGTCGCCTTCGCCAGCCAGCCGACAAATCCCGTTTCCGCCAGCCCGCCCGCCAGCGTCACCAGCGTGCCGAACCAGATCAATACGTTCCAGGCCTCCTTCTGACCGATCACATCGTCCCAGGACACGACGCCGGACACGACCATCAGCAGGACGATCAGGACCGCGGTCAACGCAGGATCGATGTAGTCCGTCGCGCCAATCCACAGTGCCAGCGCCGATCCGATCAACACGAACAGCACCAGCTCGCGCCGCGACATCGGCCCCATCGCGCGCAGCTGATCAGCGGCCCACCGCGGTACTTCCGGGGCCGCGCGGATCGACGGCGGATAAACGAGGTACAGCACGAGCGGCGTCAGCAGCAGCAGAGCGAAGCCGACGGGTGCGAAGCCCACGAACCACTGCAGCCACGAGACGCGTACGCCTGCGGTCTTTTCGATGATGGTAATGGCCAGCGCGTTGGGTGCCAGGGCGGTGATGAACATGCTGCTGGTGACGAAGCTCACGGCGAGCGCCGTGTAGAGGAGGTAGGCGCCCATCACGCGCGCCGTTCCGTCATCCGGCCGCGAGCCGTACAGCTGCGGGATGTGGCAGACGACCGGATAGATCGTGCCCGCGCTGCGCGCCGTTGCCGACGGCGTGAACGGCGCGAAGACGAGATCGGCAAGCGCGACGGCATAGCCGAGTCCAAGCGTCCGATGCCCGAGCAGGCGCACCAGGTGCAGTGCCACGCGGCGCCCGAGTCCCGTCTGCGCGTAGCCGACGGTGAACATGAACGCGGCGAAGATCAGCCAGACGATGGTGTTGCCGAACCCGCTGAGCGCCCATTGCGCTGAGGCCGCCGGCGTGTCGCGGACGAGGCCGAGCAGGGCGGCGGCGGTGACGCCGCCGAGACCGATCGCCGCCGCCGGGATCGGCTCGGTGATGATCAGCGTGATGACGGCAACGAACAGGGCGAAGTAGTACCAGGCGGCCGGGGCCAGGCCCGCGGGCGCCGGGATGAGCGCAATCACCGCGCCCAGGAGAAAGGGCCCGATGACGCGAGCCGCGAGCATAGCCGCGCGAGGATACGGGCGTGTGCCGCCGCCGGTCAACTCCGAACGATCAGCCCCCGGCGGGCGCAAAACAGGGCATCGACGACACCGGATCCATTCGAACCGGCGCAACGCCGTTTTTGGTCAACACCGTGTACTGAGGTCCCTCCAGCCAGCCGAGCCTGGTCGGTCCCCAGGCGCGATAGTTGGCGCGCAGATAGGACTCGAGGTCCACGTACGTCTCGCGGAAGTCCGTATCCTCATACTGCAGAATGACGATCGGGACCGGCTCGGCCTTCATCTTGTCGATGATGCGCCGCTGATTCCCTGGCTCCGACCAGTGGTGACCCCACGTCGCCACGATGCCTCCAGCGAAGCGGCGCTGGCTGAAGTAATACAACTCGGCCACGAACCAGCCTGCATACACACGATCGTCGGGTCGCGTGCACCGGCGGACGTATTCAATGACCGGAAGCACCGGTGTGCGCGGCAGAAACACCGGCGGCGGTGGCGACGAGGCTGCCTGTGCCAGCGTGGCAGGAATCGACAGCACATTGCGTGCAGCATAAACCGCCGTCCGGCTCGATCCGGTCACAAGGGCAGCCGTCAGCACCACTGTCACTGCGACCGCCCGGGCAAGCGAGCTGCGGTGCACACGCCGCCACAGCCACGCGCATAGCACGAGAAGCGGTGCCGCCGCCCCGCTCATCCGCGCGACGATCGGCTCACGCAGGATGAACACGAGGACGAACAGCGACATGACGACGGCGCTCAATACCTGTGCGCGCTCCACGGTGTCCGACACACGCCGCCACAGGGTCACGATGGCTGCGATCGGCACGGCCACGAACACCCAATACAACGAATTCGCGATGTCCTCCGCGCTCCAGGTCATCGTCCAGTGGCCAATGACCGGGATCTGCCGGTAAGTTCGGTGCAGCCACGGCCCTTCGCGCACGAGGCGGGCGGTCGAGCGGTCGACCAGGTGGGTGTCGGCGACGTTCGGATCGTCGATCAACGCACGCAGATTCGCACGCGACGCGTTGTCCACCTCATAGAGCCAGGTTCGCGCCGACGTCTCGCCCTGGGGCACGCCATCGTGCAGCGTGTACCTCGTCTCCAGCCGCGACCTCTCGGCCTCGGTCAGTTCAACCCAACGCACCTGAACAGTGTCCGGCGCGTACACAAACTTCACTTCAGACGGGACAGGGGGCGGCAGCCGTGTCAACGCGGTACGCGTACCCTCGCGCCGCGCGTAGGTCACCACCTGATCGACCGCGGCGGTGATTCCGGCGGTCGTCTGCAGGAAGACCAGATACGGAATCGCGCACATGGCGGAGGCTCCAAGGAGGAGCGCGAGCCGGCGGTACACGAACGGACGGTCCCGCCAGTGGGTCACGGCAACCGCGGTGATGCCCGCGGCAAGGACGAACAGCCCGTTGTCGTAGCGGAACATGCCGGCGACGACGGCGCACGCCGCCAGCAGCCACAGGTGACGCGGAGAGGGCCGGTCTGCATACCGCCAGCACAGCAGGATGCCGAGCGGATAAAACAGGACCTTGTCGAAATCGTACGGGCGTGGCCAGGAGAGCACGACCAGAATTCCAATCACCGTCAGCGACAGTCTCGACGGCGTGAACCTGCCCGCGAGCGCGACGATGAGCATGGCGCCCGTCGCGATAAACACCGACGTGAACAGAATCTCGCCTGCGAGGCTGTCACCAAAAAGCAGCTGCGCCGCGGCTGACGTCAGCTCGGTGAGCACGTAACCAGGCTCGAGGAAGTCCCGGAACGGAAGTTCCCCATAGCGGGCGATCTGCCGCGCCGCGGTGATACGAGTGAAATGGTCGTTGGTGAACGGGTAGGTCGCGACGGTGACGACCCACGCGGCGATCCACCACAGCGCCAGGACGAGAGGCGGCGCGGGACGCGACTGCACCGGATGTCAGGCCTTCTGCGCCTGCTCCTTGTCGTACTCGGCGAAGGCTTCGCGGGCGATGCGGAAGGAATCGACACCCGCCGGCACGCCGCAGTAGATCGCGACCTGCAGGAAGACCTCGGAGATCTCCTGCCGCGTCAGCCCGTTGCGCAGCGCGCCCTTGACGTGGATCTTCAGCTCGTGCGGCCGGTTCAGCGCCGCGATCATCCCCAGGTTGAGGAAGCTGCGCGTCCGCTTGTCCAGTCCCGGCCGCCCCCACACGTAGCCCCAGCAGTACTCGGTGGCGAGCTCCTGCATCGGCATGCTGAAGTCGTCGGCGTTCCTGATGGCGTTCTCGACGAACTCCTTGCCGAGGACGGACTTGCGGATCTCCAATCCTTTATCGAACAGCTCTTTGCTCATCTCTTATCCTTTGATCTCCACTCCGGCCCACTCCTCGACGACCTTCGCGACCATCGTGAAGTCGGAATCGGCGCCGTATTTCGCCTGTGTAATAGCCAGCATCTGACGCACCGCGGCACCGGCCACCATCGGCACGCCGAGCGACTCGGACTCCTCGACGCACAGGCGCACGTCCTTGTAGGACAGCCCGGTCGCAAAGCCGAAATCGAACGTCCGCGGAAGGATCGAGCGCGGGAACTTGTCCTGCGTGGCGCTGTTGCGGCCGCTCCCGGCGTTGATGATGTCGATCAGCACCTTCGCGTCCAGACCCGCTTTGACGCCCATGGCCACGGCCTCCGACGAGACGACCAGCGCCGCCGCGGCCAGGAGATTGTTCGCCAGCTTGGCAATCTGCGCGAGGCCAGGCTTGTCCCCGACGTAGAAGGTCTTGCCGAATACCTTCAGCAGCGGATCGATTTCCTCGAATGTCGGCTTCGCACACGAGACCATCACCGCCAGCGTGCCCTTCGCGGCGCCGGTGACGCCACCGCTGACGGGAGAGTCCGCCCAGGCCACGCCGCGCTCCCCCGCCGCCCGCGCGACGACCTTGGCCACGCTCGGCCCGGTCGTTGACAGATCGATCATCGTCTTGACGCGCGTTCCGTTGAGGATGCCTTTCTCGCCCAGGCTGACGGCCTGAACGATCGGCGGCGTCGGAAGGCTGATGAAGACGACCTCCGCCTTCGACGCCACGTCCTCCGCAGAGGAAGCGCTCGCCGCGCCGCGATCGGTCAGCGCCTTCACCACCGCCGGGTTCGTGTCGAACACCACGAGCGAGTGCCCCGCATCGAGCAGCCGCCCCGCCATAGGGCCACCCATCCGGCCCACGCCTACGAAACCAAGAGTCTGAGACATGTGTTATCGCTGAATGAACGGATGAGGAACGTCTGTCGCCGTCGAAATCCAGACGCTCTTCACCTGCAGATATTCCTTGATCATCTCCTGGCCGCTCTCGCGGCCAAGCCCGGATCGTTTGTACCCGCCGAACGGCGACAGATAACTGACGGCCCGATAAGTGTTGATCCAGACGGTGCCGGCCTGCAGCTTCTCCGCCATCGTCAGCGCCCGGCGGATGTTCTGCGTCCACACGCCCGCCGCGAGGCCGTAGACGACGTCGTTGCCGATGGCGATCGCCTCTTCATCATCCTTGAAAGGAATGACCGACAGGACGGGGCCGAAGACTTCCTCCTGCGCGATGCGCATGCTGTTGCGGACGCCGGCGAAGATCGTCGGCTCGACGAACCATCCGTTCCCGCATTCGGGACGCGATGCACGGCTCCCGCCGAGCACCGCCCGCGCGCCCTCGCCTTTCGCGATGTCGATGTACTTGAGGATCTTCTCGAGCTGTGGCTGGTTGGTGACGGGGCCGATCTGCGTGCCGGCATCCATCGGGTTGCCCATCTTCGCGGCCTTCGCGAACGAAACCAGCTTGTCCAGGAACTGATCGTGGATGCTTTGCTGGACGAGCAGGCGGGAGCCGGCAATGCACGTCTGACCGGTGGCCGCGAAGATTCCCGAGATGACGCCCTTGATCGCGTTGTCCAGATCAGCGTCCTCGAACACGATGTTCGGCGACTTGCCGCCGAGCTCCATACTCACGCGCTTCAATCCGCGTGCGGCGCTTTCGTAGACGCGCTGTCCGGTGGCGTCGGACCCGGTAAACGCAACCTTCCGCACCAGCGGGTGCTCGATGAGCGCGGCGCCCACGTCCGCCCCGAAGCCGGTGACGACGTTGACGACACCTGGTGGAAAGCCGGCCTCCTCGATCAACTTCATGAACTCGAGCGCGGACGCGGAGGTGAACTCGGACGGCTTGATGACGACGGTGTTGCCGGCGGCGAGTGCCGGCGCGAGCTTCCACGCCATCAGCAGCAGCGGCGAGTTCCACGGAATGATCGCCACCACGACGCCAAGCGGCTCGTACCGCGTGTAGTTGAAGGTTTCCGGCTTGTCGGTCGGCAGAACCGCGCCCTCGATCTTGTCGGCCAGCCCGCCGTAGTAGTGGTACCACTGCGCCATGTACGCCGTCTGGGCGCTCATCTCGGCGTACAGCTTTCCGTTGTCGCGAACCTCGATTTCGGCCAGCGAGGCCGACCTCTGCGTGATGAGGTCAGCCAGCCGGCGCAGCAGCGCGCCGCGCTTCGACGCGGTCAGCCGCGGCCACTCGCCGGAGGTGAACGCCGCATGCGCCGCACGCACGGCACGATCGGCGTCGGCCGCCGTTCCCCGGGGAATTAATGCCCACGGCTCACCAAGATACGGATTGTCGCTCTCGAAGACGTCGCCCGATCCGGCGTCGATCCATTCGCCGCCGACATACATGCGATATCGCGTGAGGGTTGAAGTGGTGGTCATGCGTGGAGGTCCGCCTGAAGGCGGACACTACAACGAAATATAATGCGGATTTGCACCTGCCGACGGCGGCCTGTCCTTGATCATCCAGCGAAACTACTCGCCATCCGCGCTGCCCAAAGGCACCGACGTCGCCGAGCTGACGAGCCGCATCATCGGTCCATTGACCCTGCTCATCGAGCGGAGCGGCGTTGATCAGAACAACGGCCAGGGGCTGCGCGTGCATCTCGACTGGATTCAGTACAAAACCTGTTTCCGCGATCCTGTGGTCGTCCGCCGAGCCGTCGATCAGCAGGAACAGCCGCTGCCGCTCGCCGAAATCGCCATCGACCTGCGCCAGGCGGCCACGCCGTCGTTCAACGACTATCTGACGAATGCGGTTGAAGCGCTGAGAGGCAACCCGCCGTCCAACGGACATGCGCCGTTCTTTCTCGACACGTTCAAGCCCTGGCGCGACTCGATCATCTGGCCGTTCAACCGCCTGTTCTGGCAGCAGCTCGGCGATTGGGAGGCGTACGCCAAGCGCGGCTTCGAGGCCGCGCTGCCGAGCGGCGGATCCGACGCCAACCACCCCGAAGCGGTGATGGAAGGGGTTGTCGAGTTCTGGGACCTGCTCCACGACCTCGAGAAACGCGGCAACCTTCCACACGACATCTACGCCATGGAAATCGGCGTCGGCTCGGGGGCACGCGCGCGCTTGTGGCTCGATCGGTTCCAGGCCTACGACGCCGAGAAGGGCACCGGCTACTATCCGCGCCTGAAGTTCCTGCTCGGCGATTATTCGCCGTCAACGCTCGACACGGCGCTCGCCGCCGTCGGGCCCCACGCGCCGCTCTGCAGCGTCATACCGATTGACGCGACGAATCCGTTCAAGGTGCTCTCGTTTCTCAGGTTCAAGATCCTGTTCGTCCACCTGACGAACGTCTACGACAACCTGACGTTCGACGAGATCGCACGCCGCGACAACCAGCTCTACATCGTGGAGGTGCGCCCGTATATCAGCGCCGCCGCGGCGGAACAGATCACGGCCGAGTTCGGCTTCAGCACCGCGGAGCTGCCGGGGGCGATCAAACGACTGCTCGCCTACGGACCGGAATCGGTCGGCGAGCACGAGAAAGGCATGGCGTTCTGGACGCGGATCTGGGACGTCCTGCGGCTCGAAGAGCGGCTCCGTGCGATCGACGAGGGCGACGATGCGCACCTGCCGAAGGGCGTGAGCCGATCGCCATTGGACGATGTGCTGTCGGAGGTGTCGCACGACATCCGTTTCCATCTCTCGCGTGGAGCGGCGGAAAGTTTCGTGAACACCGCGGCGCTGCTGCACCCGCGCGGTTACCTGCAGGTGCAGGACATCTTCGTCACCAGCATCAAGGACTACGTCCACGGCTTCCGCGGGCCGGGGAAACTCGACGGCTCGTTCGTGACATGGGTGAACGGCGCGTTCCTGCATGCCGTGGGCGCACGTGCGGGGTACCATGTCAATTTCGCCCCCTTTACACATCGCAAAGGGTCCAAGACGCAGATCCTGTATACGAAACGAAGAGATTAACGGGGGGCTTAAATGCAAAAGGCAAAATTCAAAATGCAAACCCGGATAAGTGCGCGGCCTCACCGTGTCTGTTTGCATTTTGCATTTTGCATTTTGAATTACTGACTATGAGTTCTTTACCACCTCTACCCACCACCGTCATCGGCAGCTATTCGATGCCTGTCTGGCTCGAACGCGCCAAGAACGATTTCCTGCAGCGCAAGGTCAGCCGGCACGACCTCGACGACATGTACGACGCCGCCCGCAAGGCGGCCGTCAAGGATCAGGAAGTCGCCGGCATCGACATCATCTCGGACGGCGAGCTGCACCGCGACAACATGATCGACTACTTCGCCGAGCGGATTCCCGGCGTGCAGGTCGATCACGGGTCGAAGCGGCTGTACTACGACTTCTACGACAGCGTCGTCCGATCGAAGCTGGCAACCGGATCGCTCGGCCTGCTCGACGAGGCGCGCTTCCTGCGCCGCTTCTCGCAGCGGGCGTCGAAGATTTCGATTTCCGGGCCGCACGCGCTGGTGAAACGGATTCGCAACGACTTCTACCCGTCCGAGGAGGCGTTCGCGCTCGACCTGGCGCGGGTGATGAACTTCGAGGTCCGCGAGCTGGTGCGCGAGGGTGTCACGCACCTGCAAATCGACGAACCCTATTACTCCGGCTTTCCGGAGGATCTGCCGTGGGCGATCAAGGCGGTCAACGCCCTGGTTGACGGTGTCAGCGCGCACGTGACGCTGCACATCTGCTACGGCAACCGCTACGGCAAGCCGTCGTTCGAAGGCACGTACCGATACCTGTTTCCGAAAGTGCTCGACGCCCACGTGCAGGCGCTGTCGCTCGAGTTCGCGCGCCGCGGCGAGGACGACCTGCAGCTGTTCAAGGAATTCAAGGTGCCGTTCACGCTGGCCATGGGCGTGGTCGACGTGAAGACGCACGACGTGGAGTCGGCGGGTCTCATCGCCGACCGCGTGCGCCGCGCGTTGCATGTCATTCCGGCCGAGAAACTGATGATCAATCCCGACTGCGGCCTGGTGCACCTGCCGCGTGACGTTGCGTTCAACAAGCTCAGCGCCATGGCCGAAGGGGCCAGGATGGTGCGCGACGGTCTCAAATAGAGGAAATCAGATGAGTGTAGTGTCCGACGCCTCCCAGGTACAGCTGCGCCCGATTGCCGACATCGCCAAGGCGGCTGGCATTCACGCCGACGAGCTCGAGCGGTTCGGCGAGTTCCGCGCCAAGGTCAAGCTGCCGCTGCTCCGCCGGCTCGCCGGCAAGGCCGACGGCAAGCTGGTGATCGTCACCGCCATCACGCCGACCAAGGCTGGTGAAGGCAAGACGACGACCAGCGTCGCGCTGACGCAGGGCCTTGGGCGCATCGACAAGAAAGTGATGCTGTGCCTGCGCGAACCGTCGATGGGTCCGGTATTCGGCGTGAAGGGCGGCGGCACCGGCGGCGGCAAGTCGATGATCGAGCCGATGGAGGAGATCAACCTCCACTTCAACGGCGATTTCCACTGCGTGGCCGCCGCACACAACCTGCTCGCGGCAGCGCTCGACGCGTCGATCTTCAACGGCAACCCGCTCAGCATCGATCCCACCTCGGTGACGTGGCCGCGCACCGTGGACATGAACGATCGGCAGCTGCGCTACAGCGTGACCGGCCTGAAGGGCAAGTCGAACGGCATCCCGCGCGAGAGCGAGTTCGTGATCGTGGCCGCATCCGAGGTGATGGCGTCTCTCGCCCTCGCCACCGATCTGCAGGATCTGCGCCGGCGCCTCGGCCGGATCGTGGTCGCCTCGAGCTACGACGGCAAGCCGATCACCGCCGATGACCTGCAGGCCGGCGGCGCGATGACCGTCATCATGAAGGACGCGCTCAAGCCGAACCTGGTGCAGACGCGCGAGGGGCAGCCGGCCCTGGTGCACGCCGGGCCGTTCGGCAACATCGCGCACGCGGCCAACTCGATTCTTGCCGACCGCATGGCGCTCAAGCTCGCCGACTACGTCGTGACCGAGGCCGGCTTTGCCAGCGATCTCGGCTTCCAGAAATTCTGCGACATCGTCTGCCGCACGGCACGGATTACGCCGAGCGCGGCGGTGCTCGTGACGACCGTGCGCGCGACCAAGTCGCACGGCGGCGTGGCGTTCAAGGATCTGGGCAAGGAGGATCTCGAGGCGATCCGGCGCGGCGCCGACAACCTGGCGGCACACGTCCAGATCGTCCGCGCCTACGGGCTGCCGTGCGTCGTGACCGTCAACGGCTTCCCGACCGACTCGCCGAAGGAGATCGCGCTCGTCCGCGAGCTGGCGCTCAACGCGGGAGCCGAAACCGTCGTCGTGCACGAAGGGTTCGCCAAGGGCGGCGAGGGCGCGGTGGACCTGGCGAAGGCCGTCGTCGCGGCGTGCGACAAGCCGAACAGCTTCTCGTTTCTCACGCCCGATGGAACACCGCTGGTTCAGCAGATCGAGGCGATCGCCAAAAAGATTTACGGCGCGGCCGGAATCGACCTGCAGATGCAGGCGGTGAAGGATCTCGAGCGAATCGAGAAGCTCGGCCTCGGCACGGCGCCGGTCTGCATGGCCAAGACGCAGATGTCGCTGTCGCACGATCCCAACCTGCGCAACCGGCCGTCGGGATTCATCGTGCCGATCCGCTCGATGGTGCCGAGCCTCGGCGCCGGCTTCGTCGTCGCGCTGTGCGGCGAGATGCAGCGGATGCCCGGGCTCGGGAAAACACCCGCGTTTCAGAAGATGGACATCGACGAGAACGGGAATACCTACGGTCTGTTTTAAAAAAGCGGCCGTTCACGCTTCCGGGTTCTCGGTTCCCGGTTCGCGTTCGGAGTTCGGTTCGGTGTTCGGGTTCCGGTGTTCGGGTTCGAGCCGAGGTCGCGTGGAGATCGATCGACGCCACTTCCTGATTCGTGAATGGCGGCGTGGCGACGAGGAGTCTCTCGTTCGCCACGCGAACAATCCCAATGTGTCGCGCAACATGCGCGACCGCTTCCCGCATCCCTATACCCGCGCAGACGCGGACTGGTGGATTGCGCACGCCCGCGCGCAATCGCCTGCGACGAACTTCGCGATAGTCGTTGACGGCGAGGCCGCCGGCGGCATCGGGTTCGTCCTGCAGGAGGACGTCAATCGCCGCTCGGCCGAAATCGGCTATTGGATCGGCGTCGCGTACTGGGGACGAGGCATCGCCACCGACGCGGTCCGCGCGGTCAGCGACCACATCTTCGCGACGTTCGATGTCTGTCGCATCTACGCCACCGTGTTCGCGTCGAATCCAGCCTCCGTCCGCGTTCTCGAAAAAGCGGGCTATACCTACGAAGGACGGCAGCGCAAGGCAGTAACGAAGAGCGGAGAAACGATGGACGCGCTGATGTATGCGCTGATCACGGACGAGTAGGAAGACGGCCGACTGAGGTGGTGCGAGGAAACCAGTACTTACGGAAGAGGTCAGCGACGACGTTTGCGGCGTGAACTTCTTTCAGTGGTGGTGTCAGGTTGGATTACATGAACGCCGCCCAGCATCGGCCCTTCCATGTGCTCCAGGTCGCCCTCATGGACGACGTCAGCGGTATCCGCAAACGGCGCTTCAACCGCGCCATCAATTTCGATTAATTGAAACGCGAGTAACGGGTTAACGTCGTACACCAATCCCGGCATGAACCGGCTGAGCGGCTGGCCCTCGATCACTCCGGCAATGGGTCGGACAATCCGGACAAGCACGATGCCGGAAAGATATGCAAATTGGGTACTCCGGTAGCGTCTGGGGTCGTGGGTGCGGATGAGTCAAAGGATTTCGCGGAGCTTCGCGTAACCCGACCGGCTGATCGGGATCTCGGTTCCGTCCTGGAGCACGGCGACGCGGCTGTCGGTCACCGACTGCTCGATCTTCGCGAGGCGCGCGACGTTCAGGAGATAGCGCCGGTGAATCCGGACGAACCGCCCCGGATCGAGCAGCTGCTCGAGCTCGGAGAGCGTCTGCTCCTTCAGCAGCGTCTTGTCGCCGACCTTCAGCGACACGTAGTCGTCCTGCGATTCGACGTAGTCGATCTTCGCCACCGGAATGACATGCACGTCGGCCTTGTCGCGAATGAGGATGCGCTCGAGCGGCGAGCGAGCCACTCGCGCCTCCGAGACGAGCGCCTTTGCCGGCAGCGCGTCGCGCGTGCCGATCCGCGCGCGCGCCCGCGCCAGCGCCTCCGCCAGCCGCTCGGCGCCGAACGGCTTCAGCAGGTAATCGACCGCGTGCACCTGAAACGCCTTGATGGCGTACTGGTCGTACGCCGTCACGAAGATGACCGGAACCTCCGTTCCGATCAGCTCCAGCACGTCGAAGCCGTCGAGCTTCGGCATCTGGATGTCGAGCAGAAGCAGATCCGGCTTCTTTTCGGTGACGGCTTTCACCGCCTCGAACCCGTTGCCGCACTCGCCGATGATCTCGATGTCCGCGTGCGCGCCAAGGAGCTCCCGCAGCAGCGTCCGCGCCAGCTCCTCGTCGTCCACGACGATGACGCGCAGGATGTCCTCGGGCATCATGCCGGGGCTCCGGTCACGACGGGAATGCGAACCTCCACGCGAAACTGTCCTTCCCGCTCCTGCGCATAGACGGCATCGATGGCGCCGAAATGATTGGCCAGACGCTTGCGCAGCAGCTCCAGGCCGAGGCCGACGCCGCGCGTCCGGGCGCGGTCGGGATCGCAGGGGTTTTCAAGGGTGATCGTCAGCGTCGAACCGCTGCAGGTGGCGGCCATCCGGATGGTTCCTCCCTCGACGAGTTGCGCGATGCCGTGCGTGACGGCGTTCTCGACCAGCGGCTGCAGCAGCAGCGGCGGGACGAGACAGTTGGCGGCACTCGAATCCGCGTCGCGCGCCACGTTCAGCCGCGCGCCGAGCCGCACCTGCTCGATCGCCAGGTAGCGATCGGCGAGCGCGAGCTCCTCCGACAACGGGATCTGGTCGTTGCCGCCGAGGCGCAGCGTCTCGCGCAGGAAATCGGCGAGAAGCAGGCACATGCGCCGCGCGGCGGCCGGATCGGTCGCGGTCAGGGCGCTGATCGAATGCAGGCTGTTGAAGATGAAGTGCGGATCGATCTGCGCCCGCAGCGCCTTGAGCTCCGCTTCGCGCGCCAGCAGGCTCAGCTCGACGTTCGCCCGCTCGGCGTCCTTCGACGCGTCGAACGCGATCAGGAGATAGAAGAAGATCGAGACCAGCCAGAACAGCAGCGCGCCGACGACGAAGAGGAGCGGACGCTGCGGATCGTACATCGAACCGGCCGCGTCGAAGCCCATCGCCGCGAGCGTTCGCGACCACGCACCGGCCGCCGCCACCCAGATGGCGCTGGCGAAAATCGCCGCCAGGATCTGCGCGCCGGCCACGTGCCAGCCGCGCGCGCGAACGAGCGGGAAGATGCGGCAGACGTACCACGCCGACTGTGTCACCAGCGCATAGACGACGCCGAGCGGAACGAAGAAGAGGATGGCCGTGAGCCAGTCGCCGGCGAGGCTGTAGCCGAGACCGGCGGACAGCAGCAGACCAATGACGATCCAGGCCAGGAGGTAGAACGCCAGCCGGCGGACGCTGCCCAGAATCGGATGCATTCAGCGGGGCTAGTCGGTGACCTTGACCTCGCCCATGACGACGGATCCGCGCACGACGAGCGTGGGCGGCGCGCCTGCGAGCGGCGGCGGGGTGACAGAAGGAGCACGCTTGTCCTTCACGTCTCCCATGATCGGCGTCACGTCCAGCGTGACGCTCCATTCCTGCGGCACCTTGATGTCGTGCCCGGCCATGATGCCGAACACTTCCACCACCCTGGTCTCGCCTGGCGGCACCGTGGCCCGGCGCAGGTCGAGCACGCAGCCGCCCATGAACGCGGTCATGTAGGCACCGTCGAACGGCTTGCCGTCGAAGCGGCGCTTCGACTCGCTCATGATCGCGAACAGG
>JBOGIQ010000116.1:0-16041 GCA_050742535.1 Vicinamibacterales bacterium | reverse complement strand
CAGGCGGACGAGAGAGAAATGACATGGTAACCAACGACAGCGCCGTCGTGGGAGGCAACCGTCGCCGGGCTGCGCGGGATTTAATCGCCGCCGTCGTCGAGAACATGCGGCGGAATCTTGAGACGCTCCGGTATTCCACGATTGCGCCCAGCCGCTACATCGTCTACCTCCATCCAGCAGAATTTGCGCGTCTCGAAGGCATCGTCCCGATCCTTCAGGAGGAGACCATCCGCGCGCTGACCGAGGAACTGCACCGGCTCAACAACCCGTCGGGGCTGCGCCGCTACGGCGGACGTTTCTTCGGCGACGGCGCGCCCAGGGTGCAGACGCCAACAGGGGAGTGGCTCGTCGAGTTCATGATCGACCCCGACGGGGAGCTTGCCGAGGGCGACATCCTGATCGATTCGGAACTGCTGTTGCCGGCGCAGCCCGAGCTCGGCGTCGGCGAGCGGACCCGCCGCATCACGACCGCGCACTCCAGCCAGCAGGCGCCGACCGATGATCGGACCGTTCGCACACGCACGTCGACTGATGCTCAGGGCGCCCCGGGCGCAGTCGGGGGCCGCGAGCAGCCGGTCGCCCGGCCGTTCGCCACGCTGACGTATGAGGATCAATCGGGACCGCACACGTTCGAGATCACGACCGACACGATCACCATCGGCCGCGGCGGCACCGCACACAACGTCGACGTGAAGATCGTCTCGTCGGTCGATGTCTCGCGTGAACACGCGCGAATTCGCCGCGACGCCGCCACAGGCCAGTTCTTTCTGATCGATTTGAGCACGCTCGGGACGACGCTGAACAACCGTCACGTTCCGCGCGGCGTGGACGACGTCGATGGCGCCCGGCGCGAAACAGGCGTCGAAACGCCGCTGCCGGACCGCGCCCGCATCGGCCTTGCGGAAACAGTCTTCGTCGAATTCATGACATCCGAAAATCCGGCTAAAGCCGGACTCCACGTGGCTGACAAATGACCTTGCTGATCCTCTCCAAGTTCGTGCTGCTGCTCGCGCTGGTTGGGCTGGTAGCCCTCTACATCTGGGCGGAGCTGCCGGAGCGTGAGTAGGATAGCGTCGGCCATGGCTCGAGATGGCGTAGCGACGACGGGCCCGAGCCCGCTGCGCGCGTCCGGCGCGACTGATGCCGGGCGGCAGCGCGAGGTGAACGAGGATCGATTTCACTGCGACACCGAACGCGGCGTGTTCATGGTCATCGACGGCGTCGGTGGCCAGGCCGCCGGCGGGAGGGCCGCGGACCTTGCGCTGTCGCGGCTGCGGGAGCGGCTCGGGAGCGAGTCCGGCACCGTCGCCGACCGCCTGCGCGACGGCATCACCGCCGCCAACAACGACATCCATCGCCTCGCGGCCACCCGCGCCGAATGGGACGGCATGGCCTGTGTGCTGACCATCGCCATCGTCAATAACGGCACGGCGACCTTCGGCCACGTCGGCGACACCCGGCTGTACAAGCTGAGAGGCGACCAGATCGAAAAGCTGACCCGGGATCATTCTCCCGTCGGCGAACGCGAGGACGCGAACGAGATCTCCGAGCGTCAGGCGATGCGGCATCCGCGGCGCAACGAGGTGTATCGCGACGTCGGCTCCGAGGTCCACGATCGCCGCGACCGCGACTTCATCGACGTCGGCGAGGTCGCCTTCGAGCCCGATTCGGCGCTGCTGCTCTGCAGCGACGGCCTGACCGATCTCGTCGACTCGGTGTCGATTGCCAAGACGGTCAGCCAGTGCGCGGGCGATCCGGAGGCGGTCGTCCGCGAGCTGATCGCCGCGGCCAACGCGGCCGGCGGCAAGGACAACGTGACGGCCGTCTACGTCGAAGGCGAGAAGTTTGCGGCCAGTGGGTACGGGCGGGGGACGATCGAATCGCGGTCGGCCGGAGCGTCCGCCGCGTCTGACGAACCTCGGGAAGACGGATCGGTGTCGCAGTCGGCCGCCCGATTCGCGATGATCGCGCTTGGAATCGGCATTACCGCCGCGGTCAGCCTCTGGCAATTCGGCTGGACGTATGAGGATCTGCGCGGGCTGTTGTTTTCGGCGTCCGGCCAGTCCCCGCTGGAGCGCACGGTCGCTGCCGGTGAGTCGATTACCGATGCGCTGCGCGATGCGCCGCCAGGTTCCGTGGTGGTGGTCGAGCCGGGGGAGTATCGCGAACAGGTAACCCTTGTGTCGGGAGTCCGGCTCAAGAGCCGCGTTCCAGGGGGCGCGGTCATCCGGCTGCCGGCGGCGGTCCCCGATACTGCCGAGGAGCCAGCCGTCCTCGCCCGGAACGTCTCCGGCGCCGAGATCGTAAATTTCAGAATCAGCGGTGACGCGGCCACGCCGCTTCCCGTTGGCATCCTTGTCCAGAACTCAACGGTCTCGATCCTCCACGTCGAAATCACCGGCGCCACGCGGGTGGCGCTCGAGTTCGCCGGGGGTGGGGCGTCGACGTTGATGGCCAGCGATATTCGCGACAACGCCGGGGCCGCGCTGGTTGTCCGCGATGGTTCGTCGCCGCGCGTGGCCAACAACTCGTTCGCGCGGAACGGACGGTCGGACCGCGTGATGGCCGCGGTCGTCGTCCAGGGCGCAACGCCGATCTTCATCAACAACGTGTTCGCCGGCATGAGCGCCGCCTCGTTCATCGGACTGGACGGCACCGCGGTGGGCGCGCTGCGGCGCGACAACTGGTTTCCGGCGGTCACCCGGCCGTCCGAACTGCGATGACCACCGTGTTCAAGCAGGTCGGCCCGTACCACATCCTCCGGCAGATCGGACACGGCGGCATGGCCGTCGTCTTTCTCGCCCTCGACACCCGCAGTAACCGGCGCGTGGCGCTGAAGCTGGTCCAGCGGAGCGGCGATCGCGAGGCGCAGGAGATCGTCGAGGCGGAGCAGTTCGGAGCCGAGCTCCAGAAGCGGTTCAGCGAGCGTGGCGCGCATGTGCCTGCCGTCTACGAGTACGGCATCGACGAGGACTCCGGCTACTTCTACGTGGCGATGGAGTACGTCGACGGCGAGAACCTGTCAGAGGTCATTGCCAACGGGCCTCTGCTGCCCACTCGCGCCGCGGACGTCGCCATCGAGCTGGCCCGTTTCCTCGAAGAGGCCCATGCCTTCGAAGCGGTGGTCAACGGGCGGAACCTGAACGCGCTGCTGCACCTCGATCTCAAGCCGCGAAACGTCCGCATCACGTCGGCGCAGCTGGTGAAGGTGCTCGACTTCGGCACCGCGAAGGCACTGTCGCTGAGCCGGAAGGTCACGCGCAACGACTTCGGCAGCGTGGCGTATCTCTCGCCGGAGCGTCTCGAGACGGGCGAGGTCGATGCGCGCGCCGACTTGTGGGCGCTCGGCGTCGTGCTCTACGAAATGGTTCGCGGCATTCCGCCGTTCCAGGCCGCCGATACCCGGCGGCTCGAGCGCCTGATTCTCGCGCGGCGGCCGCCGCCGTCGCTCACCGAGCAGTGCCCGCCGGGACTGGCGGCCGTGGTCAGCCGCCTCCTCGATCCGAGCCCCGAGGAGCGCTACGCAAGCGCACACGAGATTCGCGAGGACCTCGAACGGTTCAAGGCTGGACGGCAGACGGTCGCGGAGGAAAAGGGTTGGCCGGCGCGCGCCTACGACGATGCCGCGACGCGGCGGACGTCGCCCGTCGCCCCTGCCGTTGCTGCTCCGCAGATGATCGGAAGCGTTCCAGTTGGGCCGGGCACCGCTCGCACACCACCGGCGGACGACGCGGACAAGACGCGGCGCACTGTGTCGCCGCGAACAGTGCCGCCGCCGATTCCCGCGGCGCCCACGCCTGCGCCCAGCGCGGTAATCCCGGCGCCGCTGGTGCCGAAGGCGGCGCCGAGCCGGCTGCGCCGCCTGTTCAAGGCAGCGCTGGTTCTGATCGGAATTGGGCTCCTGGTCAGCGAGATCTCCATCGGATCCGAGGCGGATCGTCTTGCACGGGCAGCGTCGACGCACGGGTTCGAGCAGTTGCCGAGGGCGTGGGAGCAGTATGACAACCTGCTCGGTCGCAGCAATCTCGGGATGGGCACGCACGATCTCCGCGAGGCGCTGATCGACCGGACGACGACGCTTGCCGACCGGGTGATCGCGAACTATCGCAGTCCCACGCCGACGGTTCGGGAGGCACAGTGGACGGCGGCCCGCGATGCCCTGTCGCAGGCGTTGTCGAGAGCCGGCGATGACCGCAGGCTCAGATCCGCGCTGCGATATTGCGAAGGCCACCTGCACCGCATCAACGGCGAGGCGAAGAAGGCACGAGGCGAGGTCGATCCGGCCAGCGACGATCTGACCGAGGCGGTGGTGGCGTTCCGTGAAGCGCACGATCTCCGTCAGGATTGGTCCGACCCGTTCCTCGGCCTGTTCCGCACGTTCATCGTCGGCCTCGACGACGTGGAGCGCGGCACGGACGCGCTGATGCAGGCGGAGCAGCGCGGCTACGAGGCCACTGAACGCGACGTCGCGCTGCTCGGGGACGGCTACCGCACTCAGGGAAACATGCTCGTGCGAACCGCGCGTCAGCTCGCAGACCTGCCGCAGGGCCGGCAATACCTCGTTCAAGCCGCCGACGCATACCGGCTGGCGCTTGCCAACTACGCGAGGGCAGGCAGCCTCGCGACCGTGCCGCAGAGCATCGCCCGGACCCAGCGCGCGCTGCTGCAGGTCGAAGAGAGCCTTGGCGAGGGCGTGACCGTCGATTCCGGGACCACGGGCGAGCAGCAGTGAGCACCACCTTCACCGCCGCCGTTGACCGCGATCGGCTCCACGAGCATCGGCGAACCGCGCCGGCGGAACGGCATCAACTGCTGCTTGTCCTGGCCTCGGCCGTTGCCGTGATGGCGATCGCGCTCTCGTACGCGGGTAAAACCCGCGCCAGCGCATTGACCGCAACCGCGGAGCCCGTCGTCAACCTCAATGCCGTGACAGAGGCGCGTGAAGTCGAGCGCGCCCTCGAGCCGGCGTTTTCATCGGTGTC
Organism: Vicinamibacterales bacterium; assembly: GCA_050742535.1. Taxonomy (GTDB): domain Bacteria; phylum Acidobacteriota; class Vicinamibacteria; order Vicinamibacterales; family UBA2999; genus Gp6-AA40. The sequence continues at coordinate 11,059 of JBOGIQ010000116.1, read as the reverse complement.
GGATCGCCGGTTTGCGGCGGCGCAGCTGACGGCGTTCGTCCTCGCCTTGCGGAAGGCATCCGGGGACATCCCGAACGTCGGATCCGTCATGGCGGCAACGGTTCCAGCGGAGGCGATCGAGCGCGGAGGATCGGTCGAATATCAGACACGGTTGCGGCGTGCCTCGGAACGCGCCGAGGCTCAGCGCGGGGCGCGCCCGACACGCATTCCGCTGCTCACCGCCGACGACCTGGCGGCAATCAAGCCGCGTCTGACCGTACGATCGGCCGCGGCCTTCCGCAATCAGACCCTCCAGTGGGGCGCCCTCTACGTGCTTGCGATCTGGGGCGTCGCGCTCGTGTGGTGGCTGCGCGGCCGGGGCGATTTCGCGCTGCTCGGTGCGGCCCACCTGCTGACGGCGATCGGCTTTGCGCTCGTCCTGAGCCGATCCGATCCCGTGCGCGACACGATGCTGTTCGTGCGCTACGCGCAGGGCGTGATGGTTGGCTGCGCCGGTCTCGGCATCGCATCGCTCATCGACTTCCGCCGCTCCGCACTGGCCGCATTTACGTACCTGCCGCTGGCGGGCGCGCTGGGTCTGTCCGCACTGCTGCTGCTCTTCGGGAGCGGTCCGGCCGGCAGCAACGCCAGGGTCAACCTCGGCCCGGTCCAGCCGGTTGAGGCGATTCGCCTGCTGCTCGGTCTGTTCCTCGCCGGCTATTTCGCCCGGCGCTGGGAGCTTCTTCGTCAGACTCGCGGCCGGACGGTCCGTCGCGTCACGGTACCGGACTGGCTGCACGTGCCGCGGTTCGATTACCTGCTGCCGGTTGTCGTCGGCATCGCCACGGCGCTCCTGTTCTTCTTTCTGCAGCGCGACCTCGGTCCCGCGCTTTTTGTGTCGTGCGTCTTCCTTGCGATCTATGCGGTCGCGAGAAACCGTGTTGGCCTCGCGCTCGGCGGCCTGGCGGTGCTCACTGGCGGCTTCTACGTCGGCTACGCGCTGAACATCTCGTCCACACTCTCGGCGCGCGTGCACATGTGGCGGTCGGCGTGGGACAACGTGGCGCGCGGCGGCGATCAGATTGCGCAGGCAATGTGGGCGCTTGGCACCGGCGGCGTCTTCGGCACGGGCCTCGGACTTGGTGACACGCGCTACGTTCCCGCGGGATACACGGACCTGCCGCTGGCGGCCGTCGGGGAAGAACTGGGATTCATCGGCGTCCTGTGCGTGGGTGCGGCGTTTGCCGTCATCGGCTGGCGCGGCTACAGGACGGCGCTCCGCGCGACGAACGACTACGCGTTCTTCCTGGCCACCATCCTCACGCTGTTTCTGATCTTTCCTGTCGTCCTGATGGCGGCGGGCATGCTCGGCGTCGTCCCGCTGACGGGGGTGGTGACGCCGTTCGTCAGTTTCGGCGGATCGGCGATGGTCGCGAACTTTACCGCGCTCGGGCTGCTGGCCGCGATCGGCAGGACCGCCGCATCCGCGCCGGCGGCAGCGCTTCCGTTCCGCCGCGGTATGACGGCATTGGCATCGACGTTCACGGTCGCGGCCCTTGCGCTGGTTGGCGTGCTGGTGAACGTCCAGGTCATCCGCGCGGACAGCTATGCCGTGAAGCCGCATCTCGGACTTCAGGCCGACGGCGTCCGGCGTTACCAATACAACCCGCGCGTGCTCGATGTGGTGGCGCAGATCCCGCGCGGTTCGGTCTACGACCGCAATGGGCTGCCGCTCGCGACCAACGAGCGCAGCCTGATCGAAAGCGCGGCCGCCGAATACAAGAAGCGCGGCGTCGAGATCGCCGGGTGCGACAAACCGGCGGAGCGCTGCTATCCGCTCGGCGCAGCCACCTTCCACCTGCTTGGGGATCTCTCGACGCGCCGCAACTGGGGAGCGAGCAATTCGTCGTACATCGAACGTGACCTGCAGGACAGGCTGCGCGGGTTCGACGATCACGCCGCCGCGGTGTCGGTGGCCGACGCGTCCGGTCGATCGGCGCCGACGATGCGGCGCGATTACGGCGATCTGGTCCCGCTGCTGCGCCATCGATATCGGCCGAACAGTTCGGACGTCAAGGAGTTTCTCGGGCGCACGCGCGACGTGACCCTGACGATCGACGGTCCATTCCAGGCGAGAGTGACGCGAATCCTCGCGAAGTACGCAGAGCGCACGTCTGCGGGCAGAGCCGCGGCCGTCGTGATCGATCCCGCCACCGGCGACCTGCTGGCGTCCGCCAGTTATCCGTTGCCCGGCGCGAAGGTCGAGGACACAGACGACGAAGACCCGGAGGCCGACGCGCTGTTCGACCGTGCCCGTTACGGTCTGTACGCGCCCGGCTCGACGTTCAAGCTCGTCACGGCAGCTGCCGCACTGCGACTCGATCCGTCGAACTGGAACGACACGTTCATCTGCTCGCGACAGGATCACGGGCGTGTGGGCGCACGCGTTCCCGAGTTTGGAGTGGTGAGGGACGACTTGAAAGATGAACATCCGCATGGCTCGATTGCCATGCGCGATGCGATCGTCCAGTCGTGCAACGCCTACTTCGCGCAGCTGGCGGTGCGCCTTGGCCCGCGTCCGCTGCTCGACACTGCGGCACTTGCCGGCATCTCGGTCGCCCGCGACAACTCCGCGTCGCGGCTCCGTGCCACGCTGGCCCATGCGGCCTATGGGCAGGGCGACGTCGTCGCCACGCCGCTGCGCATGGCGAGGGTTGCCGCGGCCATCGCCAACGGCGGGCTTCTGCGCGAGCCGCAAATCGCGCGTGCGTCCGCCCCTTCCAAACCGGAACGGCTGCTGACGCCTGAGTCGGCCGCGCGTCTTGCCAACGCGCTTCGCGATGCGGTGATGGCCGGCACGGGCCGCAGCGTCAGCGCGCATCCCGGCCGGATCGCCGGGAAGACCGGCACCGCCGAGGTCGCCAATGCGCCGTCGCACGCCTGGTTCGTCGGCTTTGCTCCGCATCGCGGCAAGAAGCAAATCGCTTTTGCCGTGCTGTTCGAGCACGCCGGCTACGGAGGCGCGATCGCGACGCCGGCCGCCGGCGAGATCGTGACGGCCGCGGCGTCCAGAGGGTTGATCGAATGAACATCCTGCAGAAAGTGAAACGCCTCGAGGCGGGCATGACGCGCGCGGTCGAGCGCGCGGCGCGCGAATGGTCGCAGTCCGGCGCCCGCGAGCCCCTGGAGATCGGACAGGCCATTGTCGATGCCGTCGGCGAACGCCTCGAGCCCGCCGCCCGCGGCCGCTATGTGTTTCCGTTCAACCGCATCCACGTGACCATCGCGGCGTCCCGCGACGCGCGCGCCCGGTTCCAGGCGGTCTTCGAGAGCGAGCCGACGCTCCAGGAGCGCATCGTCGCGCGCCTCCGCGATGCCGGATGCAGTCCGGCGTCGGTGCAGTGCGCGGTGACCTACGTCGCACGACCGTCACCTGACTGGCCGACGCCGGAGTTCCACATCGAGTTCACGCGCGGTGCAGCCGCGCCCGTCCCGGTACAGGAGCCGGAGCCGGCGCCGGTCGCAGCTCCCGAGGCCGCGCGCCAATTGCAGATCACGATCGTGAGCGGCACGGCCGAGGCGCCGAGCTACACCTTCACGCTGCCGCGCGTGAATCTCGGGCGGTGCGCCGAAGTGCGCGACAGCCTCAGCCGCCTGGTGCGCACCAACCACGTCGCGTTCGTCGATCTGGCGGGCACGTCGAACCATTCGGTCTCGCGGCGGCACGCCCATATCGAGTACATCGAGTCGGCACGCCAGTACCGGATTCGCGACGACCGGAGCGCACACGGCACGCACATCGTCCGCAATGGACGAACGGTTCCGGTGCCGGCCGGACCTCGAGGTGTTCGCCTCGAATCGGGCGATGAAATCGTTCTCGGCGAGGCGAGGGCTCGGGTCGTGGTCCTTGGTCCTTAGTTCTTCGTTCTTGGTCCGTCCTTAGTCCCTGGTCCGTCCCTGGTCCCTGGTCCCTGGTCCCTGGTCCCTGGTCCTGGCATCCAACGTGCTCGCCTGCGCGACCGTGGGCGTCTATCGATTCGAGGATCTGCGCGTCTGGCAGGCGGCCAGACAGCAGTGTGACCGGGTCGGCGATCTGCTGACGCGACAGCAATTTCAGTCTGATCGCGAGTTGTCGCGCCAAATCAACGACGCGTCGCTGTCGGTGATGTTCAACATCGCCGAAGGGTTTCTCCGCCGCCGCGATAAGGAGACATTGCAGTTTTTGCGATATGCCTTCGCATCGAACGGGGAACTGAAGTCCGGCTACTACGCCGCCGCGGGTCGTAAATACCTATCTGACGTTGAGACCACCGACCTGATCGCCTTGAACGAGAGCATTGCTCGAATGCTGCGGCGCTGGCAGGCCACGCTGGATGTGGACAGCGGACCAAGGACCAAGGACCAAGGACGGACCAAGGACCAAGGACGGACCAAGGACCAAGGACGGACCAGGAACCAAGGACCAAGCACTAAGGACCCGTAGGATACGATCCCCCCTACGTGACCTCGCTCATGCTCACGATCGCGCTTCTCCAGGATGCCTGCGGCGGCGAGGCGAAGCGTCACCTCGCAGACGCACAGCGACTCGGAGAGTCGTTCGATCTCGCCGGCGCCGCTGAGGCGTACTCGGCGGCCGTCACGTCCGGCTGTTCCGACGCGCGGGCAGCGGCGATCTATGTTCGCGGGTTGATCGCCGCACGAGCAGCCGACGCGCAGTTCGGCTCCACCGCATCGCTTCAGCCACTGAAGGAAGCCATCAGCGCGCTTGAACCGTACGCGGCGGCGGATCCCGTCGCCCGCGCCATGCAGGCGGTCGTGCGCGCCGCCATGCCGGCCGCGCAGCATGAACGCGGCGAGATGGCGCTGCTGATCGACGAGATGCTGCGACACGAGTCGTTGCAGCTCGAAGCGCGGCTGCCCGGCTTACCCGTGATTTCGGCACACGAGGCCGCCGGCTACTTCTGGCTCCAGCTGCACCTCTCTGACGAGGCCGCCCGGGCATTCGACGCCGCCCGAAGCCGGATCGGGCAGACCTCCCACGTCATGCTCGGCGCGGCACGCGCGGCCGCCGGCCGGCAGGATGTTGCCGCCGCCTGCGGCCATTACAACCGGCTCGTATCGTGGTGGGGTACCCGACCTGCCGCGCCGCCCGAAATCGTGGAAGCGCGCGCCTTCGTCAACCAGAGGCAATGCGCCGCGCTGCCCGTTCCGCCGGGCACCCGGCGGTGATGGCGTACCGATACCGGCCGGAAGTCCTCGAGCAGCTCCTGCTGCACGGCGTCCGTCCGACGGCGGATACCCCGCCACAACTCGTCTACGATTTCGTGAACGATCTGTATCGGTACGAACTGCGGCGGCTGCGTCACGCGCTCGTGACCGGTGCCATTCCCAAATCGGGGTATTACGATCGGGTCGTCGAGCTCCGGCGGAAGTACCCGCTGGTCTCCTTCAAGCCGCATCTATGGATCGAGTAGAACCGCGCGTGCGGATTCAGCCGAAGCTGCCGTCAGGCGGGGTGAGCATCTTCGCGGTGATGACCCGCCTGGCCAACGAGCACGGCGCGATCAACCTCTCCCAGGGATTCCCGGACTACAACTGCGATCCCGCGCTGATCGACGCCGTTGCGCGCTACATGCGCGAGGGCCATAACCAATACGCGCCGATGCCCGGTGTCCTCGCCCTGCGCGAGGCGCTGGCCATGAAGATCGAGCGGCTCTACGGACGCCGCTACGACCCGGCGACCGAGATCACCGTCACGACCGGCGCGACCGAAGGGATCTTCAATGCGCTGACGGCGCTCGTGCATCCCGGCGACGAAGTGCTCCTGTTTCAGCCGGCCTACGACTCGTATACGCCCTCTGTTGTGCTGAGCGGCGGCATCCCTCGGTACACGACGGTCCGCTATCCGGATTACCGCATCGACTGGGACGATGTACGGCGGAAAGTCTCGAGCCGCACGCGGGCCATTGTCGTCAACACGCCGCACAACCCGACCGGGATGATCTGGACCGCGGACGACGTCGCCGAGCTCCGGCGGGTACTGCAGGGCACCGACGCGATCGTGATCAGCGACGAAGTCTACGAGCACATCACCTTCGACGGTCACCCGCACGAGAGCCTGGCGCGCCATCCCGACATTGCCGAACGGGCCATTGTGATCAGCTCGTTCGGCAAGACGTATCACACCACCGGCTGGAAGGTCGGATATTGCGCCGCCTCACCGGAGTTGACACGCGAGATCCAGGGCATCCACCAGTGGGTGACCTTCGCGGTCAACGGTGCGGTGCAGATGGCGTACGCGGATATGGTGAACCGCGATCCATCGGCTGCGGATGTCACCGCCTTCTACCAGGGCCGGCGTGATCTCTTTCTGTCGCTCATCGCCGGTTCGCGTTTCAAGCCGCTGCCGTGCCGTGGAACGTTCTTCCAGCTCGTCGATTATTCGGGCATCACGACCGAAGGCGACGTCGAATTCGCCCAGCGGCTGACGCGTGAGCATGGCGTGGCCGCGATTCCGATTTCGCCGTTTTTGAACGAGAACGAACAGCCGGGCCCTGTCGTCCGCTTCTGTTTCGCCAAGCGCGACGAGACGCTGCAGAAGGCCGCTGAACGACTGCGTCGCGTCTGAGACCGCTACTCCTTCGCCCGCGGACGCGGTCCGTAGATGGGCGCAGGCCGATCGCGCTCGAGGGCGCCGAGGTCGGGCGCCCGTCCGGTGAAACCGTCGGTGATGGCCGGGAGCACGACGCCGCGATCGACCGCGCCGGATCCCGCGCGAAGCCTGAAGTCGAGGTCCTTCGCGTCGTACAGCCTCTGCACCGTCGCCGCGTCCTGGGCGTCGAGTTTCGGCACCTTCATGAAAACGTCGTAGTCGACGAGCACGCTATGTGCGTCCTGTCCCGTCGCCTTCGCATAGTCGGCCAGCGTGGTGAACCGGCGGGTCTCGAGTTTTGCCGCGCGGCCAGGACCCGTGAAGTCGGCGACGACCGGCGGCGGCGGCGAGTTCCATTCGAACGACGCGGCGGCGCCGGGGTTGGGACGGAACCCGTTGTAATCGGACGAGGTGTAGCTGGTGAACGTCGTGACGGCAAAGATCGCCGGAAGCGCGCTCTCGCCGAGGATCAGGTTGTTGCGCCAGTGCGAATTGGACGTCGCGCCCGCGGCGGTCTCCGACAGGATCGTGTTGTTGTAGAACAATACCCCCGCGGCGCCGTTGGTCAGCCGCGTCGATCCCGCCGGCAGGTGGTAGGCGATGTTGCGGATCCAGTAGACGGGTCCGCCAAGCGTCGGCTGGTTGCAGAACGCGTGCGATGCGTGGTTGATGAACATATTCCGCATGATGCGGATGTTGTGCATGCTGCCGTCGGCTTCGATCGGGTTGTCGTGGCTGTTGGTGATGTAGTTGCCGTAGAAATCGATCGCCACCGGCCGCCGATCCCATGCGTCGCGCGTCGGATACTTCGGCCCGCCAACGATCCCCGGCCCGGAAGCGACCGAGCCATCGGGGTTGCCGTAGGTTTCAACGTTGATCCCATCGTGGAAGTCCGCGATGTAGTTGTGGGCGACGACGTGCCCTGGACCGTACAGCTTCACGGCCACGTACGAGGCCATCGCCGGCGGGAAGATCTGTCCTTCGACGCCGCGGAACTTCGTCCACATCTCGCCCGCCCATCCGATCAGGTGCTTCGGATCGTTGCGGCCGACGAACGCGCTGTCGGCGATGTAGAAGCCGCTCGAGCCGGAGTAATTGCTGAATACGCCGGCACCGACGTTCTCGAAGCGGCTCCGTTTGACACTGAGGCCCTTCGAGCCGATCAGGAATTGCGTGCCGGCGAGAATCGCAATCTCGGCGTTGCGGAAGGTGATGCCTTCGAAATAGGTGTAGTCCGCCGCGCGGACGTCGAACAACGCGAAGTTACCGCTGCCGTCGAAGATGACGTCGCCGTCGCCAGCCGCCACGATCGCGATCGGCATCTCGGGGGTGCCGTCCGCCGTGAGGTAGTAGGTACCGTCGAGCGGCACCGTGCGGTTGACCGACGCGTTGTTCGTGTATTCGTAGCGGTTGTACTTGTAGGTGCCGGCGTGGACGAGGATGGTGTCGCCTGGCCGGACGCGCGGGCGTCCCGAGGTTGCCCAGTCCGTTCCGGCGCACCACTCGTTGTACGCGCACATCAACCCCTCGAACGCCGGTTCGATCCTCTTGCCGGTGAACCCGTGCGGGTAGACGTGAAACGTACGGCCGCCGCGGTACGGTGTCGGCTCGGCGCGAGTACGGAGCGTCACCACGCGCCGTGGTTCACCGGTCACGCCGTCCGGGTCGCTCATCACGAGCTGAACCTCGTAGGCAGTCGCCGGCTCCAGGTCGAGGACGCTGCCGGCAAACATGTTCGGCGAGATGACGTCGACACGCGATTCGGCGTAGATGCGCTCGCCCTGCAGCCGCAGCAGCGGGAGCGCGTCGCGCCACGCGGCGTCGCCCTGCTTTCTGTACGAGACGGCGACGGAGGCGTTGCGGTTGTCGTCGCCCTGGATGAACCACTCGAATCCAAGGTTGATCAGGGTCGGCGGCTCGATGAGCAGCTCGCCGGCGACGATGGCATTCGGCGACGGCGAGGTCGCGGGAGGCTGCTGACCTTGCACCAGGACTACTGCAAGCACAGCAAGACCGATTGTCGTGGCGATGCTCGTCCGTATCACGAGGCGGATTATACGCACCGCGCGGCCTGACGTAGTGTGCCGCTTCAGCCGGACAACCGCGAAGGCGATATGATGGCGGGCCTTGCGTACGTAGTGTCCAGCCCTGGCGCGCCGAAGCTCGCCACGAGCGAAGGCGGCAGGCGGACCTCGAGAGGAGAGCCAATGTCGAAGTGGATAACAGTCGTCCTCGGAGTGGCGGTGTTCGCGGCCGTTGCCTCCCTCGGCGTCTCTGCCCAACAGAATCAGATGAGCTTTTTCATCACCAGTGCCGGGCCCGGCATGGGTGCCAACCTTGGTGGACTTGCCGGCGCCGACAAGCATTGCCAGACGCTGGCGGCTGCGGCGGGAGCCGGGAACCGGACGTGGCGCGCCTACCTGAGCGCCGCGGCCTCGGCGGGGCAGCCGGCGGTGAACGCCCGCGACCGTATCGGCAAGGGGCCGTGGATGAACGTGAAGGGCGTGGTCGTTGCCAAGTCCGTTGCCGACCTCCATTCGGACGCCAACAATCTCGGCGGTGAAAACTCTCTCACCGAGAAGGGTGCCCAGGTTGCTGGCAATCAGCACGACATCCTCACAGGCTCGCAGGCGGACGGGACGCTGCAATCGGGCGACGCGCCATGCGGCAACTGGACCAGCGCGGAGACCACTGGTGGAGCGATGGTCGGGCATCACAACAAGCAGGGTGGCGGCGCGGCGCCGGCGTCGTGGAACGCGGCGCACAGTTCGAGAGGCTGCTCACAGCAGAACCTGATTGCCACCGGCGGGAACGGTTACTTCTACTGCTTCGCGAACTGATTCGGACCTTCAATGGAGTGTCCGCCCTGGCGGACTGAGGAGTGCACATGTCGAAGTGGATAACAGTCGTCCTCGGAGTGGCGGTGTTCGCGGCCGTGGCCTCCTTGGGCGTGTCTGCGCAACAGAATCAGATGAGCTTCTTCATCACCAGCGCCGGACCGGGCAACGGGGCCAACCTCGGCGGCCTGGCCGGGGCCGATAAGCACTGTCAGACGCTGGCCGCTGCGGCAGGAGCCGGCAATCGCACCTGGCGGGCGTATCTCAGTGCCGCGGCGGCCGCAGGGCAGCCCGCCGTCAACGCACGGGATCGCATCGGCAAGGGACCGTGGATGAATGCAAAGGGCGTGGTTGTGGCCAAGTCGGTCGCGGACCTGCATTCGGACATGAACAACCTCACCAAGGAAACGGGGCTCACCGAGAAGGGCGCAACGGTGAACGGTGTCGGCGACAAGCCGAATCAGCACGACATTCTCACCGGCTCGCAGGCCGACGGCACGCTTCAGCCCGCAACGGCACCGAACACCGATGCGACGTGCGGCAACTGGACGAGTGCGACCGACGGCATGGGATTGGCACAGCTTGGTCACGCCGATCGCATGGGGCGAGGCGCGGCTGGCGCCTCGTGGAATTCGGCCCACGGTTCGAGGGGCTGTTCACAGGCGAACCTCGTCGCGACCGGGGGCAACGGGTACTTGTACTGTTTCGCGAACTGATGGGCGAAGGAGGAAGGAGGGAGGAGGCAGGAGATAGGAGGAAGGCGACGTGTGCGCTCCTTCTCTCCTGTCTCCTTCTGTCCTTCTCTCCTACCTCCTGCCTCCTATCTTCTGCCTCCTTCCTCCTCTCCGCGCAGTCACCCGCGCTGCCGGACGAAGAGTCCTTCTTCGCCGCCGTCCGCGAAAACATGGCTCGCGCCAACCGCGAGCAGAATCGGTACGCGTACAAGGAACGGCGCACCGAGCTGCATACGAACCCGTTCGGCCGCCTCGGCACGGGCGATGTCGTCGTCTATGACGTGACGTCTGGTTCGGAACCGGGCATTACGTTTCGCAGACTGCTGGAGAAGAACGGCAAGCCGGTGCTCAACAGCAAGCCGGAACGGCAGGAGCAGCGCGTTCGCGCTGGGAGGCGATCGACCGTTGACGACACCGTCAACGTCCTCGACTTTGCGATCGACCGCCGTGAAACGGTCAATGGACGCAGCGCCATCGTCGTCCGCTTCGAGCCGAAGCGGGGCGCCGAGGCCGAAACGCGCGAAGGCAGGATGGCCAAGGCGTTCCACGGCTTGATCTGGGTGGACGAAGGCGCGCGCGAGGTGATGCGCGTGGAAGCGACGGCGATAGACGATTTGTCGTACGGACTGGGCCTCATCGCCAGGATACGCAAGGGGTCGGCGGTGACGCTGATTCGCGAACGCATCGACGACAAAATCTGGCTGCCGACCTCAATCAAGTTCAAGGGCGACGGCCGTGCCCTGTTCGCGCTGAGAAAGCTGAACATCGACTTTTCGGTCGAATGGTTCGATTACCGGCGAATGTAAAATCGTTCGAATCGTTCGAATCGTTCGAATCGTTCGAATCGTTCGGATCGT
>JBOGIQ010000115.1:0-16175 GCA_050742535.1 Vicinamibacterales bacterium | reverse complement strand
GGCGGATGCCTGTCCCGCCGAAGCCGCGAAGCGGCGAAGGCGGATCGGGCGCGCCGAAGCCGCGGCCGCGAAGGAGTGTGAAGGGACCTGCTGCAGAAAAAGGCAAAAAGCCACGATAAATGGGGAGACGCGGGTCCCCGCCACCGTGAAATTGTGAGCAATTACCGAACACTGTCGCCCAGGAAATGACTTTCTCTGCGCTCGCCGCCGAGCCGCTGCCGCTTGATCAGAGCACGGCACTCGCCGAATTCGCCCGTGCGTGCAAATCTGCCGCGAGGTCCGTGTCGCTCTATCCCGGCACGCATCCCGCGATTGCGGCCGCCTTGTCGCGCGTCACGTCGGCCGGGAAACGGCTGACGGCCGCCGGCGACGTCACGCTCGGCATCCATCCGGACATGCTCGTCGTCGATGGCCGCACACCCGCCAGACCGGACACCGCCATCGGCGAACTTGCTGCAATGCTGCATGACCGGCTGGTCGGCGAACTTCGCGTCACGCGCGAGGCCGCGGCCGAGGATTGGCATTCCCTCCTCCTGATCCTGTCGCGGGCACCAGAGGAGTTGATCCAGGACGGCGGCGTGGCCAAAGCCTGGACCGCGTCCGGCCGGACTCACCTCGACATCCGGGAGATCGACTACGCGGAAGTGCTCCGGGAGCGCGCCGGCGGCGAGGAGGCGGCGTGGGACCGCATCATTGCCTGCTGCCTGCAGGGCGAAACGGCCGCCCTCGACGATCGAGCGCTGGCGGCGCTCGTCGCCACCGTGACCGATCCGGATCGCTTCGGCGAGCTGCTCGCGCGGCTCCAGGCGTCGCCGGCGTTGGCCGGTGCCGGCATGGGCGCGACGGCGGCGGCGCTGCTGCAGCTCCTCCGCACGGCGGTCGACGGGGCAGCTCGCGAGGGGATCGATACCGAGCGCGTCCTCGACACGATGGCGGCGTCGATGTCTCGGTTGACCCCGGAGATGCTGCTCGGCGTGCTCGCGGCGAGGAAAGCCGGCAGTCCCGACGAGGCGGCGGTCGCTGCGTCTGTCGTCGATCGCATGAGCGACGACACGATTGCGTCGTTTGTCGCGAACTCCGTGGCCGTCGATCGGGGAGCGACCGAACGTCTCGCACATGCATTCGAAGCGCTGGTGACGGAGTCGGAGCGGAAGGAACAGCTGCTCGCGCTCGCCGAGGGGAAGGCGCGGGCGACGGATCTCGGCAAGGAAGCGGGCTTCGACAATCTGTGGCGCGCCGCCGCCGACATGCTGACCTCCTATTCGGACAAGAAGTACGTGTCCGACGAGTACGGTCGTGAGCTGTCCTTCGCACGAACGCGCGCCGTTGAAGTAGAGCGCGTGGCCGACGACCCGCCGCAGCGCGTTCAGCAATGGCTCGACACGATCGATGACCACGCGCTGCGCGAACTGGACGTCCAGCTGCTCCTCGATCTTCTGCGCATCGAGGACGACCCGATTCGCTGGTCGGCCCTGGCGGCGATCGTGGCGGCGGAAGTCGAACGCCGGGCGCTCCTCGGCGAACTCGAAGCCGTCGAAAGCCTCGCGTCGGCAATCCTGCGCGAACAGCACGCGGGCGGGCGCGGCCTCCTGGTGTCGGCGGCCGCTGGAGTCGCGGACAAGCTGTCCACGGGCCCGCTCCTTCGCCACCTCGTTTCGCAGCTGCGGACGGCTGACGATCGTGGCGTGGCCGCCGCCGCGCGGCTGTGCCACGCGATTGGCGCCGGAGCCGTGCGTCCCCTCGCCGAAGCGCTGGCCGTTGAGGAAAACAGCAAGGCCATCCGCGCGCTGCGCGAGATCCTGCTCGATTTCGGCGCCGTTGGCCGCAGCTCCGTCGAACAGCTGAAGACCTCGACGAATCCGGCCGTGCGCCGCACGGCCATCGACCTGCTGCGGGTGTTCGGCGGGGACGAGACGCTGCCCGAGCTCGAGTCCCTGCTCGGGGACGCCGACCAACAGGTTCAGCGCGACGCCGTGCGCGCCATCGTTCAGATCGGGTCCGGCGCCGCCTACGCCATCCTGCAGCGCGCGCTCAGCGCGGGGGGCACCTCCCGCGACGCCATCGTTCAGCAGCTCATTTCGCTGCGCGACGACAAGGCGATTCCCCTCCTCTGTCACGTCCTGTCCAACACCAGCCCTGGCGGGGCGATGACGGCGGCACACCTGCACATCATGGAAGCGCTGGGCGGTTTGACGGCCGATCCACAGTCGACGCACGCGCTGCGGCTCGCTCTCCATCGCGGCACGTGGTGGGCACCGTCCAGGACGGCGCGGCTGCGCGAGGCAGCGGCAACGGCGCTGCAGCGGATCGGATCACCGGAAACCACGGCGGTTCTCGAAGAGGCCGCCAACACCGGCAGCCGCGGGGTTCGCAAGATCGCCCGCGCCGCCGCATCGGCCGGCACGCGCCGCGAGCGGAAGAGCGCATGAGCACCACCACGCGCGCCCGCATCGCCGAGGAACTCGCTCGCCGCCTGGCCGCAGCGCTGCGCGGCGCCCAGCTGTATGCGCCCGATCATCCGATCGTCAAGCGCAACGTGGCGGCGCTTGCGGAAACGATTAGCGTGGCACTTGCCGCTCACACCACGCTGACCATCGGCATCGTCGAAGAGGATCTCGTCGTCGGGGATACGCCCGTGCCGCGTGCCGCGGAAACCATGGGCGAGCTGATGCGCCGTCTCCAGCAGGCCGGCATCGAGCGCATCGTGATCGAAGACGGGGTCGAGCCGGAGGAAATCACCGAGCTCGTGCAGACCGTCGCACGAGCCGATCGCGGCACCGCACCACCCGCGCCGCGGCTGCAGCACATCCGCGTCGGGAAGCTGCAGGTCGAGCAGCGGGTCGAAGCGGTCGGCGACATGGCCACGTTCCAGCACCTGTACCAGGACGCGGTGGGCATTGCCGAACGGCTGTGGGACAGCGCGACCACCGAGGGGAAGCCGGACGCCGACGCCGCGCGCGGCATTGTCGACTCACTGGCGCAGGCAGTCGCGCAGAACCGGACGGCGCTGCTGGCCCTGACCGCGCTCAAGAACTACGACAACTACACGTTCACCCACATGGTGAACGTGTCCATCCTGACGATGGGTCAGGGACGAGGGCTGGGAATCGACGGCGCCGCACTCCGCCAGCTTGGTCTTGCAGCGCTGCTGCACGACATTGGCAAGGTGAGAACACCGCCGGAGATTCTCAACAAGACCGAGCAGCTGACCGACCGGGAGTTCGAAATTCTGAAGCGGCACACCGTGGACGGGGCGCAGATTCTGCGGACGACGCCGGAAGTGCCGGCGCTCGCCCCTGTGGTCGCGTTCGAGCATCATCTGCGCGCTGACGGCACCGGCTATCCGCGCGGCGTGTCGCGGCCCGAACTCAACGTGGCGACGATGCTGTGCGGAATCTCCGACGTCTACGACGCGATGCGATCGCAGCGGGTGTATCAACAGGCGTTTCCCACCGATCGCATTCTGTCCGTCCTGCAGAGAAACGACGGCAAGCAGTTCGATCAGAATCTCGTACGGCGGTTCGTGCAGCTGGTTGGCATCTATCCTGCGGGCAACCTCGTCCGTCTCGACAGCGGGGAGACCGCCGTCGTCACCAAGGCCTACGCGCCCGACCCGTACCGGCCGCGAGTCAAGGTTCTCTTCGCCGCCGATCGGACGCCGATCCCGCGGCCATTCGAAGTCAATCTGTGGGAAGGGCATGAAGGATTCGCCGGCGCCATCCAGGCGCCGCTCGATCCTGCGGAGTACGGAATCGATCCACTGACGCACATGTAGATGGCAGTGGCTTCCGCCTTCAGGCGGAAGCTACAATGATCGCGCCTGCCTGAGTCCCCAACGTTCTCGAGGTTTTCATGAGCATACGGAGACGGGCGCGTGCGCATACCGCCGCGTTCATCGGCGCCGCATTGTGGTTGGCGACGGTCGCCGCCCAGGATCTGTTGCCGGACGCCGGACGGCGATCGGCCTCGCCGCTCGCCGTGACTGCCATCGACGGCGGCCTGCACTCGGGCGCCGCGCGCGCCGCACTCAAGGCGACCGATTCGCATACGCGGCGGATGCCCGCCAGTGGCCGCTACGTCCGAGGCAGCGTCATCGTGAAATTCAGGGCCGGCACGTCCGTCGCGCGGAAGGCCGACCTCGTGGCGCTCGTTGCCGGACGCTCCACGCCGAGCCTTCCCTACGCGGAGTTCGATCTCGTCGCAGTCGATCCGGCTGCCGATCCCGAGGCGGTGGCCAGCCGGCTCTCGGCGCAGCCGGATGTCGCCTACGCGCAGGCGCGCTACCGGGTACGGCCGCTCTTCCGGCCCAATGACCCGCTCTATGGCCTGCAGTGGAACTTCGCGTCGCTCGAGATGGAACGCGCCTGGGACATCAACCCCGGCTCATCGCCCTCGGTGACTGTGGCGGTCCTCGATAGCGGGATGGCCTACACGAACGTGTCGCTCCAGTTCGTTCAATTCAGCCCGCAGACGATCGACGGCGTTGTCTACCCTGCGCTTGGGACGGTGAGTGTTCCGTTTGCGGCTGCACCGGAGCTCGGGGCCTCGGACCGGTTCGTGTCTCCCTACGATTTCATCTGGGACGACTCGCAGCCGGTGGACCTGCATGGTCACGGAACGCACGTCGCGGGAACAATCGGCCAGGTGACGAACAACGCGGCGGGCGTGGCGGGGATCGCGTTCAACGTGAAGCTGATGCCGGTCAAGGTGATTGATGGCTTCTGGGACGAGTATTTCGAGAGCCCGTTCTTCGGGACCGACGACGTGGTGGCCCGCGGCATACGCTACGCGGTAGACAACGGCGCGAAAGTGCTCAATCTGAGCATCGGTCGCGATGGACCGCCGGCACCTGCGGTGCGCGAAGCCGTCCAGTACGCCGTGGGCCGCGGCGCATTTCTCGCCGTTGCGGGGGGAAACGAGTTTCTCGAGGGCAACCCGGTCGCGCGCTTCGCGGAGTTTGCGCAGCAGATCAACGGCATGGTCTCGGTCGGCGCAACCGGCTCGGACCGGCAGCGCGCCACGTACTCCAGCACCGGACCCTACATCGAACTGGTGGCACCCGGGGGTGATTTCGACCGCGGTGGTGTCAACAACATGATCCTGCAGCAGACCTACGACTTCGATTTCACCGACACCTTCCTGAACGGAACCGGCGGTTTCCGTCCCCCGCGCTTCGACGTCTTTGCCTACATCTTCGCTCAGGGGACCTCGATGTCCACCGCTCACGTGTCGGGCCTGGCGGCGCTGCTCTATCAGCAGGGAATCACCAAACCTTCGGCAATCGAAGCGGCAATGAAGCGTTCGGCGACCGACCTCGGCCCCGCAGGCCGTGACGATCAGTATGGCCACGGCCTGATCAACGCGCGCGCCGCCCTGCGCGGTCTGGGTATCGTCCGATGAGCGTCCGCCTCCACCAGCTGCGCGAGTCGATCGCGACACGAACTCCAGTGGCGCGAGATGATCGTGGGGCGAACCCTTCGGGTTCGCGAGGCGAGCCTGACCTCGGGGTCCCCATCGCGCCCGCGCGATGGGGTGGCGTGGCTCGCCCCACGATCGGTGTACGGGCCACGGCTCGATATGCCGTCGTCATGGCGTGGGTCGCGGCGCTCCCGGCAGTCACCACAGCGCAGCAGAAACCGCAGCAGAAACCGCCGGCGGCTGTACGGCCCGCTCCCGCACCGCGCGCACAGACGAGCATTCGCGGCTTCGGCGACATCGGGTTCACGCGATTTGCGGCCGCAGACACATTCAAAGCCACCCTCGGGTCGTCGAACGGAACGTTCTTCGGAGGCGGCGTAGAGGTCGTCCTTCCGCAGAACTTCTTCGTCAACGTCCGTTTGTCGCGTTTCCAGAAAACCGGCGAACGCGTGTTCGTGGACGATGGCGAAGTGTTTCCGCTTGGCATCGCGATGGACGTCCGTATGACACCTGTCGAACTCACGGGTGGCTACCGCTTTCAGCGGCGTGTCCGCCCTCGAAGCGCAATCCCCTTCGTCGGTGGTGGTATCGGCTGGCACAGGTATTCGGAGACGTCCGATTTCGCGCAGTCCGGCGACGACGTCGACGAACGTTTCACGGGGTACCACGCGCTCGGCGGCGTTGAATTCCGGATGTCGAGATGGTTCGGCGTGACCGGGGAAGCGCAGTGGACCACCATCAGCGACGCCCTCGGAAGCGACGTGTCCAGCGCATCGGAACTGTACGGGGAGTCAAACCTGGGGGGACTCGGGTTCCGAGTGCGGTTCGTTATCGGGAAATGAAACCGGGGTTCGCAGCCCGTGTGTTGTCGGTCGTTCGCAGGATTCCGGCGGGGCGGGTGACGACCTACGGCGACGTCGCGCGGCTGGCGGGCGCTCCGCGGGCGGCCCGGGCGGTCGGCACGGTGATGCGCAAGTGCCGGGACCCGAAGGTTCCCTGCCACCGCGTCATCGCTGCCGGGGGCGGACTTGGCGGATATGGCGCATTTCTGCACGTCAAACGCGACCGTTTGCGGGCGGAAGGGCTGGACGTGGGACAAACCCGAGTGCGAAGGTTTGCCGACGTCCGCTGGCCGGCCCCGAGCAGGGTCAAGGGGCCTGCCCCGAGCACAGCCGAGGGGGGCGGCAACCCCAGTTCCACACGCCGTCGTCTAACCCTTCAGAAGACGTGAGAGACGCCGCCACCCCGTCGTCGCCCGCGGCCGATCTCGAGCTGGCACAGCGATGCGGGCGAGGCGATCCGGACGCGTTCGAACAGCTGTATCGCGCGCATGCCGGTCGGCTGTATACGCTGATTGTGCGGATGGTTGCCTCGGCGGAAACGGCGGAAGATCTGCTGCAGGAAGTGTTCTTAACGGCCTACCGGAAAGTCGGCAACTTCCGCGGCGATTCCAGCCTGGGCACCTGGTTGTATCGGATGGCCGTGAATCACTGCCTCGATTATCTGCGCGGACGGCAAAACAAGATGGCCAGAACAACTGACTCGATCGACGAGGAGGGCATGGTTGAGCCGGCGGCGGTTGCGCCGCTCGTGGCGTCTGCCATCAGCCGCCTCGATCTCGAGCGGGCCATCGAGCGGCTGCCCGACGGCTGCCGGACGGCGTTCGTGCTGCACGATGTCGAGGGGTTCCAGCATCATGAGATCGCGACGATGCTCGGCATTTCCGAGGGTACGTCGAAGTCGCAGGTGCACAAGGCGCGCATGAAGCTGCGCGCCTTTCTGAAGGGCGGCATGTCGGCGCCGCGCGCGCTGAGCGCGCAGGCTGGACGCGTATGAACTGCGGCACCTGCCAACCGCTGCTGAGCGCATATGTCGACGAAGCGATGCGCGCCGACGAGTACGCCGCCGTCGACGAGCATCTTCGCGGCTGCCCGGCGTGTCGCGTCCTGGCTCAGGATCTGGCGTCGATCCGCGCCGCCGCAGGTTCGCTCGAGCCGCTGATACCGCCTGCGCACGTCTGGCATCGGATCGCCGCGGCGGCGGAGTCGCAGACACGAGCGAGTGGCTTCCGCGCGGGGTGGTTCGCCTGGCGGCCGTTGGCAGCGGTGGCGATGACCGCCGTGCTGGCAGCGGGCCTGTGGCGGGTCGGAGCACTTCTGGCGCCGGCCGGCGGCAGCGATTCCGCGCCGCAGATCGCCGAAGTCGTCCCGGCCGCCGAGTCGGATCCCGAAGCGCATTACACCCTGGCCATCGCGCGTCTCGAGGAAGTGACGACCGCCGATCAGGATGTGCTCGATCACGAAACCGCCGGCGCCATCAACGCCGGCCTGACGGTGATCGACGAGGCGATCACCGAGAGTCGTGCCGCCCTGCGCACGGAGCCGCAGAGCGAGTCGGCACAAGAGAGCCTGTTTGCCGCGCTGCGGCGGAAGGTTGCGCTGCTGCAGGAGATGCTGGCGCTGATCAACGAGATGCGGAAAGGGAACCAGGAGGGAGCCGCCCGCATCCTCTCGGAGATAAATCGATGAATGGGACGGCCCGGAGGGTCGCGGTCTTCCTGACGTGCGTGGCAATCGCATCGTCAGCGGCTGCGCAGGACACGAACCGGAATCAGGATACGAACACAAACGTCGAACGGGGGCGGGCAAAGACCGAAGCCGCGAGGCGCGCCGCACAAGCGAAGGCTGAATCCGCGCAGCGCCGGACTACCGCACGGGGTCGCGGCCAGGCTGACATCAGCGAGGCCTTCTCTCAGACGGTACGACTGGTTCCCGGCGGTACGTTGGACCTGTTGAGCGGCAGCGGCGACGTCACCGTCAGCGGCGGCGGCGGCCAGGAAGCGCGAATCGAGGCGATCAAACGCGTGCGCGACACCGTCGCCGCGCGGGCCCGCACGGCCATCAACGAGGTCCGGATTGACATCGCCGAACGCGGCGGCAACGTCGAGGTACGCACGATTCAGCCACGCGGCCCATCCCGCGTCACGGTCGAGTACCGGATCAGGGTGCCGGACAATACCAATCTGATTTTGCGCTCGACATCCGGCAACCTGCACGTAGAGAACATGGCCGGCGACGAATTGAGCGCCAACACGATCAGCGGCCGCATCACTCTGCGCGACCTCACGAGCCGGATGCTCGACTTGCACTCCGTGATGGGCGACATGCTGCTGCACGACATCGAAGCCCGACGCGCGTTCGTGCAGTCGACGTCGGGAAATCTGGAGTACGCGGGCCGCCTGCTGCCGACCGGTCGCTATCAGCTGCAGACGCATCGCGGCAACATCCGCTTCGTGCCGTCCGGCGAGCCCGGCTTCGATCTCGAAGCGATGACCTACAGCGGCGATCTGCGAACCGACTTCGTGCTGAAATTGCTGGAGCCGCTGGCAGGGCGCCAAGGTCGCCGCCCGATGAAGATGCTGCGCGGCACCGTCGGCAACGCCGGCGCCCTGGTGACGGCGTCGACGTTCAGCGGAAATGTGCTGATCGTCAAGCCGGAATAACCCCCGCGACGCTGCCCGACGTCGGGCACCGCTGTAGCGGTGCCTCCACGTCTGCGCCGTTACGCTTCCCTGCTAACATCCCCGCATGCTCCGACTGCTGACCGCCCTTGCGGCGGTCGTTCTCCTCACCGCCGCCGTCAGCGGCCAGCAGCCAATCCGCCTCGTCGTCATTGTCGTCCTGGATCAATTTCGCGCCGACTACCTGACGACCTTCGCCTCCCATTGGCGCGACGGCTTCCGCACGCTGCTGGCCGAGGGAGCGGTCTTCACGCGCGCGGCGTATCCCTACCTGCATACGGACACCTGCGCCGGCCATTTCACGATCAGCACGGGCGCGTTTCCGCGCACGCATGGGATGGTCTCGGACCTGTGGTGGGATCGCGACGCGCGGCGATCGGTCGAGTGCACCGACGACGACCAGTCGTCGATCGTGACCTATGGACGTGCGTCGAAGCTTGGCAAGAGCGCGCGGCGATCGATGGCGCCGACGCTCGCCGACGAACTGCGCGGACAGAAGCCGGGCACGCGGGTGGTGACGCTGTCGATGAAAGCCCGGAGCGCCATCGGGCTGGCGGGGCGCGACGGTGACGCGGTCACCTGGTTCGAGGAGACAGCAGGCGTCGGCTCGTTCGTGACCTCGCGGGCCTTTGCGTCCGACACCGTTCCAGCCGTCCGCGCATTTCTGGCGCGCGATTCGTTCGAAAACGACTTCGGAAGGTTCTGGACGCTGCGCGATCCGCGCGACACGTATCGCAATCCCGACGCTGGCGTCGGCGAGCGTCCGCGGCAGCCGTGGACCGGGCTCTTTCCCCACGAGATCAGAGGGGCCACGAACAGCCGCGACGACGCCGTGGCGCTGTGGAGGGCCAGCCCGTTCAGCGACGCGTATCTGGGACGGATGGCGGCAGAGCTCGTCGACGCGTTCAAGCTCGGTTCGCGCGACGCGACCGATTTTCTCGGCATCGGCTTCTCGTCCAGCGACACGGTCGGTCACCCGTTCGGGCCGGCGAGCCGCGAGCTGGAGGACACGGTCGCGCGTCAGGACGACCTCCTCGGCGCGTTGATCAGACACCTCGACGCCAGGGTGGGGCGTCAGCGATATGTGCTGGCGCTGTCGGCGGATCACGGCGTGTCCGATGTTCCGGTCACCCGCGGCGCGAGCCGGGTTGCGTCTGAAGATCTGCGCGAGCGCATCGAAGAGATCCTGAATACCCGCTTTGGCCCGCCGCCGGCCAATACGCGCTACGTCGTCGCCGCGGGCGATTTCATCCGGTTTGCCGACGGGATCTTCGATCGCGTTCGCGCCGATGCGGGATTGATGACCGCCATCGAAAAAGCGGTGATGACGATTCCGGGCGTCGACCGCGTGCTGAGGAAAGACAGACTGTCGGACCGCTCAGCCGACCCGATCGTCCGGGCTGCGGCGTTGACGAACTTCGAAGGGCGCAGCGGCGATCTGATCGTCGTGGCGAAGCCGAACTGGCCGATTGGTGGACGCGCCGCGGCAGAAGCCGGGTCACATGGCGCGCCCTACGACTACGATCAGCGCGTGCCTGTCGTCCTGTTCGGTGCGGGCATCAAGCCGGGACGGTTCGAGCAACCGTCGACCCCGGCGGACATTGCCCCGACGCTCGCGCGCATCGCCGGCATCAAGATGGGAAAAGCCGAGGGCCGCGTCCTCGCCGAAGCTCTCAAGTAGCCGGGGAGTCCGGCTTCAGCCGGATTGTTCGTAGTGTCCGCCTCCACGTAGTGTGTCCGCCTCCACGTAGTGTGTCCGCCTCCACGTAGTGTCCGCCTTCAGGCGGACCTTAAAAGCGAAAGCTACTTCAACGTGAAGTTCATCTCGATCTGCACGATAACCGGCACGGCTTCGCCCTTCAGCATCGCCGGCTTGAACTGCCACTGTTTCACGGCATCCAACGCCGCCTGATCCAGCAGAGGAATCGACCTGGCGACCCGTGCGTCCGCCACGTTGCCCCGTTCGTCCACCAGCACTTCCAGAACGACGGTGCCGCTGACGCGCGCCTGCATCGCCACTATCGGATGCTGGGGATCGACCTTTCTCGTCACTATCGGCATCTGCACGCCTGGTGTATCGCTCCGAACGGGCGTCTTTCCGCTGGGCGACACGAGCGGCCGCTGGTTCGCCGCCTGCGCCAGGATCTGCTGCGCGGCTGAAGGGGCGATCAAGCCGCGTTCGGCAAGAGCCCGGACGCGAGCGTCACGCTCGGCCCGTTCGGCCTCCTGCTCACGCGCGAGTTGCTCGGCAACGAGGGACGCACGCAACGCTGCTTCCGCCTGCTCCCGCCGGGCAGCTGCCGCCGCGAGCTCGGAGGAGCGCGCACGCGTGCTTGCCAAGTGGCGCTGCAAGGACGCCAATTCGTCGTTCATCCTTTCAAGTCTTTCGCGATATCTCGCTACGTCCTCGCTGTTTGGTCCGCGCTCAAGAGCCAGCTGCAGGGCTCGCTCCAGTTCACGCAACCCATTCCGTAACTCTTCGAGCTGCTGCTTCGTCATGTCGGCCGAGGCGTTTTGTTCCTCGATCGCCCGGAGTTCCCGTTCGAAGTCCTTTTGATTGACGACGGCAATGCCATCAGTTTGCTGTGCCAGCAGCCGGAGACTTTCCTGCGTCTCGCGTATGTACCTCTCCCATTCCGAAACGTCGACGGCGCCGCCGACGAGCCTTTGCTGCACGAATGCCGCCGGCGATTGCACGACGACCGCCTCGGCTCCCGGCCGGAAGGTCACTGCGACGCTGAACTGGAGCGGACCGCGAACCGGCCGGTCGTATCGCCATTGACGGATAGCTGCAGCCGCCGCCTCGAAGAACGGACCGCAGGCGGCGTCGCCCCGCTGAACGGCACATCCCTTATCGAAAACGTTCGTGACCACACCGTCGCGGCCGATCTTGACGAGCGTGTTGACGATGACCTCAACCTGCCGGCCGGCATACTGCGACGGCCAGGCCGGCGAACTGCCGCGTGTCCGGCGCGGAATCGGATTTTCCGGGGTCACCTCGTTCGGTTCATCACGGTCGCTGGATGCCGAGCCCCGCTGGTCCGCAGCCGCGACCGTCACGGATTGAGGTTCTGCGATGAGCCAACCATCGTCGATCAACGGGCGGCCGACCGCTGGCGGCTCGATGCGGCTCGCCGTGAGGATCGGGAACGCGCTGCTCGCATACCAGCTGGCAACGGAAACGCCGACGGTAAGTGCGGCAACCGACATCACGATGCGTGGAGCAGACATCACCCTCTCCTTTGACACGCTCAGAATCCGGTGGAACAGCTGACGGCGATGTGCGAAAGCCGAAGCCGGCCCGCCCCGAGCCCAGTCGAGGGGCCGCAGCCCGCCGGTGTCGGCAAACGCGAGCAGCGCCTGCATGTAGGCACGCCGGTCTCCTGTCGCTCGAACCGTCAGTTCGTCAACCATCTCTTCCCTGGCGAGCTGGATGCTCGACGTCAGCCAGTGGATTGCCGGGTGGAACCAGAGCGCCGTGCGGACCGCTTCCTCTCCCAGCAGCGATAGCCAATCGCCGCGACGGACGTGAAACAGCTCATGCGTGACAACCGCGCGGCGCAAAGGAGCGGGCGCAACCGCCAGCACGTCCGGCAGCAGCACCGTCGGACGCCGGAATCCAAACGTCACGGGCTGGGCCAGCCGATCGACCTCCGAGATGGTTGCCGACGTGCCGAGCTGCTCCTGGACCGACGCGTACTCGGCCGATTCGATAGGCACAGCCCGGCGCGTCAACCGGCCCAGGCGGAAGAAGCCGATCGCGAGCCAAATCGCCCTGGCCGCCACGCCTGCGATCAGGGTGACAAGGCCAACGGTGGTCCAGGGCACGTCAGGAACCAGCTGCGGCTGTCCGGTTGCGGTGGACGAAGGCGGCACCACCGGCATCGCGGTTGCGACTTGACCCGGCGCGGTCAGGGAATTCGCAGCGTGCCGAGCCGCGCCCTCCGGCGCGTGGGTGACGACAACCACTGAACGAAGGGTCCAGGGGACGACCAGGCAGGCCAGCAGCGTCAGCCGCAGGCAGAGGTAGCGGGCGCGGGCGGGAATCCGCACCGCACGCAGCAGGGCCGCGACGACGAGGACCACTATCGCGATCTGCACGGAAAACGCCGCCAGATCGCGGAAGAAGGAAGCTGCCGTCATTGCTCACCGTCCTTCTCGTCGAGCAGCTGCTTCACCAGACGCCGCTGCTTCGGCGTGAGCTTGTTGTCGCGGGCGAGGTGCACGAGCAGCGGGTCGGACGCGCCGTCGAACACGCGGTCGAGGAAGTCGCGCACCATGCCGCCGATGACCTGCTGGCGCGGCTTCGCCGGGCGATAGACATGCGCGCGGTCCTCGGTGGCCTTGGTCAGATATCCCTTCTCCTGCAGGATGCGCATCATCGTCATGACGGTGGTGTAGGCAATCGGCCGTGTCGCGCGCAGCGCCTCGTAGACGTCGCGGACCGTTGCCTCGTCCTTGCGCCAGACGACCTTCATGATGGCCAGCTCCTGCGGGGTCAGCGTCGGATGCGGTGTTCTCATGTCGATTCGCAGTGTCCGCCTTCAGGCGGACCTTCTTGTCTTCAATCCCCTCAAAAACTAAATACTAAGTAATTAGTAGATCCGTCGAGGTACGCTCGTCAAGCCTTATTCGCGGTCAGTTCTCTGTCGGACGCTCCAGGCGGTCGATTACGAGCACCTCCTGCTCCGCTTTCGACGCTTCGAGCTTCAGCCCAAGTTGCGCGGGCAGCGCGGAAAAAACGGTGGGCAGACCGTTGGGTGAGGGCGTGACGTCCGGGCCGCCACCCAGGAACCGGTCGAACTCGACCTTCACCCGAAAGCTCCCCTTCAGGCCCGTTTTGTCGACAATCGGCCGGCCGGCGCCGGCCCGCAGCATGCGGGCAAGAGTCTCCATCGTCATGTCACCCTCCATGCCGGTGCCCACTCGGATAGGGCCACACGTCGGCGGCGGAGCATTGAAATCCGGAATCGTCGGACGAGCCGGTGGCGTTCCTGCTGCCGCAGCGGCTTCGGCACCTGCGCGATCGGCTGCGGCCTTGGCGACACAATCAATCTCAGAGGGCTTGATCCCGGCGCCAAGGCGCCCGTCGGCGCGGGCGAGCATGAGGTCGTAGACGGGCAGCTGCCGTTTTTCGACGTGTGTCGCGAGTTTGACGCGGTCGACGAGCATCGCGCGCACCATCGCCGCGCGCTCCTGCGGCGTGGCCGGACGCGAGAGCGACGATGTGGCGATCGCGTCATACCGTTCGGTCCGTGCCCACTCAGGCAGCCCGACCATGTCGACTGGTGCGATCAGCGGAAACTGCGCGCGCGCAACGAGGGTCATCATCGGCACGTTCAGCAGCGTAAAGCCGCCGTCGGGCCGCTCGCTGCTGCCATTCGACCCAAGCGCGTTAGAAGTATTTCTTTTGATCGAGACGACGTCGAAGCGCGCGCCGTCCGCGGGCGTCTGGGCGAACGCAACGGCCGATGTGAATATCAGCGACAGCACGATCGCGCGCATTCGTGTCCTCACCCGAACGATCCGAACGACTCGAACGACTCGAACGACTCGAACGATTTATCCCACAGCCATCAAATCAAATTGCTCGTGATGGAGCTGAACGTCCGGCTTCACTGAAATCTCGCGCCCCAGCGACTGCTTCAAATCGCGGAACACCGCCCGCTCCTCGTCGCGGAGGGCGCGCGCGATATCCGGATTGACGCGCAGGACGAGACTCTGGCCGTCCAGATCGGCGGAAATCTTTTTCACTTCCGCCAGGATCTCGTAGCAGATGGTCGAGCTGGATTTGATGACCGAGCTGCCCGCGCAGTACGGACAGGGGTCCGTCAGGACGCGCTCGAGGCTCTGCTTCACCCGTTTGCGCGTGATGATGACGAGGCCGAAATCCGAGACCTGGATCGCCTTCGACGGCGCGCGATCCTTCCGCAGCTCCTGCTCGACGGTCTGGAACACCTTCTGCCGGTTCTTCTTCTCCTCCATGTCGATGAAGTCCAGCACGATGATGCCGCCCAGATCGCGCAGCCGGATCTGGCGGATGATCTCCTTGACCGCTTCCAGGTTGGTTTTGAGGATCGTGTCCTCCAGCCGGCCGGCCGTTTTCTTGCCGACGTAACGCCCGGTATTCACGTCGATGGCGACGAGCGCTTCGGTCTGGTTGATGACGATCGAGCCGCCCGACTTCAGCCAGACCTTGCTGCGGAGCGCCCGATCGATTTCGGCCTGAACGCCGTACTCCTCGAAGATCGGGTATTCCTTCTCGAACAGCCGCACCTTCGGCGCCAGCGACGGCATGATCCGCTCGATCAGCTCGAGCACGCGGCGGTGCTCGGTCGGGTTGTCGATGCGGATGGCGGAGAACTCTTCCGTGAGCAGATCGCGCAGCAGCTTGGCGACCAGACTTTGCTCCTGGTAGACGACGGCGGGCGCGCGCGACGATTCGGCCTTCTGCCGGATCTCCGTCCACACACGGTGGAAGTAGCTGAGATCGGAAACGATGTCCTCTTTGGCGCGGCCGCCGGCGGCGGTCCGGATGATGACGCCGCCCGTGAAGCCGTGCTGCTCGCGGAACTCGCGGACGATCCCGCGCAGCCGGCTTCGTTCTTCACGCGACTCGATCTTGCGCGAGACGCCGACGTGGTCCACGGTCGGCATGAACACCAGGAAGCGTCCCGGCATGGTCGCGTGCGAGGTCAGGCGCGCGCCTTTGGTGCCGAGCGGCTCCTTCGCCACCTGGACGATGATCTCCTGGCCTTCCTTCAGGAGATCTTCGATCTTCGGCTCGGGGCCCTTGTCGCGCTCACGATCGCGCCGGCTTCCGCCGCCAGTGGGGCGGGCCCTGTCGGGCCCGCCAGGCGAACCCGAAGGGGTCACCCCACGCGAGCCGTTTGCGGCGGGGGCGGCATCATCCTCGTCCGTCTCGAGGCGATCGAACTCTTCGAACGTCGCGACGACGTCGGTAACGTAGAGGAAGCCGTCGCGCTCGAGGCCGAGGTCAACGAACGCCGACTGCATGCCGGGTAAGACCTTCGATACCCGGCCCTTGTACAAGTTCCCGACAACGCCGCGCGAGCGCTCGCGCTCGATGAAAATTTCCGCGACCTGATCGTCCTCGAGAATGGCGACCCGTGTTTCGTGGGCGCTCGAGGAGATGATCATCTCCTTGGTCATGCCCGTAGCTCTCCGGGAGCCGCCGCCGAGGCGCACCAGTCCCTGCTGCGTGCACCAGCACGAA
>JBOGIQ010000114.1:0-16193 GCA_050742535.1 Vicinamibacterales bacterium | reverse complement strand
GGGCTGCCTCCTGTTCGCGATGCTCTCCGCGCCGGTAATCGTGATCGCTTCGGTCACCGCGATGTTGAAATCGGCGGTGAACATCATCTGCGGGTTACCGACGATCTGCTCCATCACCGTGCGGACGCGCGCCTTGTCGGTCGTGAAGTCAACGCGCGGACCCGGCTCGGGGATGGCGACGAACGCGGCGTAATCATCCGCAGCCAGGCGATCGACGAATTGCGACGCCGTGCGCTGAAGCGGCGCCAGCGATCCTGGCGTGATTAACGTCTGGTCGGCGACGACGATGATCCGCCGCGCGTTCTGAGGCGCCTGGTTGGTGCTGGTGAGCGCGTCCACCGGACGCGTCGCCGCCGGCTTGCCCCGTTCGACCCTGACGAGCTCGGCCGAAACTGTCGGTCGCACCCTGCCATCGACCTTGACAACGAAATCGCCCGGCTTGAGGTCCTCGACCGGACGCCCCTTTGAATCAACCGCTGACACGTCGATCGCGATGAGATCGATGCCGCCGCGGAACCGCTGCGGCTGGGAGTCCTGCGCATGACCGGACGCGATCAGCAGCGCAACGAGCACGAAGAGGACGGCTAGCCGCCGCATGGCTTCAGTCTAGGATCTGGGTTCAAGGGGTTCAATGGGTTCAAGAGGTTCAAGAGGTTCAGTGGGTTTACGTTCGCGGGTCTGGTTCGCGGCGGTTCTGCTCGCCTGTGCAGTTGCGTGTGCACCGAGGAACGCCCCGGTTGCCGCCGCGCCCACCCCAGCGGCGCCGGCGCCTGCCCAGGCGGTGGCGGAGCAACTGCCTCAGGGCGCCGGACGGCAAATCCTGATGAGCGCGTGCACCTCGTGCCACAACCTTCGCGAGGTCACGAAGTTCAGCGGGTTCTACGGCCGCGAGCAGTGGCGCGACATCGTCCTCACCATGATGGACTACGGCGCGCCGGTCAATGCAAAAGAGGTCGAGGTATTGTCCGAATACCTCACCTCGGCCCTTGGAAAGAAACCGTAATGTTTCGCTTCGGCGACGCCCCCACCTTGACCCGCGTGATCTCCTTGCGCGCGGCGACGTCGACGACCACCGTCGAGTTCGTGTTCTCGGTCGAGATGTAGACCTGCTTGCTGTCCGGGGTGAACGTGACCCAATCGGGCCGTCCGCCGAGATCGACCGCGCCGAGCAGCTTCAGATCTGGCAGCGAGTAGGCGTAGACCCGCGCGTTCGGGCGGCTCGTCACCCACAGCGTCCGTCCGTCCGGCGCCACGCCGAGACCGTGAGACGGCGAGGCGTTGAACGGTCCCTTGTCCACCTTCTCCGCCGGAATGTCGTTCGGCAGCTCGACGCGCGCCACTTCCTTCCGCTGCGCGAAATCGACGACCGCAAATCCATGCAGGTTCGACAGCTGAACGAAGATGCGTTTCGTCGACCCGTCGGGGTTCGTTTCGAACGCCATCGGCCGCACACCTTCCTCGAACAACGTCCAGATCGGCTCTTCGGTCTTCTGGTCGATGACGGTCATGACACGTCCCGCGATCGAGCCGGCGACCACGTGCCGGCCGTCGGGTGTCACGTAGACGTTATGGATGCCGCCCTTTGTCGGAATGCTCTTCACCTTCTCGAGCGTCGCCGTGTCGATGACGTCGACCGCGCCGGGCGCCGAGACGATCCCGACATAGACGCGCCGTCCGTCGCGGCTGATCGAGATGTTGTTCGGCCGGGCGGTGAGCGGGATCTTCTTCACCGTCTGCAGCGTCTTGCCGTCGACGACGTGAAGCGTCTGTTCCGCTTCGCTGCTGAAGTAGAGGCGGCTGCCGTCCGGCGCCGCGGCGGCGCCGTGGTTGATGGGAACGCCCTTCACCTCGCCGACGATCCGGTTGGTGGCGGGGTCGATCAGATGAATGTTGTCGCCCTGCGAATTCGTCTGCAGCACGCGGACCTGCGCGGACGCGGCGGTGGACAGCGCGAGGATGGCAACGGCAACTATGGCAGCGCGCATATCAACCTTTCCTGCCCATCGCGTGATCGGCGCTCCAGATTCCGGCACCGCGGGCGGCGATATAGAGAAACGCAAAGCAGAAGAGCATCGCATCGACGCCGCGATTCGTCTGCGGAACGAGCAGTCCGAGCGGCAGCCCCGGTCCCATGGGCGGCGCGCCAAGCTGCATTACGTGCACATAGAAGTAGGCGACCGCCATCTCGCCGCTGGAGACGAAGGCCGCGACCCGCGTGAACAGCCCGATCATGATCAGCAGTCCGCCGATCGTCTCGACGGCGCCGGCCGCGCCCTGCAGCGACATCAGCTGCGCTTGCTGGCCGCCGAACCAGCCGAACATCTTCTGCAGGCCGAACAGCAGAAACACGTAGCCAAAAATGATGCGGAACAGTGCGTACGTGACGGGCGCGTAGCGTTCTGGAATCATGGCGCGAATTCTATCCACAAACCGGGTCCGCCTGCCGCCTTTGCTGCTCCGCAGCTACGGCGGCCAAGGAAGGCGGACACTACGGCAGTGGCGGCGTGGCCGTCTTTCGCGGCGGGCGAAAGAATGGCGTGGGCACCACCGTTGCCCCCACAAAATGGCGCGTACCTTCCACCGTCATCTCAATCCGGAGCGCCGTGCCGGTCTTGAAATGGGGTGCGTCGATGGTGGCCAGCGCGATCAGGCGCTTGAGCGTAGGCGACCATGCCGTCGTCGTCGCACGTCCGACCTGGCGTCCGGCGCTCATGACCGGGACGGCTGACCGGGAGGCCGCGGCCGGCGCCACGGGCGGCAGCTCGTAGCGCTCGTACAACGCCTCGACCTCGATCCAGTTCACTTCCAGACCCACGATCTTCCGCTGCGGACCCCGGGCGCGTTCGTCAACGAGCGACGCTTTGCCGATGAACGAGCCTTTCTGGATGTCGACCAGCCGTCCCAGCCCCATTTCGTATGGCGTGTACTTCTGCGCCCTGGTGAGCGCTTTCCGGCTGCCGACGTAATCGACATCGGCGAGCACCAGGCCGGCTTCAACGCGCGCAACGTCGAGCGCCAGCATGCCGGCTGGCGCGATGTCCGCCGCCTGGCCGGCGGCCATCAGCGCGTCCCAGACCTGCACAGCAGCCGACGCGTCGAGCCAGACCTCGTAACCAAGATCGCCGGTATAGCCCGTTCGAGAGATATCGACGGGCACGCCGCGAATGGTTCCGCGCGCGACGTGAAAATATTGCAGGCGATCGATCTCCGCAGTGCCGCACGCACGCAGCACGTCGGCGGAGCGCGGTCCCTGCAGCGCGAGCGCCGCCGTCTGTTCCGACACGTCCTCAACGGTGACGTCGAAGCCGCGCGCGTTCTGCGTCAGCCAGCGCAGCGTAGGATCGGCCGACGTGATGCGGAACGTTGTCTCATTCAGCCGTGCGACGGTCCCGTCGTCGATGACGTAACCCTCCTCGTCGCACCAGGGGGTATAGAAGACGCGGCCGACCTCCATCCGCGACACGTCACGGGTGATGACGCGATCGACGAGACGGGCGGCCTCAGGCCCGGCCACGACGTACTTGAACAGCGGAGAAATGTCGATCAGCGCCGCGGCGTTCCGTATGGCGTTGTACTCGTGCTCGTGGTGCGTCTCGTAGCTGCTGACCGTGTAGTAGCCGGACCACTCGCGGTAATTGAGCGACTCGCAGAGCGCGGACGTGCGCTCGTGAAATGGCGTGCCGACGGGCATCGGATCACAGCCCCAGGCTCATCGGCCACGGCCTCGGAATGGCGAGCAACATCCAGGCGGCGCCCAGCAACGCCACATTCTTCATGAAATTGACCTGATTGTTGATTCGCATCATCGGGTCCTTGTCGTCCCAGTAGGCGTGCATCCAGAAGGTCACGGGAATCAGAAACAGCGTGATCGCCGCGACACCAAAGAACGGCCGCAGACCGAGCAGGATGCTCAAGCCGCCGAAGATGATCAGCAGGCCGGACGCACTCACCAGGAGTTTGGCTGCCGGGAGCCGCTTCGACGCGACGAACCCGGCCATCATGTCCAGATGCTGAAAGTGGCGGATGCCCGAGATGACGAAGAACCCGCCTAACAGCACCCGGCCAAGCAGGAACAGTATCTCCACCTCCACCTCCAGGCCGCCTTCGCCAAGGCTTCGGCGGCTAAAGCGGGGATTGTATCTACAATTCGAGCGGTGACCTACGACGTGATCATCATCGGCGGCGGCCACAACGGCCTGACCGCCGCGGCCTACCTGGCGCGTGCCGGGCGGAAGGTGCTGGTTCTCGAGCGGCGTCACGTATTGGGCGGCGCCGCGGTCACCGAAGAAGTATTTCCCGGCTTCCGGTTTTCCGTCTGCTCGTACGTCGTGTCGCTGCTCCGGCCCGAGATCATCCGCGAGCTCGATCTGACACGGCGCGGCCTCGAGATTCTTCCGCTCGACGGCACGTTCACCCCGATGCCGAACGGCGACTACCTGTGGCGCGTGAACGACCACGCCAGGACGCGCCGGGAGATTGCGCGGCATTCCCGCATCGACGCCGAGGCGTACGACGAGTACGGCCGCGCCATGGTGGCCATGGGACGGTTCGTCAAGCCGATCCTCGCCATGGAACCGGCCGATCCGACGTCGCTCTCCCCGAGCGGGCTGAAACAGCTGCTCGGGCTGCTCGGCCGTTTCCGGCGGCTGCCGCCGCAGGACCAGTACAACCAGGTGCAGTTGATGACGATGAGCGCGGTGGACTTTCTCGATCAGTGGTTCGAGACGGACGTGCTCAAGGCGACGATGTCGGCGTCCGGCATCATCGGAACGTTTCTCGGCGTGCGATCGCCGGGAACGGCATATGTGCTGCTGCACCACTACATGGGCGAGATCGACGGCGCGTTCCGCTCGTGGGGGCTCGCGCGCGGCGGCACCGGCGCGATTTCCAACGCGATCGCCGATGCGGCCCGCGCCGCCGGCGTCGAAATCCGGACGCAGGCGCCGGTCAGCCGGATTCTCGTGCGCGGCAACAAGGTTGACGGGGTCGTGCTCGACAATGGAGACGACATTCGCGCCACGGTCGTCGCATCGAGCGTCGATCCGCGCCTGACGTTCCAGCGTCTGCTCGATCCCGATCTCCTGCCCGATGAGTTCGTCGAGGACATCCGCCGCTACAAGTTCCGCGGATCGTCGGCGAAAGTGAATCTGGCGCTCGATGCGCTGCCGGACTTCACGGCACTGAAGGGAGCCGGCCCGCACCTGCGCGGCGCGATTTCGATCTCGCCGAGCGTGGACTACATGGAGCGCGCCTACGACGATGCGAAGTACGGTCGCTTTTCCCGGCGTCCCTACATGGACATCGTCATCCCGTCGCTCACGGATACGAGCGTGGCGCCGCCCGGCAAGCACGTGATGTCGTGCTTCGTGCAGTACGCGCCCTACGCACTGAAGGAAGGGACGTGGGACGAGCAGCGCGAGGCGTTCGGCGACACGGTGATCGACACGCTGGCGGAGTACGCGCCGAACATCCGCCGGATCATCCGCCATCGGCAGGTGGTGACACCACTGGATCTCGAGCGTGAGTGGAGCCTGTCGGAGGGGAACATCTTCCAGGGCGAGCTCACGCTGGAGCAGCTCTTTTTCCTGCGGCCTGCTCCGGGCTGGGCGCAGTACCGCACGCCGGTGGACAACCTCTACATGTGCGGCTCGGCCACGCATCCGGGCGGTGGCATCATGGGCGCGCCGGGGCGAAACGCCGCGATGCGCATCCTGGCGGATCGGCGCACATGAAGACGGCCGTCGTCATCGGCGCGGGCCACAACGGCCTCACGGCGGCGTTCTATCTCGCCAGGGCCGGCGTGAAACCAATCGTGCTCGAGGCGCGAGCCGAGGTCGGCGGCGGCGCGATGACGAGCGAGATCCATCCGGGTTTCCACTGTCCGGCGCTGACGCACGAAGTGTTGCTGCAGCAGCGCCTCGTCCGCGAGATGGATCTGACCCGTCACGGCTTCGAGGTGCTTCGCACGCCCGCGCGCGTGTGTTCGCTCTCGCCGGCGGGACATCTGCTCATCGACGAGAGCCCCGAGCAGACGCGCGCGAGCATCACGTCGTTCAGCGGAAGGGACGCCGACGCGTTTCCGGCGTTTCACACGTCGATCCAGCGGGCCGCATCGGTCCTCGCCAGCGCTTTCGAATATGTCCCGCCGCCCATCGACAAGCCAGGCGCCACGGACTTGTGGAACCTGCTGAAGACCGCGCGCGCGTTCCGGTCGCTCGGCAGGCGTGACGCGCACCGCCTGCTGCGCTGGGGGCCGATGCCCGTCGCCGATCTCGTTCACGAATGGTTCGAGCACGAACTGGTGCGAGCGACGATCGCGGCGCCCGCGCTCACGGGCACGATGTTCGGCCCCCGCTCAGCCGGAAGTTCCCTGACGCTGCTGATGCGCGAGGCGCACCGGCAGCTGGCTGGTGGTGCGGCGTTGCGGGTCAAGGGCGGCCCCGGGGCCGCGACACGTGCGCTGGCCGCGGCGGCCCGGGCCGCGGGCGCCGATATCCGCACGTCCACTCCTGTCGAACGAATCGTCGTGCGCGAGAACGCCGTGCGCGCGGTCGTGGCCGCGGGCCAGACGCTCAACGCCGACATCGTCGTCTCCGGCGCGGACCCGAAGACGACGTTCCTTCGATTGATCGAACCGTCGGAGCTGTCGCCGGATTTCTCCGCGAAGATGCAGCATTACCGGGCAGCCGGCACCGTGGCGAAGGTCAACCTCGCCCTGGCCTCGCTCCCTGACTTTGGCTGCGCGGCGGGCGCCTTGAGCGGGCGAATCCAGATCGGTCCCGATCTCGATTACCTCGAGCGCGCGTTCGACCATGCGAAGTACGGGGAGCTCTCGGCGGAGCCGTGGCTGGAACTGACGATCCCGTCGATCGTTGACGGCAGCCTTGCGCCGGCGGGCGCGCACGTCGCCTCCGTCTACGTCCATTACGCGCCGCGCACGCTCCGCGCGGACTGGACCACCGCGCGCGACGTCCTCCTCGCAAACGTCCTCAACGTGCTCGACCGATACGCGCCCGGCGTGAGGTCTCACGTCGTCGCCGCGCAGGTCGTCACGCCCTTGGACCTCGAGCGCGACTACGGTCTGGCTGGTGGACATATCTTCCACGGCGAGCTGACGCTCGACCAGCTGTTCACGATGCGTCCGCTTCTGGGCCATGCGCGCTACGCGACCCCGGTCGCCGGACTGTATTTGTGCGGGGCAGGCACCCATCCCGGCGGATTTCTCACCGGCGCCAGCGGGCGACTCGCGGCAAACACTGTAGTTGCCGCAGAAATTTAACAACGCGGCCCCGGCCACGGACCCTCCGCGGATGTCTATACTCGTGATCGCCCCGTTCGCCTGAAGGCGGACACTACGCGTCGGGTCCTGTTCCACATGCGTTTCTTCACCCGCTTCGCCGTTGTCCTCGCCGTCGCCGCGTCGGTCGCGGTCAGTCCGTCGCTGCTGGCGCAGCGGCAGGGTGGACCAGGGGCAGCGCAAGGCCCATCGGGCGGCCGTGGTCGTCAGGGCGCTCCGCCTGCACCGCGCGACGACGACCGCGAGCGCGGCCGCAGGCCACAAGTGCCTGCCGGCACCGCAGTCATCCGCGGTCGCGTCGTCAGCGCAACGACGGGCACAGCAGTGAGGCGAGCCTCAATCGTCGCTGTATACGTCCCCGAACGCGGGGTGGAAGCGGGACGCAACACACAGACCGACGACAACGGCGCATTCGAGCTTCGCAACCTTGCCGCCGGCCGATGGACGCTGCGTGCGTCAAAGACGGGATACATAGACCAGCAGTTCGGCCAACGCAGCGCGTTCGCCACAACCGACCCGATTGTCCTCGACGACGGCCAGCAGTTCGTCGCCGACTTCAGGCTTTCGCGCGGTGGCGCGATTGCGGGCCGTGTGGTTGACGAGTTTGGCGATCCGCTCGCCGGCGCGAACGTCACCGCGCTTCGCGTTCAGAACACGGCACAAGGGATCCGGACAACGCGGACGGGTGTACCTGTTCCCAGCGACGACAACGGCGCGTATCGGATCTACAACCTGCCGCCAGGTCAGTACTACGTGTCGCTGAACGATCCATCGGCGGCGAGGATGATCGTCATCAGTCCCGACGGGGACCCGGGAAGCATCCTGAAGGCTGAATCGATCAGTATCAGTGGACAAGTAACGCTCAGCAACGGTGAGAGACGGTCGTACGCGCCAACCTACTACCCGGGAACCGTGACGCTGGCGGACGCGCAGAGGATCACCCTCGGGCTGGGCGAAGAACAGTCGGGTATTAACCTCGCGGTCGTCCCCGCCCGCGCGGCACGGATAGCCGGCAGGGTCGTGGGGTCGAATGGCCAGCCAATTCGGGCGACGATCAGCCTGCACAGCCGTCTCCAAGCGTTCAGTCCCAGCGGCGGCCGGAACGGATCGGGAACCGACGGCACATTTACGCTGACAAGCGTCCCGCCGGGAGACTACCTGCTCAACGTGCTCGGTCCGAACGTCGGTGCGACGCCTCCCGAAGTCGCGTCGATGCCGATCGTGGTTGACGGCAGCGACATCACCGGACTGACGATCGTCACGGGCTCCGCCGCGGCGATACAGGGATTGGTCGTCTCCGACAACGGCATGAAGCTGCCGGACGCGCGGATACGCGTCACCGCCGTCCCGGCGGACAGTTCGCTGGCGACGTTCATGCCCCGCGGCGATGTCAACGCCAATGGAACGTTCGAGCTGGCGGGGCTGCTGGGCGTCTACACCTTCCGTTTCGAATCACTGCCGGCAGGCTGGATGGTCAAGTCGGTGACGGCAAACGGAATCGACATCTCCGACATTGCCGCGGAGTTCCGTCCCGCCGATCGCGTGTCGATGCGCGTCGAGCTGACCGACCGCGTGACGCAGGTCACCGGTACCGTCCGATCGGACCGCGCCGTCAAGGGAGGAACCGTGGTGGTGTTCGCGGACGATCCGGCGAAATGGACCGCCGCCTCCAGGTTCGTCAAAACAGCGCGCCTCACGGAAAGCGGTCAGTTCACCGTCAGCGGCCTGCCGCCCCACCAGCGATACTTGGCCGTGGCGGTCGATTTCATCGAGCAGGACGAGCCGCAGAATCCGGATTTCCTCCAGCGTGCGAAGGCGGCCGCCGCCACGTTCTCCTTGTCGGCCGGCGATCAGAAGGTCCTGGATCTGCCTCTGGTGGTTCGATGAGGCGCGCACTCGCCGCCCTCGCCGTTGTTCTCGCTGCACTCGACACCGCGGCGGGGCAACAGGCACGCCCGCCACGCGACACACGAACAACCAGTCAGGCAGTCCAGCCGGCAGCAATCACGGGCAGGGTCACCGCTGCCGAGTCCGGCGTGCCTCTGCGAAACGCCATCGTCTCCGCGGTCAGCGGGATGGGCTTTCCGCGCGAAGTGGTCACTGACGACCGGGGCCGCTTCGAACTGCGCGGCCTCGAACCGGGGTCATGGCAGATCACCGTCTCGCGCACCGGCTACATCAGCCGGAAGTTCGGACAGTCGCGGCCGTTCGGCCGCGAGCAGCCCATCTCTCTCTCCGTCGGACAGCAGGTCGGCGTGGAGATTCCACTCACGCGGGCCAGCGCGATCGTCGGCCGCATCTTCGACGAATACGGCGAACCGATCACGGCGGCTCGTGTCTCTGTGCTGCGACCGACGATGGTGCGTAACCGGCGGTATCTCGAGCAGGTCGGCGAGGCGGATTCAACGGATGATACCGGCGCATTCCGCGTGCACAGCCTTCCCGCCGGCGAATACTTCGTCACGGCAAGCGCGCGCCTTGCCCCGCCTGACTCGGTGGTGCAGACAACTCTGGCGCCGACCTTCTATCCAGGCACTCCGGATTTCGCGTTGGCCCAGAAGGTTCGCGTGACGTCCGCCGCCGAGGCCACGGTCGACTTCGCCCTGCTTCCGGTCCGCACCGCTCGCGTGAGCGGCTTCGTCGCGACCTCGGAGGGCCGGCCGGCGGAGGCATTTCTGAGCCTGGCCGCGGAGGCGGGCGACGTGGGAATGTCTTTCGGCGCCGGCGGGGTAACGCGCGAGGACGGCAGCTTCCTGATGGCGGACATCCCGCCCGGGACTTACACGCTCATCGCCGAAGTCCGCTCCAGCCCAAGTTCCATTGCTGAAATCGGCGCGGTGACGGTCACGATCGCCGGCGCAGACATCGAGGGGGTTTCCGTGCTGACCGCGAAGCCAGGGACGCTCCGCGGGACCATCGCCGCTGACGCCGGGGTGCGGCGCGCCATTCCGGAGGGAATCGAGATCGTGGCGCGCCCGCGTCGCGCCGGCGCCGAAGGAACGTTTGCCAGCGTCACGGGAACGACGTTCGAAATGCAGGCGCCGCCGGGCCCATTCACGCTCGACGCGTCGGTTCCCGATGGCTGGGCCGTGAAGGCAGTGCAGCTTGGCGGCAGCCTCGACGCCAGCGACGCCGCCATCGACATCGGCCGCGAGCAAGGGGTTCCGGTAACGGTGCTGGTCACCGACCGGGTGACCGATCTGAGTGGAACCATTGGCGGCGCCGACGGGCCCGGTGCATACGTCGTGGTGTTCCCCGCCGATTCGACTCAATGGACGCCTCGCCGCATGCGCAGCGCGCAGGCTGACGCGCGCGGACGATTCCGCATTGCCGGCCTTCCGCCGGGCCAGCGGTATCTGGCGGTTGCGGTCAAGGACCTCGACCCGGGACAGGAGAACGATCCGGACTTCCTGCAGCAGGTTCAGAGCCAGGCGGCCACGTTCGACCTGGCCGCCGAAGAGAAGCGCACGCTGGACCTGAAGGTGCTTCAGCCATGAGAGTGCCGTACCTCGCCGCTCTGTTCTCGCTGGTGCTGGCAAGCAGTGCCTCGGTGGCCTGGGCGCAGCAGCGTCGGCCGGTACCCGTCCGTGTCGATCCGTTGACTGCGTCGATCGGCGGCCGCGTGACGTCGAACACCGGTGGTCCGCTGCGCCGTGCCGAGGTTCGAGCCATCAGCGAGAGCGGCCTGACCCGCCTGGCGACGACTGACGCCGAAGGCAGATACCTCGTGCGCGATCTGCCCGCGGGCACATTTACGCTGCACGTCTCCAAGACGGGGTTCGTCCCGCTGTATTTCGGCCAGCGGCGGCCGTTCGAGCGGCGCGCGACGATCAGAGTGGAGCAGGGCGAGCGGGCGGCCGCGGACGTCCGGCTGCCGCGCGCAGGCGCGATCGCCGGACGGATCTACGACGCGGCCGGCGAGCCGATGCTGGGGGCGCGAGTCCAGGCGTTGCGGCGGCGCATGGTGCAGGGACAGCCGGGTCTACAGGCCGTTGGCGCAGCCGACATGACGGATGACACCGGTGCCTACCGCCTCTACGGCCTGCCGCCCGGCGACTACTACGTGACGGCGACTCCACGTCGTGTCGAAGACCGTGCAGGCCGGCCCATTGGCAACGCAGTGCCGGGACTCGGCGCGCCCATCTTCTTCCCCGGGACCGCAAACCGCGATCTGGCGCAGCGGATCACGGTGGACGTGAGCGGTGAAGCGCGCGCCGACATGCAGCTGACCACCCTGACGACGGCACGCGTCACCGGCACGGTGCTCACCTCGTCGGGCACCCCCGCCGCCGGAGCGATGGTGACGTTGGTGGCGCGCGACCTGGACTTCGCCGCCGCCAGCGGCGTCGGCGCCGGCGTGGGTCCGCTGCGGCTCATGGACGATGCCGCGGCCGACGGCACCTTCGACATCATTGGTGTGCCGCCGGGATCGTTCACCCTCATCGCGCAGACACGACCGAATCTCTCCATCCCGTTCGACATTCAGACCCAGCGATTCACTGCTCCGCCCACCAGGCCGGTTTTTGAAACGGCATCCATGCCTGTCGCGGTGGACGGCGACATCGCCGGGCTCACAGTAGCCACCGCGCCCAGTGGCACAGTCACCGTGACTGTCGTCGGCGATCAGGGAGTGACGGCCCGGCTGCCGCCGACACGGATCAGCGTTCGAGCCGCAGACAGCGGCACGTCCGACTCGATGACCATGATGCACGACGGGGCGGACGGTCTGCGCGACGCAAAGCTGGTGCTGGCACTGGCGGGACGATCGTCGCTGGCGGTCGAAGGGCTGCCGGACAACTGGGCGGTCAAGGGGATCTTTCTGGACGACATGGACGTCAGCGATCGCCCGATTGACCTCTCGACCGACCGCGGCAGCAATGTCCGCGTCGTGCTCACCGACCGCGTGACCGAGCTCGCGGGATCGGTGACGTCCGGGTCCTTCGCACCGACCGATGCGAACCCGGACGCGACAGTGGTGATCTTCACAGACGATGAGTCGAAGTGGACGTATCCGTCGCGGTACGTGCGCGGCGTGCGCGCCAAAGAGGACGGGACGTTCCAGATCCGCGGCCTGCCGCCGGGTCTGGACTATCGCGCCGTCGCCGTGGACTACCTCGAGGACGGCGAGGAGACCGATCCGGAATTCCTGAAGCGGATGCGCGATCGAGCGGCGCGGTTTTCGCTGAGAGAGGGCGAGCGGCGCGCGATCGACTTGCGGCTGATTCAGCGTTGAACAATCTGACCTTTCACCCTTCAAAAATAATCACTCCGCCAATAGAACACGTCGTCCGCGGTTTCAGGCACCGCGACGTCCGCCAGCGGGCGCACCATGAAGATGTCGCGCGACTGGCCGCGATCCGTCAGCTCGATCTGCGGCGGCACCGGCATCGACCGCGGCCACCAGGCGCGGATGAGCGGCGTGCGATGCGCCGGCTCGCGCGCCATCAGCACCTGCAGCATCGCGCCGATGCGCGCGCCGGCCGGATCGCAATCGCCTGCCTCCTCCAGCGTCCAGCCATTCGCGTTTTCGGACAGAATCACGTAGGCAACAGCCGACGCTCCCTCTTCGGTGACGAAGAACTCGACCTGGCGCAGTCCCGGTGGACCGAGCCCGGCCAGCAGCCGCTTCTTGGTCAGCGCATAGTGGATGACCGGTGCGTCGCGGCGGAGCGCAAACCGGACACCCGCCGTTCGCGCGGCGTGCAAGGCCGCGATGTCGGGAAGGTCTCGCTCCACACCCGAGCGCACGAGCATCGCCGGCGAGCCCCCTTGCAGCCTGGGCGTGACCGTCACCTCGTCGAGCGGAACGGTGCGAAAGCCAAGCCGCTCGTAAAACGCAGCGCCGATTTCCGAAAAGAGTCCTGCCAGCAGCGCTCCGGCTGCGCGCTCTCGCGCAACCAGCATCTCGATCAGCCGGGAGGCATGGCCGCGGCCCCTGGCCTCGACGGGCGTGAAAACGGCACCGATGCCGGCCATCCACCCCTCGCGCCCGTCAAGGCGGACGTCATGGCGGTATCGCTTGGCGCTGGCCAGCAGGTTTCCCTGCTCGTCGAGCAGGGCGAATCGCTGGAGATGGCGGCTGCCCCATGCCGTCTTCAGCTGCGCGAGGTTCCACTGGCCATATGCCGTCCGGGTGAGTCCCTCGTTCCAGATCGGACAGGTATTGTCGAAGATGTGGTCGAGAAGCGCCCCTTCGGCGACGACGAGCGGCATGGGAACGGACGATTGTACTGCTGCCAATTCGAGCTGCCGGAGGTGTAAAAGACCTCATGACCACAGTCATCGACGATCTGAGCTACCCCGTTGGCCGTTTCTCCGCGCAACCGCCGTCAGCCGACGTACGGCGACGCGCCGTCGCGGACATCGGCGCGCTGCCGGGACACCTCGCCACCGCTGTTCTGGGCTTGAACGAAGCACAGCTCGATACGCCGTACCGCCCGGGCGGCTGGACGGTGCGGCAGGTGGTGCATCACGTCGCCGACAGCCACATGAATGCCTTCGTCCGGCTGAAACTCGCCTTGACCGAAGATCGTCCGACCATCGCGGCGTACGACGAGAAGAAGTTCGCGGCGCTCGCCGAT
Organism: Vicinamibacterales bacterium; assembly: GCA_050742535.1. Classification (GTDB taxonomy): domain Bacteria; phylum Acidobacteriota; class Vicinamibacteria; order Vicinamibacterales; family UBA2999; genus Gp6-AA40. The sequence continues at coordinate 2,315 of JBOGIQ010000114.1, read as the reverse complement.
GTGCGGCTTCCGGTCGCCGTTTCACTCGAACTCGTGCGCAGCCTGCACGCCAGATGGATGGCCATCTACGGAACGATGACGGACGATCAGTGGCAGCGAACATTCGTGCACCCGGAGTATCCCGAGCCGATCACGCTCGATTGGCAGGTGCAGATGTACGGCTGGCATTCACGCCATCATGTCGCGCACATTACGGCGTTGCGGCAGCGGGAGGGATGGTAAGATCCGTCCGCTTGCCCAGCGAACCCAAGACAGCACCGAAACCCGACGTCGGCGACGCACTCGGCATGATCGAAACCCGCGGCCTGGTCGGCATGATCGAAGCCGCCGACGCGATGCTGAAGACCGCCAACGTGGTGCTGGTCAGCTGGCAGAAAGTGGACGCCGGGCTGGTAACGGCACTTATTCGCGGAGACGTGGGATCAGTGAAGGCGGCAACCGACGCGGGCGCGGCGGCAGCCCGGCGCGTCGGCGAGCTGATTGGCGTGCACGTTATCGCGCGTCCGGCCGACGACCTCGAGAAGGTTTTTCCAATCCGCTAGCACTCTTCTTGACCCGCTGCGCCGGGCGGCGCCTGCGCTCGCGCGCGGTCAGCGGCCGCAGCGACAACTCCTCGCCGAGCACGAGCAGCGGCTGCGCCGGCGCGTCGAGGTTGAAGAACCGTCCGTCCACCGTTCTGGCGTAGAGCTGATCGCCGGCGAGGAAGAGCGTCATCGGCCCGTCGTCGCCGATTGCCTCGTAGAGCCGGACACCGAACACGTCGCGCAAGGCCGTCAGCAGGCGGCGAAGGCGCGGGATCGAGAAGCCGCGCCGGCGGAGATCGGCCAGCACCTGCAGTTCCAGGACGTCGAGCGGCGTATAGCGGCGCTCGGTGAAGCCGCCGGCTTCCGTGCGTTGCGTGGCGCGCGCCGCGGTAAACAGGCGGCGCGAATCCCACCACTGCAGCTGCCGCGCGCTCAGCCCGGTCATGGCCGCCACTTCGCGCGACGTATAGAACTTCTTGAGGGTAACAGTCACAGCCCGAGCCGCCGCGGTTCGAGGCGCCTGAGGCTCTCGTCCGCCTTTCCGTCGAGAACCAGATCGGCGACGAGGCGCGCGGTGAGGGGGGCGAGCAGGACGCCGTTCCGATAGTGCCCAGTGGCGTAGAACACGTGCGGCATTGTCGACGAAGCGCCGACCGCCGGCAACTCGTCGCGCGTCTTGGGCCGCAGGCCGACCCGGACCTCCTCGAACGCGGCCTCGCGCAGTGCCGGCATCAACGCCAGGGCCCGCGCGAGCAGCTCCTGGACGCCGGACGAAGTGGCGCGCTCGTCGAAGCCGACATCCTCAACCGTGGCACCCGCCAGCACGCTGCCGTCACGCCTCGACACGAGGTAGCAGTCGCTGCCCCAGATCACCCGCTCGGCACATCGGCTCGGCAGCCGCAGCTGGAGCAGCTGGCCGCGGATCGGTTTGACCGCCTCCGGGACGACGTCGACACCGCCGAGGCCGGTCGACCAGCTGCCCGCGGCAACGATCACGGCATCGCTCTCGATCACCGCATCGGCGGTGCGAACTCGAGCGACAGAATCACTGTCGACCGAAGCCACGGTTCCAACATCAAACGTGGCGCCATGCCGCATGGCTGCCGTTGTCAACGCGCGCGTCAACTCTGCGGCAGCGACATATCCGTGCGCGCGGACGTGCAGCCCGGCAACGGCGGCAGGAGCGATCTCCGGTTCGAGACGCCGGACGTCGCCCGCATCGAGCAGCGAATGGTCGATGCCGGTCCCGGCCAGTGTGCGCGCGCGCCGCCGCAGCGCCATCGCTTCGTCGAGCGTCAACGCGACTTCGACGGTGCCGTTCCGCTCATATTCGACCTCCTGGCCGGAGTCGTGCGTGACGCGGCGAATGAACTCCTCGTAGAGATCGAGGCTGCGGACACCGAGCGCGAGCATCGCCGGGTCGTGTCCTTCGATGTATGGCGCGAGGATTCCGGCCGACGCGCGCGTGGCCCCGCCACCTGGTCCACGGCTGTCGAGCACGCGCACACGCGCGCCTCGTGCCGCCAGTTCGTGAGCGATGGCGCACCCGATGACGCCAGCGCCCGCGATGGTGATGTTCACACCGCGATTGTATTAGCTGGACTGGGTTGCCTAGGTGGACTGGGTTGCCTGGGTTGCCTTGGTAGGTGCGTCGCCTAACACTACTTTGTCAGATTGATCGCGACCTGTAGAGCAGATAGCGCTTGTACTTGTGCGACGGGTCCGGTACGCTGCGCGCGTGACGACGGGCCCCGCGCGAGCGCTGCTGCGACGACTGGGCCAGTTCCTCGA
>JBOGIQ010000113.1:0-16210 GCA_050742535.1 Vicinamibacterales bacterium | reverse complement strand
CCCCGGAAGGCTCTGGAACGTTCCGCTGACCTGCACGTCGATGCGCGGAATCGTGTACGACCCGAGGCCCTTGAAGTCCGTCAGGAACGGCGGCTCGATGTGGCAATAGGGATCCAGCGTCGCGGTTTCCGGCAGCGCGGCGCGGATTTCGCACGTGTCGTCTATGCGCCGGCCGGTGCTGGTGCCACCCTGGAACGTCAGGCCTCCACGGACCCGGGCCGTGAAGTTGACCTCCACACCATTCCAATGGCGGCGGCGGTGGCCGTACACGTCGGCAAACGTCTGGTAGTTGTCTGTGACGCCCGACAGTGTCGGCACGACATCGTACAGCCCGGCGATCGTCTGCCCACCGCTGTTCGGCAGCCTCGGATCAGAAGGCGCGATGACGCTGAACGTGTTGTAGTCCGACGCCACCGTCGCGCGGTTGTCGATCGCGAAGAAATTGCCGAAGATGCGGCGGAAGTAGCCGACGTTCACCGAGACGCGCGGCAGCAGCTCCTGCTGCACCTGGACGCCGAAGTTCCAGTCGTACGCGCGCTTGCCCCAGCCCGTCAACGTGTCGGGATCGAAGGTCGTGCTGAAGACCGGCCGCCCGAAGTTCAGGTTGCTGCTCTGGCCGCAGAAGTCGCCGCCGGACGCACGCAGGTCCTGCGCCTGCGGATTCAGCAGGTCGCAGTCAGGCCGCCAGTTCGTGTTCGCGTCGGTCCACGTCCGGTTCGCCGTCGTCGAGACGCGCGAGAGCGGGTTGAGCAGACCGCCGGTGATCGAGCTGCCGTCCGCAGCAGCAAGGTACTTGCCGGCGTTCACTTTGATCGCCGTCTTACCATTGCCGAACAGGTCGTACGCGGCGCCCACGCGGGGCGTGATGTCGTCGTACGACACACCGTCGGACGGCTCATAGACGATCGCGACGGGGACGAACGGGTTCGGCCCGAGTTGCTGCCGCGGGAAGCGGCTCCACACGTGGTCGTAACGGATTCCCCCCGACAGCGTGAGCCGGTTGATCGTCCACTGATCCTGGGCGTAGAACGCAGCGGTGTAGACGTTGGTGTGCACACGGCCTGGGCCCGCGGTCATCGTCAGGCGGTTCGGAATCCCGTTATTCACCCGATAGCTGAGCCACCTGTCGTTCTGTCGTGGATTGGGAAATTTGTTATCGATGAACTGAGCAAGGTAGCCAATCTTGGCGTTGTGCTGACCCGTCACGAATGCGCCTGCGCCGCGCCAGTTCATGACCGTGCTGTCGGCGTAGTACCAGCTGTTCGCCCGGTAGTTCAGGTTCGCGATACCGCCGTTGTTCGCGCATCCGGCAGAGCACTGCTCCTGCACGGGAATCATCACGCCGCTGTTCTCGAGGTTCGGCGTCGGACCGTACCCGAGAATCAAGTTGGTGCCGAATCCCGCTTCGAAGAGCAGGCGCTGCGTCGCCGGCGATGTCCACGTCACCTGCTGTACGCGAGGCGGCGACTGGTTGTTGCCGCGCGCCTCCGGCGCGGTCGTCGCGGTGCCACCGTCGGTGCACTGCGTGCAGTTCCGCTGTTCGTCCCAGTAGAAGTTGAACTTGTTGCGCGCCGTGGCCTGCCACGTCAGACGCACGCTGACGTTCTTCCAGCTGCTGTCGGCCACCGCCTGCTGGCTGTCGTCGGGCACGTAGGTCCACGCATTGACGTTACCCGCGTTGCGGTTGCGGAACATGCCGCCGACGACGCGATCGTTGCCCTGGTAGCGGGTGGCCGAGAAGAACCAGACGCGATCGGGCCGGATCGGTCCACCGACGGCCGCGCTCATGTCCCAGATCTTCGCCAACTTGTTCGGCGCGCGCAGGCCCGCGTCGCGGATCCGATCGTCGAAATTGCTGCTCTGGAACGAGTCGTTGGCGCCGTTGGCGAAGAACGTTCCCGACAATCGGTTGCCGCCCTGTCGCGGCACGAGGTTCATCGCCGGGCCGGCGTTTTCGGCTTCACCGAGGCCGCCCGACGTGGAAAATACCACCTCCTGCGCATTGCCCACGTCGGCGACGGTATACGACACGCCCGTCCCGTTGAGTGAGGCGCCGAGCGAGAGACCGTCAACCGTCAGGCGTCCTTCGTTGCCCGGACCGCCGCGCATCGCAAACGTGACGGTCAGCGGTCCGGCAAGACCGCCAACATCCTGGTTGCCGGACAGCGTGACACCCGGCACGAGTGCCACGAGGCTGTGATACAAGCGTGCAGTCGGAATCGCCGCGATCGTTTCGTTATCGAGGACGCTCTGCTGCCTCGCATTGGTTACGTCCACGATAGGCGTCTCGCCCGTGACGGTGACCGTTTCGGCGAGCGCACCGACCTTCAGATCGACGTTCACCGATGCGGCAAACGATCCCGAGAGCACGATATCCTCCCGCCGCACCGGGCCGAAGCCGGACAGGGTGAACGTGACGACGTAGGTGCCGGGTCGGAGATCCTCGATACGGTAGAGGCCGCTGCTGTCCGTCGTCGTGGTCCGGACTTTTTCGATCAGCGCGGGGCTGGACGCCTCCACCGTGACACCTGGCAGCACGGCGCCGGAGGAGTCACGCACCAGGCCTGTAATTGATCCCTGGGCCAGCGCCGTCGACGGCAACAGGCAGAGGGCCACAAGGACGATCCCGAAGCTAAAACCTGCACGCATGACCGAGTCTCCTGTTCTGCCGGTCCGGCCGATCCGGCTTCCATCCCTCACGATCTCCCGCGAATGGCGCTTGTAGCACGATTCCGCAGACAAGTCACTGCCTGCGGTACCAGAACACGTAGTCGAACTGCCGGTCGCTGAACGTCACGGCAGCGTTGCCGACGGGGGGTGCGAGCGGGGGCACCGCTGGGACCGCCTGATTCGACAAGAGCACGCCGCCCGGCCGCAGCATGCGGCCGATGTTCACCAGCGCGAGCACCTGCTCGAAAGACTCGTAGTACACGAACACGTTCGTCGCGATCACCAGATCGAACCGCTGATCATCCGCGAGCGGCTCGAGCCGCTCCAGGACAATGTTGAGGTCGAGCGGCACGACGGAACGCACGACATCCGGGCGAACCTCCACCGCGCGAACCTTCACGGAGCCGGCCGTCCGTGGCGCAGCGGCAGCACGGACCGTCTCGCCGACACGATCGCCCGCGCGCGCCCAATACTGCTCCAGACCGCGGCTCCACCGCTCACCCTCGCCGAGCGGCAGGTGAAGCAGGTAGCCGGTTCCCTCGCGAGCGCGATCGCGCGCGGCCGTCAGGTGCTCATTGACTCGAGCGCTGAGGTCAAACGTCGTAATCGACAGCTCGCCGGCGCGCGCGAGACCGTGCCGGAGCAGCGAATCGACAGTGGCGAACGGCTGTATCGACTGCACGGGATAGAAATCGTGGCCATCTGCCTTGTTGATGACATCAAGGCCGGGGCCGAGGATTGCGACCCGCCGAATTCCGCCGGCCAGCAGACCTGATGTGCCGAGCGCCGCCAGCGCGTGATCAACGGCGTAGCTCGAAAGAATCGAGGTATCCGACGACAGGCCACGATCGTGGTACAGGCTCGCGTAGCGCGCCATCCACGCGAGTGGATCGGCAGCCGCGTTCGGCGACTCGAGCACACGCGAGAAATCGGCGCTTTCGGACAGCATTCGCTTTCCAATGTCGTTGACAAACTCACGCGCGGCACGGCCGCCCGCGGCCGACGCCAGATCGATGCCGCGCCTGCCGAGCGTCGACGCTGCCCAGCGCACGCGATCGTTCGCGCCGGGTGAACGCATTGCTGCGACCAAATCATCGAAGCGGCGATCGGCAATCTGCGCCAGCGTTGCGCCTGCGCCGTAGCGCTCGACGTCTCGCGGCCGGGCGGGCGGTTGTGCCGTGAAGCTCGTGCCAAACAGCCACAAATTGACGAGTGAATCTTCGTCGCCGCGGGCCACGCGGGCGCGGATGGCCGCATCGTGCTGGCGTACCCACAGGCGCCACGTCTCGGCAATGGTCGCAGCGGTCGCCTGACGAACGGCCGCCGGAAGCGTGGGCCGCAGCGTGTCCCACAGCGGCTGGACGTCGGTATACGTGATGGCACCCGTCGCCGAGTCCGGGCCCTGGGCGCAGATCGCGACGCTCAGCACGATCATCGCGGCGCCGGCGGCGGTTAGGCGCACGGCGTGAAGTATAGCGGCGCGCCGCGTCGGCGCAGTCGGGGCGGTGGGATTCTCGAAGGGATTGTCGGAAGCCACAACCGCGCGGATTTCGTGGCGTCCCCGGAGGGACATTGCTCCAAACGCCGGGGTTATCACCGTGCTTCCGATCGCCGGCGTCGTCGCCGCGTAGCCCGTCCGTTTGAAGTTGATCCGCCGCCGACGCGGCGGAGAAAATAGCTGGGCCAGTCACGCTCGCAAACGTGACCGGCCCGCGATCCAGTCACCGTGACAGCGCACGGCGGGCTGAATGTTCCGGCGTCGATCGTATCACCGGAGCTTTCCTTCGCCTTCGCGCACCGCCGTCACCGTCACTGGCGAGTTCTCCCTTGAATAAGAGGCCAGTCGGACGTGCAACACCTCAGAGAGACCACGAGCCAGGCGCTATTGCGCGCCGGGGATCGCGACACTTAACAGCGCGTCAGTCGGGCCTACGTGAAGCGATGGGTCGACCGGAGATACAGCGCTTGCTCGCCGCACTTTCCGGCGTAGCCACGGTCGATGACCCGGACCGCTCGGGCGCAGCTCGGATGTCGCGCGCCGTGCGCATTCAATTCGAGCCGGCTAGCAACGCTCAGTTGTCGGTCGGCGTCCTCTCGACAGAATCGATCACCAGAGTGTCGATCGCGATCCTGGTGGCTTCCAGCTTCAGCCCGAGCTGCCGCTCCATCGCCGACGAAACCGTAGACAAGGAGTCCAGCTGCCCGGGGTTCGGTCCACCCTTCAGCGGAGCCACCTGCCCGGGATTCAGCGGCAGCGTCGCCAGCATCCCCACGTTCGTTCCGGTCTCCGGCGGTGTGAACTCCAGCGTGAAGTCGTACCTTCCGGTCAGACCTGTCTTGTCGATCAAGCGTGTGGCAAGCGCAAATGAAAACTGCTCGACGAGATCGGACAGCGGATAGTCGCGGAAACGGATGCGCGCCGTCCCGTTCGTGAACGTCCCGCCCATGTTTTTCCCAGGAAACAGCTCGGGAAAGCCGTCCTTCTGCATCTGGAGATTGACCGGCCCCTTTTCGGTAGGGTTCCGTTCGGACTCCCGCGGAGGCCCGGCGCTCGCCTTGAGCCTCGGCCCTCCCTTCGCCACCACCAGCGCGAAGCTGGACTCCTCGGCGCGCTCATGGTGCACGGCCAGCTTGAAGCGAACCTTCAGCAGGTTCTGCAGCATGGTCGCCACCTGCTCCTTCGTTGCGCCCGGCGGAACCTTGGCCGAAATGTCGAAGAGCGGAGCACCGTCAACGGCCCTTGCGGTCACCCAGGCCGGTCCTTTGATCTGGTCGCGCTGGACGTCATAGGCATCCATCAGCAGCCGCTCAAATGTGGCCCATTGATAGGTCAGTCGCTCCGGGGTGATCGTGGCCAGCCCGCCCCGACCGCGAGGCGGTAAGGGGGCTGACGGGCGGACGGACGCGACCTCGAATTCGAGCTGCGCCGGAGCCTGGCCGTGAAGGCCGATGGATGCGAAGAGAAACAGACCGGTCAGACAGCCAAGAGCATCCGGTGCGCGCATGGGCTTCGTGAACCTCCTTGCTTTCGGCGCAAGTATACAAAGCCCTCTGGTGGTTAGTTACCCGTGCCTAAGGACTCTCTTCTGAGACGGAAGGCATCAGCTGCGGCGAGCCTCGGCCGGTCGATAGCCGGCGACGGTGAGCGCCTCCGCCATCGCTTGACCTTTGGGACGCCCGCGCAATGAGCTCGCGTCCCATTGCGATTCGCGAGATTTCATGGCGTCCCCGGGCAGAATTGAACTGCCGGCCTCGCGCTTAGGAGGCGCGCGCTCTATCCATCTGAGCTACGGGGACGGACTCTTTCATTCTAGAACGCTTAATACTTCAGCACCGAGTAGACGTTCTCCTTCTCGATCTTTTGTTTGCCGCTAAGAAAGAGCAGTTCGATCAGAAACGCGAGGCCGTGCAGTTCGCCGCCAAGCTTTCGAACGAGCTGGACCGCCGCGGCGGCCGTGCCGCCGGTGGCCAGCACGTCGTCGACGATCAGGATCCGCTGCCCCTTCCCGATGGCGTCCTCATGGATCTCGAGCGCGTCCTTGCCGTACTCGAGGTCGTAGGTTTCGCGGATCGACTTGGCCGGCAGCTTCCCCGGCTTTCGGATCGGAATGAAACCGGCGCCAATCCGCTGCGCCACAGCGGCGCCGAGGATGAAACCACGGCTTTCGATGCCGACCACTGCATCGATGCCCTGGCCTTCGTAGGGCGTAGACAGGAGGTCGACGGTCGTCTTGAAGCCGACCGCGTCACGAAGCAGCGTCGTGATGTCGTAGAAGAGGATGCCGGCTTTCGGAAAATCCGGTACGTGGCGAATGCGGTGTTTGAGGTCCATCAATGGTCAGGTCTCTTAACGTTCGATCGTAAAGTTGCGATAGCCGCCGATTTCCTCGTCGTCGACGTCGACTTTTTCAACGCGTGCGCCGCGCGGGCCGGAGCGGATCGCGCGCTCGACGCGCGTCACCGCTTCTGATTCGCCTTCGACCACCGCCTCGACGCGCCCGTCCGGCAGGTTCCGCACCCAGCCCATCGCACCCTCCCGGCGTGCGGTGTCCTGCGTGAACCAGCGGAAGCCCACACCCTGCACGCGTCCGCTGACGACGAATCGTCGCGCAATCTTCATTGAGGAGCAGCCAATTATAGGTCTGTACATGCGTCGAGGCGGGCACATACGGCCCGCCTCGACGTTCATCGACCGACGTCGAGCCAGCTAGTTGACGTCGACCGTCACGTTGAACTGGCCCGTGTTGTCGTCGAAGAAGTTGTCGTTCACGCCGAGATACAACCGGCCGCCGCGAGCAGATCTGAACGTCCGGCTCTCGCCGATGAAGATCGCCGCAGTCTCACCGAAGCGGGCAACCAAGCCGCCCACAGGAGCGTTGGGAATCGTGGCCCCGTCGGTCCGGCCCGACTGGATGCCGGCCGCCGTCATCAGGCCGCCATCGCGAGCCACGCGGATCTGACCCCTGGCGTTGATCGTCACGGTATCGCCGGCGTTGACGAAAATGCCGGTGTCAACCCACTGCCGATCGCCTCCGACCGCGATGGTGCGCGCGCGTCCCGCGGTTCCTACGGTGCCGCCGACATCGCCCTCGAGCTCGTCACGGGTCAGGAAATTGTCCCCGTTCGTGTTGAGCCGGTTGAACTCGTCGAGGCGCGCCTGCCACTCACGACGCTCGATGCGGTTGTTGTTGTTCACGTCGAGCGCGTCGAAGTCATAGTCGTTCGCACGGCGCCCGGCGCGGCGTCCTTCTGTCCGCAGCTCCTGACCGGAAATGACGCCGTCGCCATTCCAGTCCTGGTTGTTGAACGAGACGTTGTTCCCGTTCCATTCGGCGCGGCTGATGACGCCGTCGCCGTTGTCATCGAGGCCGCGGAAGCGAGGTGCAACGTTCGACGACTGCGGGGCTGGGGCTGGGGAACCATTCGCGCAGTACCTCAGGCCGCCGGAGCCCGGCACGCCCCATTCGCCGAAGTTGTTGTTGTACTCGGTGGAGTCGACGAACGCGTCGACCACGCCCGCGAGACCGCGCTGCTGCGCCACGCGGGTCCAGTTATTCAGACCACCCTGGTCAGGCTGACGAGCCAGAACGTGTCGATACAGCCGAGCGACCGCACGTTCAAACGGCTGCCCCTCGCCTGCCTCGGTCTGCCCGAAGCGCTGCATGTACTCCTGAGATTTGGCCACTCGGCGAACAACTTCCTTGACGTTGAGCTGTCCGTTGGCTAATTGGCGCACCCACGTCTGTGCGCCTGGGTCAGCGCCTCGCTCCAGCGTGTGACGGTAGACCTCAGCGACGACGCGATTTGCATCCGTCGTGCACGGCTGCTGAGCCGCAGCTACCGTCGAAAAGAGCGTGAGCGCTGCAATCGTGCTTGTAACTACACGCCACATGGGGAAAACCCTCCTGTGGCTTTTACCTTCAGGATTAATGCCGGATTTTGGGAACGGGTCAGCTGAGCGGCCGGAACCGATCAGCTGATGTGGGGCGAGCCTTGCAGGCTCGCCTCGCGAACCCAGCAGGGTTCGCGCCACGGAAGCGGAATACGCGCTACGGCGCTTCGTTGTACGCCGCGCGAATCGTGTTGGTCAGCCGCGCTCCGCCGTTGGGGTATTTCGCCTGCAACTCCGCGGTTATCGCAGCTGTCGCCTCTTCCAGCGATCGGCCCTGCTTCTTTAACTCACCGGCACGCGCCGACACGGTCGTCAGCAGCGTCTTGTAAGTGGCGATGAGCCCGGTGTCGCCCATCGGGCCATGGCTCGGCACGATTCGCTTCGGCTGCAGCTTTTCGAAAATGTTCATGCTCGTGAGCCATTGCCGAACGGTCGCGTTGCCCACATTAGGGAGCGCGGTCATCACGACGTCTCCGGAAAAGAGCACCCCGTCGGGCTCGACAAAAAAGGCGGTGTCGCCCCGCGTGTGGTTGTAGCCCATCGCCAGCACGCGTACGTGAACGCCGCCGAGGTCGACGGTGTGTTCCCGATCGAACGAGACGTCGGCCTTGCGGAACTCGGCGCCCTGCAGAAGTTCGGCGTTGGCCGGGCTGAACCCGCGGAACCGTTCGGCGGTCGCCAGTCCCTGCTCCGCAATCTCCTTCTGCTGATCCTGCGAGCGGATCATTTTTGTATGCGGAGGGAATCCGTTGGCGCCCAGATCGTGCTCGGGGTGAAAGTGGGTCGTTCCGAGATACAGCTCGGGCGTCTTGCTGACCTTCTGGACTTCTCTGGTCACCGTCTGTCCGTTGCGGTTGCCAAGGCCGGTATCCACGACGAACGTTCCGCGTGAGCCGACGATGATGCCGACGTTCGGAACCATCCCGACGTTGTTGTCCGGAATGACATACACGTGTTCAGAGATCTTCTCAGTGGCGTTTTCACGCACCAGGGGCGGTGCCGCGGGGGCGCCGCCTCCGCGCTGGGCGCTGGTCGTGATCGAGACCGCAAGGAAGAACAGTGCTGTCGCAGTCAGGAAATATGGTCGAGTCATAGGTCAGTTCTCAGTTCTCAGTTCTCAGTTCTCAGTTGTCAGTCGTCAGACGCCGGCGAAAACCGTCGCTCGAACAGCCTGTATGTCCAGCGTGGATCCCGTTCGGCATCGGCTGGGGTCCGGCTCAGTGCCGACTGTCGCATTCTCGCAATTACCGGGTTCTGGCGTCCGGCGTTTACCGCGTCGCCGCGGTCCCACTCCAGCCGGTAATCCCAGGCGGTATCTCTGAGCGCGACATACATTTCGGCGCTGCGGATCGACCAGCAGAGGCCGAGAGCGGCGATCGTCGCCAGCACGAACGGCCGACCGGCGCGGGTGCGTTCGAGAAGCGCGCTCACGGCCACGTAGGTGACCATCGCGTACCCGATCCCGGCCGGCAGTCCGATGCGGTCACGGGTATAGAGGAACGCGAGGGCGCTGCCGCCAGCGATGAGCACGCCCCCGAACGCGGCGATGACTTGATCCCGATGCGGACGCCTGCGGATACCGGCGAGACCTGCGGCGACGACGACCGTGGTCACGACGGACGACACGACGTGCAGCCACATCCACGCTGGAACGTTATCGAGCGTAAGCGCCTGGACGAATTGAAACCTGCCCGCGCGCGGTTCCGAGGCCAGTACGGTGAGCACCGTTGAGCCGACGTTGTACAGCCAGACAAGCCAGGGCGCATCGCCGAACCTGGCGGCGCTTTCGGCCGGGCTGATGCTGGAAAACCCGAAGCCTGTGTCCGGTGATCCCATGAGGCTGGGAGCGAATCCCAGACGAGCGACCAGATAGATCGTCAGGCCGCCCACCGCCGCTGCGGCGCTTCGCCACGTGGCACCAGGTGCCTTGATGACCCACGCGACGATCGCGAGCGGAACAATCAGAACCGCGAGCTCGAGCCACAGCAGCCCCGCCAGCGTCAGCGGCAGGAGCACCCACTCGTAACCGCGCAGGCGCGGTGTCATGAGCAGCAGCGCCACGGCGAGGACGATCAGCATCGACGTCGCGTACGCGTTCAACGGCACGAACAGAAACAGGATCCTGGACGTGTGCAGTCCCACGGCGATGCTGAGTGCGAGAATCGCGGCGGTCACGCGCGGCCACCCGTCCGGCCGGAACATGAACGCCAGCGCCAGAAGGATCAACGCGAACTCGGCGATGACGATGGCCTGATAGACACCGAGATTGAGACCGGCGACCTGATACCCGAGCCTGGTGAATACATCCAGAAACGGGCGGTATTCAGCGCTTTTTGTAAGCGAGTCGCTGAGGACCTCGTGCCACGAGCGGGTGTCGCCGGCCGCCGACAGGTTGATCGCCGTATCGACGTAGGACCAGTGGACCTGACGGAACGCGCTGCCGAGAAGCAGCGTGACTCCGATACACCAGATAAGGACGATGCGTGAGATGGTGCGTAGTTTCTCACAGACGCGCCGATGGGGACCTCAGCCGGCATGCGGCTTGCCCAGTCCCCCGCCAGCGCAGGGCGCACGTCACAAACAGAGGACGGAGGGCTTTCACATGAAACGGCATCTCGCTGTAGTTTCCCTCTTGGTTGTTGCCGCGGGCATCGTGGCATCGGCAGACACGCTTGTCCTCACCAACGGACGCCGGATTCCGGGCGAGTTGTTGGGCGTGTACGGGCGCGAAATCGAGTTCGAGGAGCGAAGTGGATTCGGCCGCCGGATCGTCCGGGTGCCGCGCGCCGAGATCGACCGCATCGAGTTCGTGGACGACCGCAATTCGCGCGACCCTGTACGCCGCGAAGACGGACGCCGCGACGACGGCAGGGCCGTGCCGGCGCGTCTGCGCGAACGGAACGTCCAGGTCAACCCGAATCAACCCTGGACCGACACGGGTATCGACCTGCGGAACGGGCAGGAGGTTTACTTCGAGACGTCCGGCCAGGTCACCTGGTCGCCCAACCGGCGGGTTGACGCGGACGGCACGCGCAACTCCAAGCCCGATACGAACCGGCCTCTCCCCGAGCGAAACAGCGGGGCGCTGATCGGCCGGATCGGCGAGCGCGACATCTTTTTCATCGGCACCGACGTGGGCCCGTTCCGCGTGCGCGGCAACGGCCGGCTCTACCTCGGCGTGAACGACGACCGGCTCGACGACAACACCGGCGGGTACCGGGTGGTCGTGTCCTACTGACTGCCTAACTTCACTTCCGTGGCGCGAACCCTTCGGGCCCTTCGGGTTCGCGCGGCGAGCCTGCAAGGCTCGCCCCACAGAATCCGGTCAGGTGCCGCAGCATCCGCTGCCGGTGCTCGACTTCCCGGTCCGTGAGCTCCACACCGCGAAACGGGGATTCGAGCACGCCGCTATCCCCACCGAAACGTGGCTGCGTTGGCGCCAGATAAGGCAGAACACGCGCCGTCCGGCGCTCTCGCGCCTGCCGAAACGTCTCGAAACACACAACCTGGCCCGGCCGTAGCGGCATAACCACCCTCCGCCGAGCATCATCGGGCGCGGGTGTGACAGCCCAGGTCACCGTTGACTTGTAAGCCGTGACGCAAATATTGTCGACGGTCTGATCCGGCTGTGCCGGTTTCGCTATCCGGCTGAAGCCGGACTCCACGGTCAATCCGGCGGAAGCCGGACTCAAGATGATCTCGGCAATCCGGCTAACGCCGGACTCTACGAGGACGGACGGACACGCATGGTCCCAATTTCAATCACAGTGAACGGCAAGGTGCGCAAAGGACACGTGGAGCCGCGCATGCTCCTCGTCCACTTCCTGCGCGAACACCTGAACCTCACCGGCGCGCACGTCGGCTGCGACACGAGCCAGTGCGGCGCGTGCACGGTGCTCATCGACGGGCGAAGCGCCAAGTCGTGCACCGTCTTCGCGGTTCAGGCGGACGGCTCCGAGGTTGTCACCATCGAAGGCCTCGCCACGGGCGATCAGCTGCACCCGCTGCAGGAGGGCTTCTGGGAAGAGCATGGTCTGCAATGCGGCTACTGCACGCCGGGCATGATCATGTCCGCCGTCAACCTGCTCAACGACAACCCGAAGCCGTCCGAACAGCAGATTCGCGAGGGCATCTCCGGCAACTTCTGCCGCTGCACGGGCTACCAGCACATCGTCAACGCCATTCAGTACGCCGCCAACAAGAATCCGGCTAAAGCCGGACTCCACGACAGCAAGGGAGGACGGTAGCCATGGCGACCTCTTCCCCTACCCTTCCGAAGCTGGTCGGGTCGCGCGTCAAGCGGCGCGAAGACCCGCGGCTGATTCAGGGCCGCGCGACCTACGTTGACGACGTCAAGATCCCGGGGCTGCAGCACATCGCTTTCAAGCGAAGCGACATCGCCCACGGCCGCATCGTGTCGATCGACACCAGCGCGGCTGAAACGATGGAAGGCGTCGAAGCCGTCTTCACGGGCAAGCAAATCGCTGAATTCCTCAGACCGATGCCGATCGGCACGCCGTTCCCCTCGCCGGACCACCATGCCGTGGCGGTGGACATGGTGCGTTTCGCCGGTGAGCCTGTCGCCCTCGTCATCGCCGCAGATCGCTATGTTGCGCGCGATGCGGCCGACGCCATCGCGGTCAGCTACGACCCGCTGCCGGCGGTCGTCGACCCTGAGCAGGCGATGCAGGGCAAGCCGGCGCTCGTCCACGAGACGTTCGCCAATAACGTCGCGCTCGGTCCGATTCCCAGCGGGACGGGTGTCAGCCCCGACGGCAAGAAAGTCGACGACTCGGCCGTCGAAGCGGCGTTCAAGAACGCAGAGATCGTCGTGTCGCAGCGGATGTACAACCACCGGCTGGTTCCGAACGCGATGGAACCACGCGGCGTCGTCGCGCACTACGAACCGGGCCGCGGCCACCTGACGATCTGGTCGTCCACGCAGAACCCGCACATTCTGAAATCGATGGTGTCGGGCATGCTGGGCCTGGGCGAGGATCAGGTTCGGGCGATTGCTCCCGAAGTGGGCGGCGGTTTCGGCGCGAAGATCAACATCTACGCGGAGGAATACGTTTGCGCCGCCGTCAGCAAGCGGCTGGGCATCCCGGTGAAGTGGATCGAGGACCGGTCGGAAGCGTTCGTTGCGACGACGCACGGCCGCGACATCCTCTGCTACATCGACGTCGCCGCGAAGCGCGATGGGAAGGTGCTCGGCATCAAGATGCGCCTGATCGCGGACATCGGCGCCTACAATATGCTGCTCACCGCGGCCATCCCGACGCTGACGATGTTGATGGCGAACGCCACCTATGACGTTCCGGCGATTCGCGCGACGCTGACCGAGGTCTTCACCAACAAGACCCCAACCGATGCGTATCGCGGCGCCGGGCGTCCGGAAGCGACCTTCTTCGTCGAGCGGGCGCTCGACATGCTGGCGCGCGAGCTCAAGATGGATCCGGCGGAGGTCCGCAGGAAGAACTTCATCCCGAAAAACAAGTTCCCCTATCAGACGCAGATGGGTGCGGTGTACGACTCGGGCGACTACGAAGCGGCGCTCGACGAGGCGCTCAAGGCGTCCGACTGGAAGAACCTGCTCAAAGAGCGCGACGACCTCCGCAAACAGGGACGCCTCGCCGGGGTCGGTCTGGCCATGTACGTCGAAGTGTGCGGCATCGGCCCGTCGGCCACGCTGCCAACCGGCGGCTGGGAGCACGCGCAGGTCACGGTGGAACGCGACGGGCGCATCAGCGCATCGACCGGCGCGTCACCGCACGGTCAGGGCAACGAAACGACGTTCGGCCAGATGCTTGCCGATCAGTTCGGCGTACCGATCGAGCACGTCACGATCCATCACGGCGACACCGCGGTCGTGAAGCAGGGCATCGGCACGTTTGGCAGCCGGTCGCAGGCGGTCGGCGGCGCGGCACTGCATATGGCCGGTACCAAGGTGCGGACGAAGATGGCGCAGTTTGCCGGCGCCCTCCTCGAGGCGGCGCCCGAAGACATCGTGTTCGAAGGCGGAAAGATCATGGTCAAGGGCGCGCCGGCGAAGGCGAAGTCGTTCGCCGAAGTGGCCTCCTTCGCCTACATCCCGGTTCCTCTGCCGGAAGGCATGGAGCCTGGCCTCAGCGGGGACGCCTACTTCGAGCCGACCAACAACACCTATCCGTTCGGCTGCCACATCGTGCTGCTGGAGGTCGATCGCGAAACCGGCGAGCCAAAGCTCCTTCGTGTTGTCGCGGCGGACGATGCGGGCAATCTGATCAATCCGCTCATCGTCGAAGGCCAGATTCACGGCGGGCTGGCACAGGGGATCGGTCAGGCGATGATCGAGGAAGCCGTGTACAACGAAGACGGCCAGCTGCTCACCGGGTCGTTCATGGATTACGCACTGCCCCGCGCGACCGACTTCCCCATGTTCGAGATGCACTCGACCTGCACGCCGACGCCCGTCAACCCGCTCGGCGCCAAGGGCGTAGGCGAAGCAGGCACGCTGGGCTCGACGCCCGCCGTCGTGTGTGCGGCGGTGGATGCGCTCAGCGAATTCGGCGTCAAGCACATCGACATGATGCTGAGGCCCGAAAAGCTCTGGCGAATCATCCAGGGGAAGGGAGGTGCGGCGTGATCCCGATCGCATTCGAGTACCACCGCGCGACGTCGGTGGATGACGCATTCAAGGCGATGGCGGCGACTGGCGGCAACGGGAAGTTCGTCGCTGGCGGCCACAGTCTCGTGCCGCTGATGAAGCTGCGCCTGAGCGAGCCGGGCACGTTGATCGACATCGCACGCATTCCGGAGCTCGCTGGCATCCGGGAAGCGGGCGGACAGATCGAGATCGGCGCGGCGACGGTTCACCACGTGGTGGCCACGTCGGCGCTGCTGCAGGAGCGCTGCCCCGTCGTCTCCGAGGCGGCGTCGACGATTGGCGATACGCAGGTACGCAACCGCGGCACGATCGGCGGCAGCCTCGCGCACGCCGATCCGTCCGCGGATCTGCCGGCGGTCATGCTGGCGCTCGACGCGGAAATTCAACTGCAGAGCGCCACGGGCAGCCGGACGGTCAAGGCCGTGAATTTCTTTCAGGGACTCTTTACCGTCGATTTGCAGGATAGCGAGATCATCACGGCCGTGCGCTTTGCGCCGGTGAAGGCGGCGGCGTACAAGAAGCTGTACCAGAAGGCGTCGCATTACGCCATCGTCGGCATCGCGGCGGCGCTGGACGTCAAAGGCGGGAAGATCCAGTCGGCCCGGATCGGCCTGACGGGAGCAACGACCCACGCCGTCCGCCTCTCGAAGCTCGAACAGGCGCTCGCCGGGCAGGGCACGACGGCGGATGCGATCGGACCAGCAACGGCTGCCGCCGGCGCCGAGGTTCAGGACGTCAACGGCGACATCCATGCGAGCGAAGAGTATCGGCGTGCGATGGTCGGCGTGTTCGCGAAGCGCGCGGTTCTTGCCGCGGCCGCGCGGGCGTAAATCGATCGAGGATCGTGGCGCGAACCCTTCGTAACAAGGATCGTCCCACGGCGCGCCACGCGGGATGGTGGTGTTTATGGCCCGAAAGATCTTCCGCTTCGTCGCGCAAACGGTGCTGGCCGCCATCATCGTATTTGTCATGATGATGCTGGCGGCGTACTACGACCTGCCGCTCGTCCCCGAAGCCGGCGGAGCGCTTGCTGCCGCTGCCCAGCGGCAGCCACCGAAAGAGACCGTCGGGCAGAGCGAGGAAGCGCTCCGGTCGCTCGACCTCTCCGGAGAGCTCGAATCAGGCAAGGGACGTCCGCTCAGGATGCGCAAGATCACGGTGCAGCCTGGCGGCGCGCTCGCCCTCCACAATCATGTCGATCGTCCCGCGGTTACTTACATGCTGCAGGGCGAGATGACCTATCACCAGCAAGGCAAGCCGGACATCGTCGTTCGGCCGGGCGGCGGTTTCGCCGAAGGGCGCGCCACCACTCACTGGGCTGAGAACACAGGGAAGATACCGGCGGTCTGGATCGCCGTAGACATCCCCAAGCCGTGATCCACCCGTTGCACACGTTCTGTTTCGCCGAGCTCTATACGCCTGATGTAGCCCGCGCGAAGAAGTTCTACGGCGATCTCTTTGGCTGGACGTTTGTCGAGACCCTCAGGTACGAAATGCCGAGT
>JBOGIQ010000112.1:0-16363 GCA_050742535.1 Vicinamibacterales bacterium | reverse complement strand
GCCGTGAAATTCCTGCGCCTCGCCGCTGCGTGGATCGCCGCGCTTTCGATCGCCGCCTGCTCCAGCGGATCCTCGTTGGCGCCGAAGCAGCGCCTGTCGATCGCGACGGGCGGCACAGGCGGGGTGTTCTATCCATACGGGGGCGGCATCGCCAAGGTCATCAGCGAAAACCTGCCCGGCGTCGAAGCCACGGCCGAAGTGACGGCGGCGTCGGTGGACAACCTGAAGTTCCTCAAGCAGGGCACGTCCGACATTGCCTTCACGATGGCGGACACCGCGCAGGATGCGCTCGGCGGCAAGGAAGGATTCGAAGGGATCGGCGCCGTGCCGGTGCGGACGCTCGCGGTCCTCTATGCGAGCTACGTACATCTGGTCACGCTGGAGGAGTCGGGAATCCACCGCCTCACCGATCTGCGTGGACGCACGGTCTCGACCGGCGCGGCGGGCTCCGGGACGACCGTTCTGGCCAATCGCATGCTGCACGCCGCCGGTCTCAATCCGGCGCGCGACATCCGCGCGCAGAGCCTGGGGGTCGCCCAATCCGTCGACGCGCTGAAGGACGGCAAGATCGACGCGTTCTTCTGGAACGCGGGCCTGCCGACGGCGTCAATCCTCGACCTGGTCAACACGCCCGGCATCCGGGCGCGTTTCATCGCCACAGACGAGATCGTGCCGCTGCTGCATCGCACCCACGGTCCTTCGCTGTACTACACGGCTGTCATTCCCAAGGGAACGTACAAAACGAATCCGGACGTCCCCGTCGTCGCCGTTGCGAATCTGCTCGTGGTGTCCGAGTCGATGCCCGAGACGCTCGCACACGACATCACGCGGTTGCTCTTCGACAAGAAGAGCGAGCTCGCCGCCATTCACCCGCAGGCCAGCGAGCTGGCGATTGAAACCGCTCTCAAGGGATCGCCGATTCCGTTTCATGCCGGGGCTGAGCGCTACTATCGCGAACGGCAGGTGTGGACCCGGTAACCGGTTGGCGCGAGCGCGGGGGCGACCTCCTCGCGTTCGCTCTTGCCGTCTACGCCCTCTACTGGGTGATCGGCATTGTCGATCCGCAGATCTACAGGGTCAGCTTCCTGCTGATCGCACTTGCCGCCACGTTTCTCATCTATCCACTTACTTCAGAGAGACTGCCGGCTCCAGTACGCCATACCGTCGATGGCCTCTGCATCGTCCTGACCGTCATCGCGCTCGCCTGGCCGATCGTCGACTTCGACGCATTCGTACTGCGCGCCGCGACGCCCACAACCGTCGATCTGGTCCTTGGTGCGATCGCGACGCTGCTGGTCCTCGACGCCACACGGAGGACGACCGGCTGGATTCTTCCGGTGACCGCCGTGATCTTCCTCGCCTACGCGTATTTCGGATCGCTGCTCGATCAGGCCGGCCTGTCGCTCATCGCGCATCGCGGCTACAGCCTGTCGCGGATTCTCGGGACGCTGTACATGACACTCGAGGGAATCTTCGGCGTGCCGCTCGACGTCACGGCGACCTACATCGTGTTGTTCACGATCTATGGCGCGGTGCTCGAATACAGCGGCGCGGGCCGGTTCTTCATCGACTGGGCAGCGTCAACCGTCGGGCGTACGAAGAGCGGCTCCGGCGCCGGCCGCACGGTCACCGTCGCCGGCTACCTCCTCGGTGCCGTCTCCGGCAGCGGTGTCGCGAACACGGTCATGCTCGGCGCCGTCGCCTGGCCGATGATGCGGCGGGCGGGTTACCCGCCGGATACCGGCGGTGCGGTGCTCGCCGCAGCGGGTATCGGCGCCATCCTGGCCCCGCCCGCGATGGGCGCCGCCGCGTTTCTCATCGCTGAGTATCTGAAGATCACCTACCTCGAGGTGATCGCCATGGCCGCGGTGCCTGCCCTGCTCTACTACCTCTCGGTCTTCCTGATGGTCGAAGGCGATTCCAGGCGGCTGGCGGTGCGTGAGATCGACGTGGCCGTGCCGAGCCCGTGGGCGGTCACGAAACAGGGATGGCACCACTTCGGGTCGCTCCTCGCGATCGTCGTGCTCATGACCCGCGGCTTCACCGCATTTCGGGCGGTGTTCTGGGCTACCGTCCTGGCCGTCGCCGCAAGCTTTCTGCGCCGCGAAACGGCCCTTTTCCCACGGCGCCTGGGCCGGGCGCTCGCCGCCGGCGCCCGCAGTGTTCTTCCAGTTGCCGCCACGACCGCCACGGCCGGCATCATCGTCGGCGTCGTCACGCTGACGGGACTCGGCCTGAAGGTGGCTGGCGTGATCGTCTCGCTCGCGGCGGGAAACGTCATCCTGACGGCCGTCTACGCCGGGCTCGCCGTCTGGGTGCTGGGCCTCGCGGTTCCCGTCACCGCGTCGTACATCATCGCGGCGGTGATGATTGCGCCGGCGCTGACGAGCATCGGCATTCCGGCGGCCGCCGCCCACATGTTCATCTTCTATTACGCCGTGTTATCGGAAGTGAGCCCGCCGACAGCGTTGTCGCCCTTCGCCGCGGCGGCCATCACCGGCGGGAATCCGTTTCGGACGACGATGATTTCGTGGAAGTACGTGGTACCCGCCTTCGTGGTGCCGTTCGTGTTCACGCTGAGTCCCGGCGGGAGTGGCGTGCTGCTCCAGGGCAGCGTCGTTCATGTTGTGTCGACGTCGGCTGCCGCTGTGCTGGGTATCGCCGCGCTGTCGATCGGAATTTCAGGCTGGCTGCGGCGCCAGGCGACTGTCGGCGAACGGTGTCTGCTCGTCGCCGCGGCCGTCCTGCTCTTCTTTCCGCAGCCGATGGCACGGCTTGCCGGGCTCGCCTGCGCGACCATCGCCATGCTGAGGCACTCGAGGTCGGCCTGATAGTCCGCCTGAAGGCGGACACGACGTACGAGACCCGCGCGCGGCGGTCTATATTTGGATATGGCCCGTTACACGCTGGTTTACGGTTTGCGGCTGGTGCCGGAAGGCACGCTGGTATCCGCCGATGAGGTGACGCTCAAGCTGAAGTCCGGCGAGAGCGCTGGTGTAACGCTTCACACGATTGACGGCACCATCCCGCAGCTGCGCCGCGCGCTGGATCGCAGTCTCGACGCATATTTCGAATTCCTGCCCGGTGCATCCGACGAGGACAAACGCGATTTCGACGATTCGTGAAAGGCGTGAAAGGCGTTACATTTCCACTTGCACGCCCAGTTCGACGACACGCTCGGGTGGGAGCTTGAAGAAGGCCGTGGCCCGGACCGCGTTACGCGACATCAGCACGAACAATTTCTCGCGCCACGTCGCCATCCCCGGCCGCCGCCCGACGACGATCGTCTCGCGGCCGAGGAAGAAGGTCAGATCGTCCTCATCGATCGGAACACCAGCGGCACGCAGCTGTCCCAGCACCTCCGGAACATCCGGATCCTCCATGAATCCGTACTGGATCCGTGCGTTGTAGATGTTGGCGCCCATCGGGCGCACGGAGAGGCGCTCGTCCGGAGCAACGTGCGGTGTGGGTACGGTCGCCACCGTCAGGACGACGACGTGCTCATGAAGCATCTTGTTGTAGTGCAGGTTGTGGACGAGAGCCGCCGGTGTCCCGGTCGGCTGCGCCGTCATGAAAATGGCCGTGCCGGCCACGCGAGTGGGCGGCGCCGTTCGCACCGCCGTCACGAACGCTTCGAGCGGGAAGGCACGCGCCGTCAGGCGCTCGTAGACGATCCGGCGTCCCGTCTTCCACGTGGTCATCAGGGTGAACAGCGAGACGCCGATGGCAATCGGCAGCCAGCCGCCCTGAACGAACTTCAGCAGGTTGGCAGAGAAGAACGTCAAATCGATGGCGAGAAACGTCGTCGTCACGGCCAGCGCCGCCGGCAGCGGCCAATGCCAGCGCTCGACCGCAATCACATGCAGCAGAATCGCCGTGATGATCATCGTCAGTGCCACGGCGATACCGTAGGCCGCGGCAAGTGCTCCCGACGAACCGAAACCGATCACAATCAGAATCGTCCCGACGGCGAGAAACCAGTTCACCTGCGGCACGTAGATCTGCCCCATCTGCCACGACGAGGTGTGTTCGACGGTGAGCCGCGGCGCGTAGCCAAGCTGAATGGCCTGCCGTGTCAGCGAGAATGCTCCAGAAATGAGCGCCTGGGAGGCAATGATCGCCGCCGCCGTCGCCAGGATGACGAGCGCCGGCAGCGTCCACGCCGGGGCCAGCTGGAAGAACGGATCGCGTGTCTCGGGAACGTGAAGCAGCAGCGCACCCTGCCCGAAGTAGTTGAGCAGCAGTGCCGGCAGCACGATCGCAAACCACGCGATGCGGATCGGGCGTGCACCGAAGTGCCCCATGTCGGCATACAGCGCCTCGCCGCCGGTGACGACGAGAAAGACGGCGCCCAGTACGGCAAACCCGAGGCCGCCGTTCTCGATCAGAAAGCGCACGGCGTGCCGCGGATCGATGGCCGCGAGCACGTCGGGATATCGCGTGATCCAGACGATGCCAAGGATCGCGAGCACCGCGAACCATCCGACCATAATCGGGCCGAAGAGGCGGCCCACGCGATGAGTGCCGTGACGCTGGATGGCGAAGATCACGACGAGCACGGTCACCGCGGCCGGCACCACGTACGGATCGAGAACCGGGCTCGCCACCTTCAAACCCTCGACGGCGCCAAGCACCGTGACGGCCGGAGTAATCATGCCGTCGCCGTACAACAGCGCCGCGCCGAAGATGCCGAGCAGGATCAACACGCCGCGCCGTTTTGCCGCCCCCGGGATCAGCGCTGTCAGCGCGAGGATGCCGCCCTCTCCCTGGTTGTCCGCGCGCATCACGATGACGATGTACTTCACCGAGATGACGAGCAGCAGCGAATAAACGATCAGGGACAGCACGCCGAGCACGTTGTCGTGTGTCGGCGGGACCGAATGCGACCCGAAGAAGCATTCGCGCATCGCGTACAGCGGGCTGGTCCCGATGTCGCCGTAGACGACACCGATGGCGGTAAGCGTCACGGGCAGCAGCGCCCGTGGATGGCCGGAAGAAGACACGGAGGGCCTCCAATCACGCCGACGGGGTTAGCTGTCGGGCTCGAGGTTGGAAGTCCTCTATCCGCCGCATCGCCCTGCGCGCGCTTCGGCGCAACAGGTCGTCACTGAACGGAATTCGCCCCCGTTTCTCGTGGGTCCCCCGTGACGCCGAATGGCGGCGTCTTAGGCGTTTTCCTTGACGCTACTCCTTCGCGAAGAGTGCGTCAAACACACGAATGTAATCAGCGCCCGGCGCCTCGACGTGGTGGAGCGGCGGTTGGTTTGCAGGCATACTGAGTACGTGGCCGACTCGACCGTTCATCAACCAACTGAACCGGTGGCGGAATCGGAACCCTCTCACAGCGCGAGCCGAGCGCCGGTGACGCCCTTTCCGGCGCCGCGCGATCTGAACGACAAGCTCCTTCTCGATCTGATCGACGCCGTCAAAGGCATCCTTCGCAAGGAATCCGCGGATCGGCTCCGCGACGTGTACTTGATCGGCGATATCGAGAAGGACGTCGCCAGGTCCGTCATCGAGCGGCTCCGCGAGCTCGCCAACGACAACGGCAAGCCGATCACCGTGTACATCAACAGCGCCGGCGGGAATGTCACCGACGGGCTCGCCATTCACGACTCGATTCGCCAGATCGTCGCCCGCGGCATCGAGGTGACGCTCGTCGTTCAGGGGATGGCGTACTCAATGGGCTCGGTCGTCCTCCAGGCCGCCAGCGAGGGGCGACGGCTGGCGCTGCCGCACTCGTGGATCATGATTCACGAGCCGGCCAAGTGGGCGGGCTGGCAATCCACCTCCGCCGCGGCGCAGCATCTCGATCGCCTGAAGCAGATGCAGGGGCAGATCTATCAGATCCTCGCCAAGCGATCCGGACGGCCGCTGGCGAAGATCATCAGAGATACGAAGCGGACGGACTTCTACCTCGACGCGCAGAAAGCGGTTGAATACGGATTGATCGACGCGGTCGTCGAGGGGTAAGGCGTTCGAGTCGTTCGAGTCGTTCTACGCGGCTCTGGCCGTTCGAAACTCTTCCAGCAACCGGGCGACGCTCCCCGCCACCGACCGCAGCGTCGGCGCCCAGCCGAGCGCCCGGGCGCGCGGGCTGCGCACGATTTGATCGAGCGCCAGCGCGTCCGCATACGCGCCCATCTTCTTTCGCGCCTCGTCAATCGGCATATGGCGGACGTCCGGCGGCATCTTGGCGTGGTCGGCGATGGCCGCCACGATGTCGTCCACCGATTCGTCCGCTTCGTCGTTGGCGTGAAACACGCCCGCCGCATCGTCCATGGTGGCAACGCGCACGTAGAGATCGGCGAGGTCGCGATCGTAGATGCACGCCCAGTGGTTTCGTCCCTTGCCGACGACACGGACCAG
This sequence comes from Vicinamibacterales bacterium, assembly GCA_050742535.1. Classification (GTDB taxonomy): domain Bacteria; phylum Acidobacteriota; class Vicinamibacteria; order Vicinamibacterales; family UBA2999; genus Gp6-AA40. Next base: position 9,994 of record JBOGIQ010000112.1, on the reverse strand, counting down.
TCCGTTGGCCGCGTCTTTCAACAGATCGCCGACGATTCCACGCGCACCGCCGTAGACAACGCCTGGACGGATCACGACCGCGCGCACGCCCTCGCCTCTGGCCTCGAGCACCGCCTGCTCGTGTTCCGGAAGCCATGCGACGAGCGGTATCGGGTTCACCGGCGTCTCTTCGGTCGCGCCGCGCGCTTCCCCGAGCACCCACGCGTTGGAGGTGTACACGACGCTTGCGGGAGCGCCGGCGGCCCTGCGCCGTGCCGCCGCGGCAATCAGCGTATCAACGGCCACGCGATCGACCTTCTGCGACCGCTTGGAGCTCTCGAGCGCGGTGTGGACGATGGAATCGGCGCCCTCGGCGGCAGCCGAGTACGACGCTGGACGCGACAACTCGCCGAGGATCGGACGCACCCCTCGCCGGGATACCTGTTCCGCCTTTTCCGGATCGCGAACCAGTGCGGTGACCTCATGGCCGCTGCGCACCAGCGCGTCCATGACGGCAGAACCGATGTAGCCGGTCGCGCCCGTGAGAAAGATCCGCATCGGGGAAAGAGCGGTAATTCTATTTCAAATGTCCCAAACGCGCTCCCGATCGAAGAATGTGATGACGCCGTCCTCGCTCACCTTCAGCACCGGCCCGAACTGACTGGCGCCCATTGCTGCGGTCGTGCGGGCGTCTTCGACCGCGCCCGCATCCAGTTGCTGCGACGGTGGATGGCGGAGAATTGCGCCCGCGGCAAGAAGGCGGCCAGACCTGTCCGTGACGGTGGCGCCATCGAGTGCCGCGAGGCCCATGAAGACGCTCGGATCCAAATCGGTGATCGTCCGACGTTCCAGCAAATGAAGGAGATGGCGTCTCGTCGGCGCTTCCGATCCATCTTCGCGTTCGTCGAGCTCCCGGATGGGCAAATCGAGACGATCCGCCGTCGGGACCAGCTGCGACACGGCCACGTCCGGCTCACGAACCACCACGAATAGCGCGCCTTCGCGCGCGTCCGACAGGTCGCGGGCAGTCTGAAAAATCCGCGCGGCGACCGGCTCATTGCCGACCGCATCGGCCCACAGACGGTATTTCGCCTGGGCGTCCACCAGGTGCCAGGCCGCACCCCGGAAGGTGAACATCTCGGTGCCTTCCGCGAAGATCTTGATCTCGCGCGAGGGGCTGAGCACGGCGCAGACGTGGCCGTGCTGCAGCGTCGCCCGCGCATGGGGCTGAAACGCCCGTGGCGTCAGCGAATTGTGACGCGCGCCGCTGGCCCACCGCCTGATGTCGATGATGTTGAGGAGCCGTCCCTCCGCACTCGCCAGGTGCAGCGTATGGACGCCCTCCGCCAGGCGGAAAAAGCTTTTGCTCCGCGCCAGTGACTCGTCATACGACATCACCACGGAGGTAGGGGGAACTCCCGGCTGGACAGGATCGGCGGTCGTACCCAGCAGGAGCACGCCGGTTGAAATCGGGCGATTCTCGTAGCTGGAGAGCGCCGCGACGCGCAGCATCTCGATGATCAACGCAATCCGGTCGGCGCGCGTGGCCCGCGCGTCCGTGGCATAGGAACGCGGATCCAGAAAGGCGCCGACGTATCGATCCTCGATGGCGCCGCTGAACAGATCGACGCGCTCGGCGAGGATTCGCGGGGTCTGGATCGCGCGGTAACGTGCCGCGAGCACAGCACCGATTGCCTGTGCGAGCCGGATTTCGTGGGCCGTAAACGGCCATCGCACCGGCACGCGGAGTGTATACCGCGTCCCGAACCATCGGATGGTCAGCGCCGAGGGATTGGCGGACGGTTCAATGGCCAGGCGGCCGTCGATGGCGGCCGAAGCCGTCGGCTCGGCGTCAAAGGTCGCGCGCTCGAAGAACTGGCGGAGCGCCGACTGCAGCAGGCTGTCGTATAAGGCGCCGACGGGGCTCGCGTCCATCATAAGTCAGGGCATTTCAGCATGCTGAATGCCGAATGCCGCCAGGGAAAGAATCATAATTTACCGGTGCGCCGTGAGACGCTGATCGACTTTTTTGCGGATCTCATCACGATCCGCGGCGATTTCCTCGTCTATGACGACGGGTACAAGCGCCGGGTGCACACCTACGCGGAGGTGGGCCGCGCCGCGCGCGGCTTCGCCGCCCGCCTGAGCGCCGCCGGCATCCGCCAGGGCGACAAGGTGATCTTCTGGGGCGAAAACCGGCCCGAATGGATTGCCTGCTACTGGGGCTGCCTCATCGCCGGGATCATCGTCGTCCCGATCGACTACCGGTCGTCCGCCGAATTCGTGCGCAAGGTCGCGGGCATCGTGGCGGCGAAACTGACGCTCCTCGGCGACGACGTCACGCCTGGCGACATGTCCGGACAGGAGCACTGGCGGCTCTCCGATCTCGACTGGCGCGCCGATGGGCCAATGCCGGAAGTCCCGATGACGCGCGACGACGTCACGCAGATCATCTTCACTTCGGGCGCCACCGCCGAGCCGAAGGGAGTGGTGATCAGGCACCGCAATGTGCTGGCGAACATCGTGCCGGTCGAGCGCGAGATCCTGAAATACCGGAAGTATGCACGGCCGTTTCACCCGATCCGCTTCGTCAACCTGCTTCCGCTGAGCCACATGTTTGGTCAGTCGATGGCGACGAATGTGCCGCCAATGATTCGCGGGACGGTCATCTTCACGCGCAGCTTCAACCCGCATGACATCGTCCGGCTGATCAGGTCGCGGCGCGTGTCGGTCCTCGTATGCGTGCCGAAGATCCTCGACGTGCTGCGCGAACACGTGCTGCGGACGATGCCGGAGACGCAGGAGCCGCCGCCCGCCGGCATTTCCATTCCGGGCCGATGGTGGCGCTACCGCCGTGTTCACTCGGCGTTCGGCCTGAAGTTCTGGGCGTTCGTCGTCGGCGCGGCGCCGCTCGCGCCGGACCTCGAGGAGTTCTGGCGCCGGCTGGGATTCGCAGTCATTCAGGGATACGGGCTGACGGAAACGGCGCCGATCGTCACGCTGAACCATCCGTTCAGGACGAGCAAGGGATCGGTTGGGACGCCGATTGCCGGCGTGGACGTGAAGATCGCCGAGGACGGCGAGATCCTCGTGCGCGGGGAAAACGTCACCAGCGGGTATTACGAAAATCCCGAATCCCAAATCCCAAATCCCAACGCCCAAATCACTAATCCAAAATCCGAAATCTTCGATGACGCCGGCTGGTTCCACACCGGCGACATCGGCGGGACCGACGAGCAGGGACGGCTGTTCATTCGCGGACGGAAGAAGGAGATGATCGTGACGCCGGAAGGGCTGAATGTCTTTCCGGAGGATGTCGAGCGGGCGGTCAACGAGGTCGCCGGCGTTCGCGAATCGGCAGTGGTCGGCGTGGCGGAAGGCGCCCAGGAACGTGTCCACGCCGTCGTCGTACTGGAACCAGGCGTCGATCCCGATCGGGTCATCCGCGAGGCGAACGCCCGTCTGCAGGATCACCAGCGCCTTCGCACGATCTCGGTCTGGGGCGCCGCCGAACTGCCACGCACCGAGGGCACACGCAAGCTGAAACGGGCGGCGATTCGCGACTGGGTACGAACGGGCGGTCAGTCGCTGACAGCGCCGCACGGCGACTCGCTGGAGGCGCTGATTGCGCGGTACGCGCGCGGCCGGCAGGTCGGTGCCGGAACGACGCTGGAGGAACTCGGCCTCAGTTCGCTGGAGCGCGTCGAGCTGATGGTCGCACTCGAGGATCGATTCCAGACGCGAATCGACGAAGCCCGTTTCTCGAAAGCCGCAAGCATCGCCGATCTGAAACAGCTGGTCGAGGCGCCGCCGGCCGCCGCGGCAGTCGAGGAGCCGGTCGATTTTCCGGCCTGGAACCGCCGCCAGCCCGTGCGGCTGATCCGCCGGCTGTCCCAGGCGACGTGGATCGTCCCGCTGACTCGCCTGTTCGCGTACGCACGCGTCGAGGGCCATGAGCATCTGGCCGCACTCGACGGCCCGGTGATCTTCGCGTCGAATCACCAGAGTCACATGGACGTGCCGGTGATTCTGTCCGCGCTGCCTGGCCGCTGGCGGAGCCGCGTGGCGCCGGCGATGCTCAAGGAGTTCTTCGAGGCGCACTTCCACCCCGAGCAGCACACGTGGCGCGCGGTGTTCACGAACTCGCTGAACTACTACCTGGCGTGCTTCTACTTCAACACGTTCCCGATACCGCAGCGTGAAGCGGGCGCCCGGCATTCGCTGCAATACATGGGAGAGGTGACGGGCAGCGGGATGTCGATCCTGCTCTTCCCCGAAGGCGTGCGATCGCCGACGGGGCAGCTGAAGCCGTTCCGCGGCGGCATCGGGATGATCGCATCACGGCTCGACCTGCCGGTCGTGCCGGTGAAGCTGGAGCACGTCGATCGGTTGATGCCGGTCGGCTCGACGTTCATTCGTCCCGGACGTGTTCGCGTCGCGTTCGGAGCTCCGCTACGGTTGCGCGGAGACGACTATGCGGCTCTGGCAGCACAGGTCGAGGAGGCCGTGAGGACGTTGTGATCGTGTTCCATCGATGAGCAGCACGGCTCTCACTTGCTGTCGTTTCAGCGACAATTCGAATTCGGCTGAAATCCGACAAATTCCTGTACGTCAGTACGTTGCACGTACTCGGTAGCTATGGCACACTCGTTGCTACGATTCGGTGAAAGGATGAGCTGATTGAGCAAGGACGATCTCATAGATATGCAGGGAACGGTCGTGGCCGTTCATTCGGGCGGACTGTATCGCGTGCAATGCGACGCAGGACACGAAGTGCTGGCGCAGTTGAGCGGCCGGATGCGCCGCTTCCGTATCAAGGTGGTGCCTGGCGACCGTGTGACCGTCGGCGTCTCTCCGTATGACCCTGTCCGCGGAATCATTACGTTCCGAGCGAGATAACGCTTCTGCTTTGAGTACCCACACCACATCTTCATCGCGCAATCGCCGCCGACGCGGGCCCGCCTCGGGCAAGGCGCCGGGCGGACAGCGCCGGCATCGGTTCCGGCCGGAGATGCAGTCCAGGCCCGAGCCGGCCGTGCTGCCCTACGAGCCGTCGCCCTTCGATCCCGCGCCCATTCCGTTCGATCAGCTGTCGCTGGATACCCGGCTGCTGAGCGGCGTCCGCGATCTCGGCTGGTCCGAGACGCGCGCGATCCAGAGCGGCGTGATCCCGATTGCGCTCTCCGGCGTGGACGTCATCGCCTGCGCGGAAACCGGCACCGGCAAGACAGCGGCCTTTCTCGTCCCGATTCTGCAGCGATTCCTCCACGAGGCCGCGCCGCAGCCGCCGCGAACGCGCGCGCTCATCCTGGCGCCGACGCGCGAGCTGGCCGTCCAGATCGAGGATCAGGTTCAGGGCCTGACCTACCACACCACGATCTCGAGCATCGCCGTGTACGGCGGCGTGCCGATGGATATACAGGAGCGGGCGCTGCGCGCCGGCGTCGATATCGTGGTCGCCACGCCCGGACGCCTGATGGACCACATGCGCCACGACTCGGTGGACCTGCGCGGTCTCGAGATCCTGGTGCTCGACGAAGCGGACCGCATGCTGGACATGGGCTTCTGGCCCGACGTCCGGCGAATCATGGCCACGCTGCCGCCGAAGCGGCAAACGCTCCTCTTCTCGGCCACGATGCCGGCTGAAGTGCTGAAGTTGACCGAAGAGTTCCTGAGCGAGCCGAAACTCGTCCAGGTCGGACGACGGGGCGGGCCGGCACAGACGATCTCGCACGCCGTGCAGACGGTGGCGGCGAACGAAAAGACACAGTGGCTTGCGCACTGGCTGCGCGAGGAAGCCACAGGTCCGGTACTCGTGTTCTGCCGGACGAAAATCGGCGCCGATCGACTGGCGACGCGCCTGACCACGCTGGGGGTCCGCGCCGCCGCGCTGCACGCCGATCGCACCCAGCAGCAGCGGATGTCAGCCGTGGAAGGATTCCGCACGGGAACGTATCCGGTGCTGGTCGCCACGGATGTCGCCGCGCGCGGCCTCGACATCGAGGGCATCGCGCACGTCGTGAATTTCGAGGTTCCGGACACGCCCGAGGCGTATGTCCATCGCGTCGGCCGTACCGGCCGCGCGGAATCAACCGGGAGCGCGCTGACGCTGGTGGCTCCTGAAGAATTGCGCGCCCTGCGGGCGCTGGAGAAAGCCGTTGGCGTTCAACTTCAATAACAATCCGATCAACCAGAGTGCGCCCGGTGACAGCGCCCGGGCGCCGATGTCGGCGTCCTCTCCCACGGCACCGGAAGCGCCGGCGGTTGCGCCCGGACCGGCCGCGTCGACGGCAAGCACCGCCTCGACAGCAAGCACCGCCTCGACAGCGAGCACCGCCTCGACAGCGAGCACCGCCTCGACAGCAAGCATAGTCACGTCGGACAATCCGCAGTCCGCCGCATTCGTGCGGTTTGGTTCGTGCCGATGGCAGCAGCCTGCCGAGGACGGCAACGCGGCGTTCTGCACCCACCGGGAAGTCAAACCCTACGCCGGCACCGCCGGCTTCGACGCCGACGCGTGGTGCCCGGAGTGCCAGTACTACAAGCTGCGCCGCGCGCCGAAGAAGCGCGAGCCGCGCGACGAATACTCGTACTAGTTCGTAGTTGGATAGTTCGTAGTTGGATAGTTCGTAGTGTCCGCCTTCAGGCGGACCTCACTACAAAATGAGCCGCTTCAAGGCGACGGCCCGGCTGCGGCTGACGACGAGCCGGGTGCCGTCCTCCAGCGTCAGTTCGTAGCGGCCGCTGTCGGCCGGCTTGGCCTCAGCGATGCGATCGATTCGAACGATCGCTGAACGGTGAACGCGAAGGAAGTCGGCAGCGTCGAGGCGTTCCTCGAGTTCGTTGAGGGTCCGATAGACCAGATAGCTCTTCCCGCCGACGTGGATACGCGCGTAGTCGCCTTCCGCGCTTATCCACACGATCGCCGACACTGGCAACGGCACCACCTTGCCCCCACTGGGGACGAGCAGGCGATCGGGACGACGGCCGAGATCGCGTAACAGCCTTGGCACGTCGGCGACCGAGTCGCCTGTCCGGCATCGCTCACGCAGCCGTGCCATTGCCTCCGCAAACCTCGTCCCGGTGAACGGCTTGACCAGGTAGTCGACAGCGTTGATCTCGAACGCCCTGGCGGCGTAGCGGTCGTAGGCCGTGGCAAAGACGAGCGCCGGCAGCGGTGCGCGCTGCGCGGCCTCGGCCAGCACGTCGAAGACATCCCGGCCCGGCATGCGCACGTCGAGGAGGGCGGCATCGGCGACGACGCGCCCGAGAGCGGAGTCGAGTGACGCGGTGTCGGCGCATTCGCACACGATGTCCACGTCGGCGCAGATGCTGGCGTACTTCCGGACCAGCCTCCGTGCCAGCGCCTCGTCTTCCGCGACGATGAGGCGGAGCCGGTCAGTCGGCATCGTGTGCGGCCGGCACCTCGAGTGTCACCACAAAGCAGTTGCCGGCGAAACCGGTCGCCAGCGAGGCGGCCGGATGCGCCATCACGGCGTCGTCAAGAGACACGAGGACCTCGCTCGCGTCACCGCCGCGAACGAACAGCCCGGCGCCCTCGTCCGGCGAGGTCACGCCTGGAAGCGCCTGCAGCGCTCGAAGCACGTCGCCCTGTGCGCCGGGCGTGCGATACACGTGGATGGGTGCAAGCCGGAATGTGCCGGTGCTCTCTGACGGTGCCGCGGCCGTCACGTGGACGCCCGCCTCGGCGGCAACCGACAGGACGACGTCGATGACCGTGCCGGGACCCACCTGAACGACAACCTCGCGGTCAGCGAAGCCCGCCGCCGACACCGACAACGTGAGGGCACCGCGTAGCGCCGCGTCGATCTGAAACCGCCCCTCAGCGTCGGCCGTGGCCGCCAGCTCACCGGCGATGCGGATGGACGCGCCCGGCAGCGGAAAGCCCGTGGCGTCACGCACCGTCCCGGTGATGCGAATCGGCTCCAGCGCGGAACTCTGTTGCGGTGCGGGCGCGAGCAGCAGCAGCACAAACAGCAACATGTCTGTGTGATACGCCGCGTCGAACTATTACGCGAACGGTTTTCGGTGAACGCCAGGAGGCGACGGTGAGTGGCAGCCTTAATCCGAAAATTCCTTCGCCAGATGGACCCACTCGCCGTTGGGTGCGAGCTGCTGATAGGCGCGCCAGTGCGGGCGCGCCTCGGACGACTGCCCGTTCTTCTCCAGCGTCACCGCCAGATAGAAATGCGCGTCGGCAAACGTCGGGTTCAGGCGGAGGGCATCGCGGTAGCAGCGCTGCGCCTCAATGTACCGGCCGAGGTCGTGAAAGATGTTGCCAAGGTTGAAGTGCGATTCGAAGATGTCGCCCTCGAGCGAAACGGCGCGCTCGTAGAGCGCCTGAGCCTCGGCAATCTGGTCGCGCGCGTAATGAATATTCGCCAGGTTGATGAGGGCCGGCACGAGGTACGGATCGATTTCGAGCGCGCGCCGATACGCCGCGGCAGCGGAATCGAAGTTCGCCGGGTCGCCGTTGTCGAGGATTGAGGCGGCGGTGAAGTACTGCTCTGCGGACGAGGACCGGTCGATGAACGGCGTCTCCAGCAGCGCCGCCAGCGGCGGCGGCTCGGGCCGCCTGAGCTGTAGCACCTTCGCGGGCTGCGCTTCAATCCGGAAATCCAGCGTCAGCTGACCCTGATGCGAGGCGAGCAGACTCCGCAGGACCGCGCGGAACGTCGCTCCATTCCCCAGGTCGGCGTCGGCTTCGCGAATGACGGTGAGATCGGGAAAGGCGTAGAACGTCTCGCCGTGCGCGCGGTGCGCGGGCCGGATCAGCCCCCACTTCTGCATGTAGCGCAGATGATCCTCGCGCAGGTGCGTGTACCGCTCGAGCAGCTGCCGACGGGAAAGCGCGGGTGCACCAGTGCTCGTCACGACGTGACCAATATAATCCAGTAAATGATCGTCGGCGGCGATGTTGGCGGCACTAAAACGCTTCTCGGCGTCTTCGAACCAGCCGCGCCGCGTCCGCGCCTGATCGAGACGCTCAGTTACGTCACGAACAGGTACGGCAGCCTCGTCGAGATTCTCGCGGAATTCGATCGAGCCGTCGGACGCACGGGCGCGGTGGATGCGGCGGCTGTCGGCGTCGCCGGACCGGTGATCGGCGGCGTCTCGCGGCTGACCAACGTGACGTGGGACATTTCAGCCGCCGAGATTGCCGCGCATCTCGGCACACCGCGCGTCGCGCTGCTCAACGATCTCGAGGCGATGGCGATGAGCGTCGAGGTCCTGACGGCTGATGAAGTGGCGGTGCTGCAGGCGGGCGCCGCGCGCGCCGATGGAAATGCCGCGGTGATCGCCGCCGGGACCGGCCTCGGACAGGCCTACCTGCACCGCGTGAACGGCCGCCTCAGGCCGGTGCCCTCGGAGGGCGGACACGCCGATTACGCGGCGCGGACGGATCGCGAGATCGAGCTGGTGAAAACGCTGCGCGATCAGTTCGGGCGGGTGGAAGTCGAACAGGTGCTCAGCGGCCCCGGCCTCGTCAACCTGCACCGCTTCACCCACCGCGGCGGCGAATGCGAAATGCTCGAAGGCGCCAGCGAGGCGGACGCTCCCTCGCGCATCTCACAGGCCGGACTCGGCGGGCGGTGTCAGCAGTGCGCGGAAGCGCTGCGGATGTTCGTCAGCGCGTACGGTGCCGAGGCGGGAAACCTGGCGCTGCGGGCCGTGGCAACGGCAGGGCTGTACGTCGGTGGAGGGATTGCGCCGAAGATCCTGCCGGCGCTGAAGACGGGGACCTTCATGGACGCGTTCAGGGCCAAAGACCCGCTGCGCGCGCTCGTGGAGAACGTCCCGGTGAAGGTGATCCTGAACCCGGAGGCCGGCCTCGTCGGCGCGGCGCTACGCGCTCAAGAGCTCATGAGTCGCGCGTAATTTCATATATGCGGTAGATCGACCGTGTCCAGCAGATGGTCGAGCCAGCGGCTGGACAGCTTCTCCTGCACGGTGTTCTGCCGCAGCCGCATGTTCAGGTTCGGGAAGTCGACGC
>JBOGIQ010000111.1:0-16392 GCA_050742535.1 Vicinamibacterales bacterium | reverse complement strand
GCCGGGGGCCGGTTGAGGTCCTCGTCGTCGATCGCCTGGAGCGGCCGATCGAAAACTGATCCACCCGCAGAAGGCGTAATATTCGGGACGTTGTGACGTACCGAATCTCACGCTGGGATCTCGCGCCGACGATTGTTCTGTCCGTGCTGCTCGGCCATGTCGTGGTCACGGGTCAGGCCGTCGGCACGCTCGTGCCGGCGTTCGAGGTCGGCACGATCAAGATCAACCGATCTGGAGACCCTCGTCCGCGGCACTCCGTAATACCGGCGTCGGGACAGGTGACGATTACCAACATCACCGTCCGTGAGCTCATTCAGGATGCCTACGGCGTGCCGTCGCCGTCGCTCCTGATCAACCTGCCGGAGTGGGCGCGCACGCAGCGGGTGGACGTGATTGCCAAAGCCGCGTCGCCGGCGCCGGTCGCGAGGCTGCAGCGGATGCTGCAGCCGCTGCTCGAGGAGCACTTCAAGCTCGCGGTGCACTGGGAGCCGCGCGAGATGGAGGTGTTTGCGCTCGTCGTGGCCAATCCGGGCCGGCTGGGTCCCAGGCTTCAGAGGAATGATGCGTGTGGCGACCTCGTCGGAACGCCGGGCGGGTTTGCACGAGCCCCGGACGGCGCGCCGAACGAGAAAGGCACCTGCGGGATCCTGCCTGGCGGTGCAGGGCGGATCGTGGCGCGTGGGCTCGACATGCCCGGCCTGGCCGCGTTCATTGGACCGTCTCCGGGCCGGATGGTCATTGACCGCACGGGACTCACGGGACGGTATGACGTCGACCTCACCTACACGCCGTCGGCGTTCTCCGCCGAGGCGCTCGCACAACGCCCGGGCGCGACACCCCCTCCCGGCGTCGATCCGGCTGGGCCGCCGCTCCTCACCGCGGTGCAGGAGCAACTTGGTCTGAAGCTGGAGCCCGCACGCGGGCCAGTCAACGTTCTCGTCATCGACCGCGTCGAACAGTTGACAGCGGAGAAGTGATGCCGAGGAGAGTCAGTCACCTGTTGCCGTTCACCCGGTCTTCCGCGGTTGTCGCGTTGCTCGCGCTGGCGCTTGCCATCGCCGCCGCCGCCGGGGCACAGGATCAGGAGCCAATCCTCGATGCCTCGTTCGATGTGGCCTCGTTCAAGCGCAACGTCAACACCGACGCGAACGTCGTCTGGCGGCCGCAGCCGACGGGGGAGTTCACGCTGATCAACATCCCCTTCACGACGCTGCTGTATGGCGCATACCAGTTGCAGCCATACCAGCTGATCGGCGCGCCGTCGTGGGTTCGCGATGAACGCTACGACATCCTCGCGAAGCTCGACCCGAAGATTGCCGGCCGCCTGCAGCCTGATGGGCACCCGCCCACGTGGGCGCTGGCGCTGCGTCGTCTGCTTGTCGAGCGCGCGCAGCTGACGTTCCACCGCGAGACACGCCAGCTTCCGGTCTACGCGCTCGTCGTGGCGCGGCCCGACCGCAAGCTCGGTCCCAACATCAGGTCGGCGCAGGCAGACTGCGATGCGCTGCGGCTGCAGTCGGAAGTCGCGGCCCGCGAGGGAAAGCCTTCGCCGTATCCGCCGAACACGTCCACCTACGTCGCGTGCGGGCTGCGAAACGCGTCCGGTCGAATCACGTCAGGAGGATTCGGGTTCGCCGAGTTCCTCTCCGCGTTGAGCGTGCAGACCGGGCGTGCCGTTGTCGATCGCACAGGTCTGTCGGGCAAGTGGGATCTCCACGTGGAGTACGCGCCCGCCGCAGTGACACCCGGAGGCGCCGCGGAGGCGAACCGTCCGGATCTGTTCACCGCGCTCCAGGAGCAGCTCGGATTGAAGCTCGAGTCGACGACCGGCCCGGTTCAGGTGTTCGTGATCGATCGGCTGGAGCGCCCGACCCCCGACTAGACGAACTGACGAACGGCCGACCTGTGAATCCTACGGGGCCGAATCTGGGAGTACTCCGAGTTTCGCACGGCGCCTGCTCAGGCGATGATTGAGCAGGACGAACCATGAACCAGCTCGCGAGAAGCCGGCCGCGGGTGCTGATTGCGGACGATCACCGCGCCATGCTCGACACGCTGGTCCGGATGCTGGGGCGCGATTACGACATCGTGGCGGCGGTGATGGACGGGCTCGCGGTGGTCACGCGGGCCGAGCAGCTGGATCCCGATGTGCTCGTCGTCGATATCGCCATGCCGGGGCTGGACGGCATCGCGGCGGCCGCGCGCCTCAAGGAACGCGGCTCGACGGTGAAGGTCGTCTTCGTGACGAACCTGCGCGACCGCCAGTTCGTCGACGAATCGCTCGCCCTCGGCGAGATCGGGTTCGTCGCCAAGGATCGCCTCTTCGCGGACCTGCTTCCGGCCGTTCGGCAGGTGCTCGCCGGACAGTCGTTCATCTCCCCGCCGCTACGGTCCCCTGGCGGACACGTCTAGGAATCGATACGGCAACGCCTGTCACAAGGGCAACGACTCGATGCGCCACGCGCTCGAGGCCGCGCGATAGCGGGCGCGGGGTGTCAAGCCGGCGTTTCAGATGCCGCGCGTGAGCCGCGCCGTGCAGCCTCGATGGTGGCGATATCGATCTTCTTCATCGGCATCATCGCCGCGAAGGCACGCCTGGCCTCGTCGCCGCCGGCCGCCAACGCATCGGTGAGCGCGCGCGGGGTGATCTGCCAGGACAGACCCCAGCGGTCCTTGCACCAGCCGCACTGGCTCTCCCTGCCGCCATTGCCGACGATCGCGTTCCAGTAGCGGTCCGTCTCCTCCTGATTGTCCGTCGCGATCTGGAAGGAGAAGGCTTCGCTGTGCTTGAACTCCGGGCCGCCGTTGAGACCCAGACAGGGAATGCCGAACACGGTGAACTCCACGGTCAGCACATCGCCCGCCTTGCCGCCGGGATAGTCTCCGGGCGCCTTGCGAACCGCGGTCACTTCACTCTTGGGAAACGTCGCAGCGTAGAAGCGCGCCGCCGCTTCCGCGTCCTTGTCGAACCAGAGGCAGATCGTGTTCTTCGGTTTCATGCTCGTGAACTCCTTGTTACACCTTTAGACTCCCCGGCCTGGTGAGAATCATCGGGCGGCCGGCTGACGCTCACCGACGATCCTGTCCATCGGGGGCCTGGTGGATCAAGGTCAGCACGAGACAAAAGAAGTGAACGACTCGGCCTCGTTCTGCGTCTTCTACCAGGAGCGGACGGTGGCGCGAGCCAGCCTTGAGGCGCAGGATCACGCCAGATTTAACAATCTGACGACCAACCGGTCCGCACCCGATCGCGTCAAAACCACGTAACTGACATGCAGGAACCGATGCCGGATCCTTCACTGGAAGCCCCGTTCGGCGGCGATCAAATGCGGACCACGCATGCCAGATGGGAGATCGAGCATCTCGCAGACCTGGCGCGAAATGGGAGTCTTTCGGCGGCGCGCGAACTGGTGCGCCGCGCGATCGCCCAATGCGATCAGGAGCCTGAGCTGTACGGTGCGGCGCTGACGGAATGGCTGAAGGAATTTCTGGGCAAGGCGGCCAGGAACCCGCGCCAGCAAGTCGGGCAATTACTGGCGCCGAGGACGAAACAGCTGCGCCCCTCGAGCGACGTCGAGCTGGTCTACTCGTTATCGCTGAGCCAGGAGGCGTACTACCGGGTCCGCAAAGCGATCGAGGCGGGGAGACCGTTGAAGCGGGCGTTCAACGACGTCGCAAGGGAACTGAACGCGCTGGGATATCGCAATGCCAATCAGGCGCCGCTCAGGGCGGCATCGATCGAACGCCGGTACTACGAAGTTCATCGCGCGAAGCGAAGCTGACCGACCGCGCTGTCCGTATCAAACGATCGAACAATCTTTACGACGCCGGTGCACCGGGTGCCATGATTCGACGCGCGCCCACCCAGCGGCCGGCCCAATAGCTGCTCGTATACCGCTCGGTGCGCACCACGCCGCGTGAGCTCGGCGCGTGCACGAACTCGCCGCCGCCAAGCGCGATCCCGACGTGCGATGCGCCGCTCGACACGGTCTCGAAGAACACCAGATCGCCGGGCCTGACCTCGTCGCTCTCGATCTCTTCCCCGACGAGATACTGCTGCCGCACCTCCCGCGGAAGCGCGAGTCCCTGCTGCGCGAAGACCCATTGGACGAATCCGCTGCAATCGAATCCCGACGGATCGCTGCCGCCGTTGCGGTAAGGCGTTCCATGCAGCGAGAGCGCGAGCGAGATGACGGCAGGATGAATGGCGCCGTCACTGGCCAGCGGCTCCGGCGATGGAAGAGCCGGTGCCGAACGGGGCGGAACGGCCGCTCCCGGAAATGGCCGCGGCGTCGCCACGGTGGGGCCTTTGGCTGCACATCCCGTCGCGAGGATGCCCATCGTGGCGGCGGCCAACACCGAACCACGAACGTAGAACGCGAACCGGGAAGAGGGAAGGGGGAAGCGTGAACAGTAGATCACTACCTCTCCTATCGGCCTAAGCTGCTGCGTTACTTACCCTTTACGGCGTCAGCGCCTTGACAGCCCAGCCATCGGACGGCATCATTGGGAACAGTCATGGAGCAAGCGCTCCTTCTGAACGCGTCGTACGAACCTCTCAAGGTCGTTCACTGGCAGAAGGCGGTTACCCTCTGGTGCCAGGGGAAGGTAGAGGTGATCGCGGTCCATCCAGACCGCGAAATAAGGGCAGTGTCCTTTTCCTTCAAGCTGCCCTCCGTGATCCGCCTCCTCCGGTTCGTCAAAATCAAACGCCGCTTCGATTACGTCCCGTTTTCCCGCGCGAATATTTACGCACGGGACAGCCACACCTGTCAGTACTGTAACGAATCGTTTCCCACGGCTGAGCTGACCTTCGACCACGTCGTCCCGGTCGCCCACGGCGGCCGCAAGGACTGGGAGAACATCGTCACCTGCTGCGTGAACTGCAACAGGAGGAAGGGCGGCCGCACTCCGGCTGAGGCGGGCATGAAGCTGCAGCGGCATCCGCGCCGGCCCGATTCCGCGCCCGCGATCCGCATGACGATCAAGTTCGGCATCAGCAAGGCGCCGGACAGCTGGCGCGACTACCTGTACTGGAACGTCGAGCTGGACGAGGACGATTAGGAACAGGTCCGGCTGAAGGCGGACACTACGGTTATCCGGCTGAAGCCGGACTCCACGGACACCAGTGCCAATCACCGCGGTCACTCCCAATAGAGTCGTTGAAGGCGGACGAGTCGCGCTCGCCGGGTCGGATCTGCCGACCGACGCGGTGCCGTCGGTGGTCGTCGGCGACGAGCCGGCCCGCACGCTCTTCGCCAGCCCCTCGAAAATCGTCGTTGACCTGCCGCCGTCCGCCGAAGGCGGACGCACGCCGGTGCGCCTGGCGAACGTCCCCGGCGAGACGATCTATCTGTCCGTCGGCGCCGCGTGGGCCACGGGGCTGCACCAGGTGGACAACCCGGTGTTCGATCGCGAGGGCAACCTGTTCGTCACCTACAGCGGGTCGCGCGGGCACGAAGCGCCGGTCTCCGTCTTCAGGGTGACCATCGAAGGGACACGCGAACCCTTCGTGTCGGGCATCGTGAACGCCACGTCGCTGGCGATTGGTCCAGACGGGCAGCTCTATGTCTCGAGCCGGTTCGAAGGCGCCGTCTACCGGATCGGTCACGATGGGACGCACGAGCAGGTTGCATCGGATCTGGGAATCGCGTGCGGGCTGACGTTCGACGCCGCCGGATCGATGTACGTCGGCGATCGGTCCGGAACGATCTTCAAGGTGCGCGACGGCAAGGCGTCGGCGTTTGCCGTGCTGCCTCCGAGCGTGGCGGCGTTTCACCTGGCGATGAGCCCCGATGGGGAGTTGTTCGTCAGCGGTCCGACGCTCGGGACCTACGATCACATTCATCGTATTACGCCCGCCGGGGACGTGCGGCGGCTGCCGACGTCGTTCGGCCGCCCGCAGGGCCTGGCGTTCGCGCCCGACGGCTCGCTGCACGTGATCGACGCACTGGCGGGCGCGAGCGGTCTGTACCGGTTCGCCTCTCCGGATGCCGAGCCGGAGCTGGTCGTCTCCGGCGGCGCGCTGGTCGGCGTCGCCTTCGGACCGAAGGGCGAGCTGGTCGTCACGTCGAACGAAACGGTCTATCGATTCGATTAACCGCGAAGGCCGCGAAGAACGCGAAGTCCGTAGTGTCCGCCTTCAGGCGGACCTCAATTAGACTTGGCCGCGAATGCAATTATTCGCGCGCAAACCCATCGCCGACCTGCAGCCGCAGGACGGTCCGCATTCACTCAAACGCGTCCTCGGCGCCGGCGATCTGATCATGCTCGCCATCGGCGCCGTGATTGGCGCCGGGATCTTTGGCGCGATCGGCACCGCCGCGGCCGGGCAGGTCGGTCCCGACGGCGCGGTCATTCGTTATGGCGCCGGTCCGGCCCTTGTCTTCTCGTTCCTGCTGCTCGGCGGCGCGTGTGCACTGGCAGCGCTGTGCTATGCGGAGCTGGCGTCGATGATTCCGCAGGCGGGCAGCGCCTATGCGTACTCGTACGCGACGCTGGGCGAGCTGGTGGCGTGGATCATCGGCTGGGACCTGATTCTCGAATACGCGGTCGGCAACGTCGCGGTCGCGATTTCCTGGGGCGATTACTTCACGACGCTGCTGCGCGGCGTGGACATCTCGCTGCCCGCGTGGCTGACCACCGGCTACCGCACGGCGCTTCTCAGCTCGAATCCCGACGTTCACGGTCTGCTCGACACCGCGCCGCAGCTTGCCGGCATTCCGATCGTCGTCAACCTGCCGGCGGCCGGCATCGTGCTGCTGATCACCTGGCTGCTGCTGCGCGGCGTGCGCGAGACCTCGAGTGCCAACAACGTGATGGTGGTCATCAAGCTCCTCGCGCTCGGGCTGTTCGTCGGCGTCGGCGTGATGAATGTCAACGCCGACAACTACACGCCGTTCGCGCCGAACGGCTTCGCCGGCATCCATCAGGGCGCCGCGATCGTGTTCTTCGCCTACATCGGCTTCGACGCGATCTCCACGGCGGCCGAAGAGACGAAGAACCCGCAGCGCAATCTGCCGATCGGCATCCTCGGTGGCCTGGCTATTTGCACGTTGATCTACGTGATCGTCGGCGCCGTGCTGACCGGTCTCGTGCCGTACGGCCAGCTGGCCGTGGCCGATCCGCTGGCGAAGGCGCTCGAGCTCGCGGGCTACTCGCGAGTCGGCTGGATTGTGGCGCTCGGCGCGGCAGTATCGATGGCGGCGGTGCTGCTGGTATTTCAGTACGGGCAGCCGCGCATCTTCTTCTCGATGGCGCGCGACGGGCTGCTGCCCGCCTGGGCCGCGCGCGTCGATCCGAAGACGCGGATTCCGTGGACGACAACGCTCGTGACTGGCCTGGCGGTGGCGGCGGGATCGCTGATCGGCGATGCGGCGGAGACCTACGACCTGACGAATATCGGGACGTTGTTCGCGTTTTCGCTCGTCTGCGCGGGTGTGCTCGTGCTGCGCGTGAAGGAGCCCGATCGGCCGCGCCCGTTCCGCGTGCCCGCAGTCTGGCTGGTGGCACCGCTCGGCGTTTTCGCGTGCCTGTTCGTCATGACCGGCCTGCCGTATCAGGCGTGGGAACGGTTCGGCATCTGGCTGATCATCGGCACGGCGCTGTACGTCGCGTACGGCTACCGGCATTCGCGGCTGCGGCGGTCAACTCCGGACTCCCTTTGACCACGAAGAACACAACGAATCGAAGATCACGAACAAAAACAATACCTTCGTGTTCTTCGATCCTTCGAGAACTTCGTGGTTTTTCTTGGGAGTTGGGAATTGGAAGTTGGACGCTTAGAATGGTCGTTTCAGGGTTTCCCAAAATTCGTGACCTTGGGTATGTCCAACGAGTGGATCTCCGTCCGCGGCGCGCGCGTTCACAACCTGAAGAACATCGATGTGGACCTGCCGCGGGACCAGCTCGTCGTCATCACCGGCCTCTCCGGCTCGGGTAAATCCTCGCTCGCCTTCGACACCATCTACGCCGAAGGGCAGCGGCGCTACGTCGAGTCGCTCTCGGCCTATGCCCGGCAGTTCCTCGAGCAGATGGAGAAGCCCGACGTCGACCTGATCGAGGGGCTGTCGCCGGCGATCGCCATCGAGCAGAAGACCACCGGGTCGAACCCGCGCTCCACGGTTGGCACCGTCACCGAGATCTACGACTACCTCCGCCTGCTGTTCGCGAACATCGGCGTGCCGCACTGCTACAACTGCGGGCGCGAAATCTCCTCACAGTCGCTCGAGCGCATCCTCGATCTGGTGATGCTCTATCCGACCGACGCCCGCATCAACGTGATGGCGCCGGTCGTCCGCGGCCGCAAGGGCGAGTTCAAGAAGGAGCTGCTGGCGCTGCGCCAGCGCGGCTTCACCAAGGCGCGCATCGACGGACAGTTCCGCTCGCTCGAGGACGACATCAAGCTCGATCGCCGCCGCAACCACACGATCGAAGTCGTGGTCGATCGGCTGATCATCAAGTCGGGCATCGAGCGGCGTCTCGCCGAATCGCTCGAGACCGCGCTGACCCTCGCCGACGACATCGTCGTCGTCAACACCTTCGAGGGCGGCGATCAGCTCTTCTCGCGCAAGCTGGCATGCGTGACGTGCGGCATCTCGATGCCGGAGCTGACGCCGCGCGCGTTCTCCTTCAACTCGCCGCACGGCGCCTGCCCCGAGTGCCAGGGCCTGGGCGCCACCTACGACTTCGATCCGCGCCTGATCGTGCCCGACGAGCGCAAGCCGCTGCTCGGCGGCGCGATTGCGCCATGGGCGACCGGCGATCGCAAGATGGTCAAGGAGGTGATCACCGCGATCTCGAAGGCCTACGGCATCGATCCGAACGTTCCGTTTGGCAAGTTGCCCAAGAAACAGCGCGACGTGCTGCTCTACGGTCGCGCCGGAGCCGCCAAAGCGGCGAAGGCGGACGCGCGGAGCGACAGCGAGCCGAAGGAGGACGAAGACCACGAGGGGTACGAGGAGGAGTTCGAGCTGCCGCGGTCGCGGCGCCGGCGCGATGGGGCTGACGTCGATCCGTTCGGCAAGGGCTTCGAGGGCGTCATTCCCAACCTGCGGCGGCGCTACGAGGAAGGCTCATGGGCGGTGCAGGAGGATCTCGAGGTCTTCCGCATGCTGCGCGACTGTCCCGCGTGCCACGGGCAGCGGCTGAAGCCGGAGAGCCTCGCCGTGCGCATGAAAGGCCGGCCCATTGCCGAGTACGTCACCCTGCCGATCAGCTCGGCGCGCGAGGTGTTCGACGCCTTCGAGCTGACCGAGCGCGAGTCGCTCATCGCCGCGCGCGTGCTGCGCGAAATCCAGGATCGGCTGCGGTTCCTGCACGATGTCGGCGTCGGCTATCTGACGCTGAATCGAAGCGCCGCCACGCTGTCGGGCGGGGAAGGGCAGCGGATTCGCCTGGCGACGCAGATCGGCGCGAATCTCACCGGCGTGCTCTACGTGCTGGACGAGCCGTCGATTGGATTGCACCAGCGCGACAACCGGAAGCTGCTGTCGACGCTGTCGCACCTGCGCGATCTCGGCAACACCGTGGTCGTGGTCGAACACGACGAGGAGACGATTCGCACCGCCGACTACGTGGTGGACCTCGGTCCGGGCGCCGGCGAGCATGGCGGAGAGTTGATCTTCCAGGGCCGCCCGGAGCAGCTGCTCGATCATGCCAACGGCTCGCTGACCGGCGCCTACCTGCGCGGCGAGCGGTCCATCCCGACGCCGCCGTCGCGCCGTCCCGCCCTCAAGGGCGAGATGACGATTCGCGGCGCACGCGAGAACAATCTCAAGGGCATCGACGTCTCGATTCCGCTCGGCACGCTCACTGCCGTCACCGGTGTCAGCGGGTCGGGCAAGTCCACGCTCGTCAACGACATCCTCTATCGGTCGCTGGCGAAGACGATCTACCGCGCGGCCAGCGAGCCGGGCGCGCACGACCGCATCGAAGGCGTCGAGCTCATCGACAAGGTGATCGAGATCGATCAGTCGCCGATCGGCCGCACGCCGCGCTCGAACCCGGCCACCTATACCGGCATGTTCACGTTCATCCGCGAGCTGTTCGCGATGATGCCGGAAGCCAAGGCCCGCGGCTTCAAGCCGGGACGCTTCTCCTTCAACGTCAAGGGCGGCCGCTGCGAGGCGTGCCAGGGCGACGGCGTCATCGCCATCGAGATGCACTTTCTGCCCGACGTCTACGTGACGTGCGAGCAGTGCAAAGGCCGGCGCTACAACCGCGAGACGCTCGACATCCAGTACCGCGGCAAGTCGATCGCCGAAGTGCTCGACCTCACCGTCGATCAGGCGCAGCCGCTGCTCGAGAACTTTCCGCCGATCGCCAACAAGCTGCGAACGCTGCAGAACGTCGGCCTCGGCTACATCGAGCTGGGCCAGTCGGCGACGACGCTGAGCGGCGGCGAGGCGCAGCGGGTGAAGCTGGCGCGCGAGCTGTCGCGGCGGAGCACCGGGCGAACGCTCTACATCCTCGATGAGCCGACCACCGGGCTGCATTTCGAGGACACGCGCAAGCTGCTCGACGTGCTGAACAAGCTCGTCGACCAGGGCAACACGGTCGTCGTCATCGAGCACAACCTCGACGTCATCCGGTGCGCCGACTATCTGATCGACCTCGGACCCGAAGGAGGGGCAGGGGGCGGACGGCTGATCGCGGCCGGGACGCCCGAAGAGGTGGCCGCCAATCCGAAGTCCGTTACCGGGCAATTCCTGCAGGCGCTGTTCGACCCAGGCAAGCGCTCGCGCTAGCTGGCTCGAGACCGGGCCACGCGATCAATACCGTGGTAAAATAGCCACACATTCGGCGGTTCGATTTGTGGCTCGTCTCACACAACGGGCGTTACCTCGACGGTGATCGCAAGGAGGTCCACAAGCTGCAACTGATTTGTGGAACACGACTTAAGCCGCTGATGGCACTAAAGGCCCAGTCAGGTATCGGGCTTGCTTCCTGTCACGCACTGCCCCGTATGCGGTCGACCTGATGCAGTCACAGCGGACGATTCGACGGTCAATTTCCTGCGCCGGAATTGGTCTCCATTCCGGCAACAAGGTCACGCTTTCCCTCAAGCCAGCGCCGGCGGATTCCGGCGTCCGGTTTCGGCGCTCCGACCTCGGCGGCCTCGAAGTCGCGGCGTCGGCGGAGCATGTCGGCGGGATCAACTACGCCACCGGCCTGACCCGCGACGCGGTCCGGGTCGACACGGTCGAGCATCTGATGGCGGCGCTCGTCAGCCTTGGCGTCGACAACGTCATCGTCGAGCTGAACTCGCCGGAAGTGCCGATCATGGACGGCAGCGCGGCGCCGTTCATCTATCTGATTCAGGAAGCCGGCGTGAAGCCGCTGACCGCGGCGCGCCGCTACCTCAAGGTGCTGCGGCCGATGTCGCTGACGCGCGGCGACAAGCGCATCGCCATCTATCCGTCAGATCATTTCAAGGTCACCTACAGCATCGCGTACGACCATCCGATGCTGCGCCACCAGTCGCGGACGATCCGGCTGAGCGAGGAGATCTTCGTCGAGGAAATCGCGCCGGCGCGCACCTTCACGTTCCTCAACGAAGTGGAGCGTCTGCGTCAGCAGGGGCTCGCGCTGGGCGGCTCGCTCGAAAACGCCATCGTCATCGGCGACACCGGCATCCTCAACAACGCGCTGCGCTTTGACGACGAGTTCGTGCGCCACAAGATCCTCGACGTGATCGGCGACATGGCGCTGATTGGACATCCGATGATCGGGCATCTCGTCGCGCATCGCGGCGGCCATGCGCTGCACACCGCGTTCGCGGCGCAGGTGCTGGCGCAGACCGACGCCTGGACGCTCGTGGACGGTCTGCCTGAAACCGTGGACACGCCGCGCACGGTTCCCGCCGTGGCGCGGGTCAGCTAGAACGTTCGAATCGTTCGGATCGTTCGAACCGTTCAAGTGCATACACCGGTAGAGGCTGACCTTTAGGTCAGCCTTCCGTCTTCGCCCCTACATAAACGATTTGCTGTGCACCGGGTCGCGTCTGGCACCTCAACGGACTTTCTTGAGGTCCTCTGCGAATGCATGCCGCTTCGTCTTGTGTGGCACCGCCCTCAGTCATCGAGCGCCGCCACGCGGCGATCCCTGTCAGGTTCAGTCGTCAGTTGGACGCTCGACCCGGTCGATGACGAAGACGTCGAGCGGCGCGCGTGCCGATTCCAGCCTCAGACCGAGCTGTTCCTGCAGGGCAGTGAAGATCGACGGCGTATCACCGCCGACAGGAATGGCACCAAGGTCGCGGCCCTCCGCTGAGAACTCGAGATCATAGTCGAACAAACCCGACAGTCCAGTGCGGTCTTCCACGGGCCGGCCGACCTGTTGCGGAAGGATGGCGGCGAGCACCCCGATTGAGCTGCCGCCGCCACGGAAGCTCCGGCCGCTCGCGGACACCCGGCACGTCGGACGCCCGTCGGCCTGTGGCGGCAGAGGCGCAGCACCGTCGCGGCCAGCGAGGAGTGCAGCGCAATCCAGCGGCGACCGCGTGAGCCGGGGACCGAGATTTCCGTCCGTGCGCGCCAGACGCAAGGCGTAGATTGGGACTTCACGCATCTCTGTGTGAACCAGAAGGTGAAATCGTTGTTCGAGGAGCGTGCGGAGCATGCGCGGAAGGTCGGCTGACTGCGCGCCCGCAGGTATCGCGGCGACGATGTCGAAACGATCCTTCTCAATCCAGTCCGGTCCCCCTATCAATCGGGAGGATTCGAAGCTGATGCCGAGGGCACTCACGATCAGGAATTTGAGGGGCGCGTTCACGGCCGTGTAGCGACTTCCCCTGCGTCCAGCCGACATATCGTCGACACCCGATCGGTTGGCCTTCACCGAGGCGGTCTCAAACGAGACCGGTTGCGCCGCGAGGCGCGATGTCCCGTGAGCTGTCACCAGAGTGACGAGCGGAAGAGATAGCAGGCAGACCGCGGCGTGGGAGAGGCGCATTCGCCTGCTTAGACGGGGCCAAGTCGGCGAGGGTTAGCAGCCTGGTTGCCGCGGCTTTTCGCATTTCGTCCCACGGTAAACTCCTCTGATGCCCGACAAGGTGGCGCTCGTGACCGGCGCCAGCCGCGGCATCGGCGCCGCCACGGCGCGGCTGGCAGCAGCACGCGGCTACCGCGCGGTCGTGAACTACCTGCGCAATGGCGATGCTGCCGATGCGCTGGTCGCCGAGATCGAGCGCCAGGGCGGCGAGGCGATTGCCGTGCAGGCCGACGTCTCTGTGGAAGCGGACGTTCACAGGCTGTTTCGCGCGATCGACGATCGCTTCGGCCAGCTTGACGCTCTGGTCAACAACGCCGGAATCGTCGATCGGAGCAGGCGTGTCGACGAGATGACGGCGTCGCGGGTGACGCGTATGTTCGCGGTCAACGTCACCGGTCCGTTCCTGTGCGCACGGGAGGCGATTACTCGCATGTCGTCGACGCAGGGCGGACGCGGCGGCGCGATCGTCAACGTCTCATCCGGTGCCTCACGCCTCGGCTCGCCGAACGAGTACGTCGACTATGCGGCCTCCAAGGGTGCGCTCGATACGTTCACGATCGGGCTGGCGAAGGAAGTGGCCGCTGACGGTATTCGCGTCAACGCGGTTCGTGCCGGAATCACCGCGACCGGCATTCACGAGGCCACCGGGAATCCAGACCGCGTCGATCGCCTGACACCGAGAATCCCGATGAAACGTATCGCGCGCCCGGAAGAAATCGCTGCGGCCATCGTCTGGCTGCTGTCAGACGAGGCGTCTTATGTGACTGGCGCGTTGCTGGACGTAACTGGCGGACTGTGATCTATTTCGTCAGCTTCCGCATATACGCTTCGAGCTTGTCGTTCTCGTACTTGACGGTATTGAGGAACAGGCTTTCCAGGAGGTAGGCGCGCCGCGTCTCGTCGTCCATCTGATCGATCAGGTGCTTGATCTCCTTGATCATGTCCTCGAACGATCGCTCGAGCTCCTTGCGGGCGGTGACCTCCCGGTACAACGTCTCCATGATCGCGAGCAGGTCGCCGTCGAGTGTGATCTCGGCGCCGGTGGTGGTCTTGATCGTCTTCATGGCTATCCCCCGAAGCTCTTGACGGCGGAAGCCTCGTCCGGGTGAATCTCCAGGAAGTTCTGCGCGCCGGTCATGGTCAGCATCGTTTCCACGCGCTTCTGCACGCCGGCCAGCTTCAGCGATCCACCGGCGGCCGCGGCCTGCCGGTAAAGATCCATCAGGCAGCCGATCGTCGCGCTGTCGACGTAGGTGACGCTCGACAGGTCGAGGAGCAGCTTGCGCTCGCCGCTGCCGATCAGCGAGGTGATGGTGTTCGCGAACTCGCCGAGGATCGGGTACATCAGGCGCGTTTCGTTCACGTGGACGACGGACACGTCCTGATTACGGGCGGTCGTGAGGTTCATCTTCAGCTCCGGCTTTCGTAATGGCGTCCTGCTGCTCGCGCAGCTTCTGGATCTGGCGGGCCAGCTCGGTGCGCCCGCGGTTGATCCGTGATTTGACCGTGCCCTCAGGCAGGTGCAGCTTGTCGGCGATTTCCTGGTAGGTCAGTTCCTGAATGTCGCGCAGCATCACGGCGGTGCGCAGCGTCGGCGCCAGCTTGTCGAGCGCCTGACGGAGCATCACCACGCGATCCGCGCGCTCGAGGCGCGTATCCGCCGGCAGGTCGTGCGACACTGGGCTCAAATCCGCCGCGTCCACGTCGCGGCTGATCGTTTCGCGTTCCTTGCGGACGCTGCGGTAGTGGTCGATGCACAGGTTGCGGCTGACGCTGATCAGCCAGGTCTGGAAGTTGGCGCGCCGATCGAACGTGTCGAGCGAGCGGTACAGCTTGAGGAACACGTCCTGCGTGAGATCCTCGGCCATGTCGTGCCGGCCGACGAACTTATACGCGACGTTGAAGACCTTGCGCCAGTAGAGGCGGACGATCATCTCCCACGCAGCCTGATCGCCGTTCAGGCATCGCTCGATGATCTCGTCGGAGGCAAGCGGCGGGGCGGATCTGGCGTCTGATGCCATCAGCCGTGCACACGCGCAGAAAAGATGGGAATGCGCGCATGATAACATGCGATTCTTCCGTGCAACTACCGTTCGAGCCAAGCGCACGCGGTCTGGTGTGCGACGGCGTCAGCGTTCAATCGATCGTCGAGACCGTCGGCACACCGGCGTACGTCTACAGCGCGCGGGCCATCCGCGACGCCTACCGCGCAATCGATTCCGCGTTCGAGGGCTATCCGCACGCCATCCACTACGCGCTGAAGGCCAACGCGACGCTGGGCATCCTGCGCGTGCTGAAAGCGCTCGGCAGCCGCGCCGACGCCAACTCGGGCGGCGAGATCCAGGTGGCGCTGCGCGCCGGTTTTGCGCCGGGCGACCTCGTGTTCACCGGTGTCGGCAAGACGTCCGGCGAGCTGGAGTTCGCCATCGCGCAGGACGTCGGAGCGATCAACGCCGAATCCGCGGGCGAGCTCGATCGCATCGCGGCGCGTGCCCGCGCGGCAGGCCGCACCGCGCGCGTCGCGCTTCGCGTCAACCCGGACATCGACGCCCAGAGCCATCCGAACATCTCCACCGGGCTGCGCAGCAACAAGTTCGGCGTCGCGCTGCAGGATGCCCGTGCCATCTATCGGGAGCGCCGGGGTGTCGACGCGCTTCGCTTCGTCGGCGTTCACGTGCACATCGGCTCGCAGATCACGACGGCGGAACCGCTGCAGCGCGCGGCTGCGGCGCTCACGTCGCTGGCGCTCGAGCTGCGCGAGGACGGGGTGCCGCTCGAACACGTCGATCTGGGCGGCGGACTCGGCATCGCCTACGAGGGCCGCCCGATGATCACCCCGGCGGAATACGCGGCCGCCGTTCTGCCGGACCTGCGGCGCGCGAACATCCCGGTCGTCCTCGAACCCGGCCGCGCCATCGTCGGCCACTCGGGCGCGCTCGTCGCGAGGGTCGTCGACGTCAAGCAGTACCCCGACGGGCGGCGCTTTGCCGTGCTCGATGCGGGCATGACCGAGTTGATGCGCCCGGCGCTGTACGGCTCTTTCCACAGAATCGTCCCCGTCTCGCCGCGGCAGACACCCGAGACGCCGTGGGACATCGTCGGCCCGATCTGTGAGAGCAGCGACGCGTTCGCGCGCGAACGGCTGCTGCCGGATGTGTGCGTGGACGATCTGCTGGCGATTCTCGATACCGGCGCCTACGGTGCGGTGATGGCCTCGAACTACAACCGCCGGATGCTGGCGCCGGAAGTGCTGGTGGACGGCGACCGCTGGTCGCTGATCCGGCGCCGCCAGACGATCGACGATGTGCTGGCGCTGGAGAGTTAGTCCTTGGTCCTTAGGCCTTGGTTCCTTGTCCGTCTATGGTCCTTGGTCCGTCCTAAAGTGCTTGGTCCTTGGTG
>JBOGIQ010000110.1:0-16545 GCA_050742535.1 Vicinamibacterales bacterium | reverse complement strand
GACACACGCGGCGATGACAGTGCGGCCACCGTCGCGGACGGAGCCGGCGTCGCGCTGGCCGGGGTCTGACGCTGCGTCGGAGCCTGCGCCACTGGCGCGGGCGGATTCCGCGGAGCCGCGGCCACCGGCGCTGGCGCCGTGCGCTCTACACGCGCTGCCTGCACGGTGAACCGCCGGGTCACGACCTCGCCTTCGCGACCGAGGGCCACAGGCTGACGGCCGTCGACGGCAACGGTCACCGCCCCTGCATCGCCCGCACGAATGCTCACCTCGCGGACCGCGCCGATATTCTCGGTCTCGCCTGGCCTGAATATCCGTTCCGCTGTCACGCGACCGTCGGCGGTGACGCGAACCCAGGACGTTTCTTTCGCTGACAACCGGATGGAGAGTGGCGAGCGCGGCTCAGGGATCGGGGTTCGAACCGCAGGCGAGGCAGAATCCCGCGCGGCCGGTTTGGACGCCGCTGCCGCTGCCGCCGCGGTTTCCGTGTGCGAGTTATCCCTGCCCGATGGCCAGAACATCCAGACGCCGGTTCCCATCAACGCAAGCGCACCGAATGACGCAGCCGCGGCAACAAGCGCACGAATCGGGAACTGCGGTTGACGGATCGTTAACTCCGGTGAGTCATCCGCGTCGATCGATATGAAGTCGAAGTCCGCCGACGCTTCCGCGAAGCGATCCTGCGGGATGTCCGCGATGGGCAGTCTCGAGACGTGCCTGCGAACGTCAGCCGGTCGAGCGTCAGCCGGCTGGTGATGATGCAGCGCAGCGCGCAGCGCCTCTCCCTCGGAGGCCAGCCCTTCGAGCTCCGGACGCGACTCGTCGAGCACGCGACGGATGTCGTGGCGCGCGGTGGTCAGCGCGTTGTGCGCCTGGCCGAAGTCGTCGGCCGGAAGGAAATTCGGCGTGTCGATCGTGTCCTCGCCCTCGCCCAGCCGCCCGGCGGCGCGCACCTGCGCGGCGAGCACCAGAAGATCGCGACGGGCTTTGAGCAGGATCCGCCGGACGTCGGCTCTCGCGGTGGAAACAATCCCGCGCGCTTCGTGGTCGGCGGCGGCGAGGACCTCCTCCCGCATCCGCGCCAGGTTTCGCGCCTGTTCCCGCCAGGCCTCGCGCTGGGCCCGGTAGTCGTGAATCAGCGACGGGAATTTGCTCGCCGACCCCGGGTTTACCGGTTCGGGGCCGGCCGTCCCGGCCTGCTGCTCGTCCTGCGGGTAATCTCGGTGGTCCATTTCTGGAGGGGTTAACAGTTCTTCGCGACCTGGGCCGTAAAAAGGGCGTACTTGGAGTTCGGCCGTGGCGCGCTGGAGCTTTAGCTAACCGTCCCCGATTGTCGCACCCGTCCTGCCGTAAGTCGAGCGCCGGTCTGGAGATGCTGGCTAGAGGGCGGAGAAGCCGAACCGTGCGAACGCGGCCAGCGCGAGCATGGAGACCCCGATCGCCACGAGCGCGGCGGCGAGCATCGGCCACAGCTGCACGGACGACGAGTTCGCTCGGGGCGCCCGCCGCGCGACAACCTCGATCGGATCCAGTTGAACGTCCTCTGCTGACACGAACAGGTCAATCGCCCCACGTGGCTCGCCGCGGAAACGGGAGATCTGGGATGCGAGTGCTGATTCCGGAAGGAACTCGTCGAGCGCGCTTTTCCCGGCTCCGTGACTGGTCATCGAGTGACAGCTGAGCAAACGTCAGGCCCGGAGCCGATGGCGCAGAATGCCTGTAAATCTCAACAAGTACCGCAGACCAGGCGCCTGTCGCAGACTGTTTTCTGAGAAAGTCGGGAACGATGATCGATGAACGGTTGCTCATCGGTGAACGCGCGATCTTGATTTGAATTGGATCAACGAATCATTCATCATTGGCTTCCAAGTCACCAATCACTAATCGCCAAATCCAAACCATCAATCTCATATCCCAAAATTCAAATGGTCCCCCCTGACGTGCAGTACCCGGACGATCCCCTTTCCAATCCTTCCGCGATTCGGATCGAAGACATCCTCGCTGGCGAAGAGGAGACCAGCGAGCCGTCAAATCCAGCTCCTCTCCGGGAAGGTCTTCCACGAACGTTCCGGATGCGAGCGGACAAGCATTACGTCGAAATGCTCGACACTCCACCGCGTTCCGGAGGCAAGGAGTCTTCGGCAACGGCGGCGGCGCCTCCCGCCGTCCGGGAGGAGGAAGCCGTCGATGCGGGCGCATTGGCCGCTGTTCAGGCGGGGCGCGATCTCGCGCAGTCGCTGGCAGCTCTGCTCGCGTCCACGAACCTTCTCTCCGATCGCGGGCCCGCGCTTGCGTCGACGGTAGCCGCAAATCTGATTCGCGCAGAAGCGTGGAAAGCCACCTGTCTGCTGCGCGTCGCGCGCTTCCTGCGCGGTGAGTTGCCGCCGGCGCCGAAGCCGATTCGTGCGCAGGCGATCGTCGATCAGTTACTGAAGTCGATTGAGCCGGAGCGGCGTTTGCGCGGTGTCAGCATCGAATCGCGGATCAGCGTGGGCGACCGTTCGCTGTCGGTGGACGAAGATCTCTTCGTTGCCGCGCTCTCCGGATTGTTGATGACGACGATCAGTTTGACGGAGGAGCCACCGGGGTTCACGGTCGCGGTGCTGGCGGAGGCGAAGGGCAGCGACGTCGTCTTCGGCATCTCACAGGCGCAGGCTCCGGCTCCGGCGAATTGGACAACGGCCGGTCCGCTGACGAGCGCAGCCCGAATCGTTTCGGCATTCAAGGGACGCGTCGCGGCCAGCGGAGGAACAGCAGGCACCGAGGTCCGCGTCGTCGTTCCGCGGGTCGCTTGACGAAACTCATCCTTCCGTCAAAAAAGAATACGGATCAGCCCGGTGGCGTCACGTCGCCGGGCTCATCCATTGATGAGAGCGCGCTGAAATCTCCCGGATTTTCCCCTCCTGAGCGGCTCTAAGCCCGTCGGCACGGCTTACGCATGCGCGCGCGGCGGATGAGGAGTAAACTCCCGTATCCCCCGGAAATGAATCCGAGCGTCCGCCCGGAATGGCGGGACGTCGCGCAGTCGATGCCCCACAGGATACTGATCGTCGATGACGACGAGCCCACGCGTGTGGGGCTCGCGATGCTGTTGGAAGACGCGGGCTACGAGACGATCACCGCCAGCACCGTGCCAACGGCAATCAAGCTCCTCTCTGAAGCCCATCCCGATCTGCTGCTCGTCGACATCAGACTCGACGAATACAACGGGCTTCATCTCGTTGCCGTGCGACCGGAACCGATTCCGGCAATCGTGCTCACTGGATTCGCCGATCCTGCGATCGAGGCCGATGCGCGGCGGCTCGGTGCGGAATTCCTCCTCAAGCCGATCTCGCCGTCCGTGCTGACAGCGCTCGTCAGGCGCGTGTTATCGGAAGGACGGGTGGGTTCGGCGATCCGCCGCTGGCCGCGCAAGGCGGTGATGAAGGAGGTGCGGGTCGACGTCGATGACGCCGCGGCGCGGATGCTCGACGTCAGCTACGGAGGCGTCTGTGTCGAGATGCGCCGCAGCGCAGGCGCCGGTCCGCCAGGCGCATTCCGAATGTTTCTTCCACACGCGGACATGCCAGTACCTGTCGAAGTGGTATGGAGCCGCCGGCGTGATGCGACGACGTGGCTGTGCGGCGGCATGGTGGCCGATGCTGTCGCGGCGAGCTGGCGGATGGTCGTCGATACGATCACATAAAAGATCGGTCGCGACGTCGTTCGCCTCTTGATCATCTCGACGGAGGAGCGTATTTTGATCGCACCGTGATCAGTTCCATCGCCATCACCGTCACTGCAGCGGTACTGCTGCTCATCGCCGTCGTCATGTTGACGACAAAGCGAATAAGGGCACATAACCGATTCGAGCTCGGCACGGTCAGCCAGCAGTGGCTGCTCGGGCATCGGGGGGACGAGCGTTGACGGACGCCCGCCAGGCGTTTGGTCTTACGCTTCGAACCCGCCGAGAGCAAATCGGCATCACGCTTCCAGACATCGCTGAATCGACAAAAATCAGCGCCGCACTGCTATCCGGCCTCGAGCGCGGCGACGTCTCGAGGTGGCCGAAGGGAATCTACCGACGGTCATTCTTCCGCGAGTACGTCGTCGCAATCGGACTCTCGCCAGAACCGGTTCTGAACGACTTCGTCCGCCTGTTTCCAGACGAACCAGCGGCTACGCCGGCCGCGGAAAAACCCGCTGAACTCCGGCTGGAACTGGCGGTCAGGGACACGTCCGCCGCCGTGGCGCTGAAGCGTGTAGCGGTTGTCGCCGGAGAGCTCGCAGCCGTCACCGTGGCTGGCATGGCCGGCACGTGGGTTCTGCCAGTCGATGCGCTGCCGGCCATTGGCCTCACGGC
Organism: Vicinamibacterales bacterium; assembly: GCA_050742535.1. Lineage (GTDB taxonomy): Bacteria > Acidobacteriota > Vicinamibacteria > Vicinamibacterales > UBA2999 > Gp6-AA40. The sequence continues at coordinate 12,203 of JBOGIQ010000110.1, read as the reverse complement.
GTTGGCGTACTATCCCGTCGCGAATCTCTGCGTCGACCGCAAGCTGGCGGCGCGCAGCCTGCGGGCGCTCATCAGGTCGCCGCTACCTCAGGCTGAACCACGAAGGTACGAAGAAATCGAAGGGCACGAAGAACTTCAAGTGTCCTTCTAGCTGGGATCTCCTAACGAGCCCGCATGACGTCGATGACCGGTGCGCACGATTCCGTGCGCGGCCGGTGTCGGCGCAGCGCGGCGACGGCGTGGAACACCGTCGCGCGGCGCGAGACGCGGAGGACGACGTTTGCCGCGGGGTTCGCCGTGGTCGCGACGTCGATCCACCAGTCGCGATCATCTCCATGCACGCGGAGCACTGAGGCCACCCACTTCGCGTGACCCTGTCCGAACGCGCGCTGATCCAGCGCTTCGAACCACTCGCTTGCGGCGGTGATCGACTGCTGCTGTTCGTGGCGCTCCGTGCTGGTGATGGCGTTCATCCGACCAGCCCATCTGTCCAGACCCCGTGCCACAGCGCAGCGTTTACGACAGATGGAGGCGAAGTCGTTGACGGGCGTTGAGTTGGCCGGCACGCGCTCGCCCGCTGCCGTGAAGGTCGCGGTACGGGTGAGCTGTCAGATTCGTCAGTACGGCGACGAAACCGGCTTAGCTGGTGGCTGAGGTGCAAACGGTTCACGTCCGGCCGCTTGCACCTTTTCAATGGGCAGGGAGGGAAAGATGCTCTACGTTCTCGCGGTCATTCTCTTAATCGCGTGGCTGTTGGGCGTCGTCGGCACCTATACGATCGGCGCGTTCGTGCATGTGTTGCTCGTGATCGCGATCGTGCTGTTCATCGTGGGTCTGCTCTCGGGCCGACGAACGATTGTGTGACGCTCGGCGGTTCCATCGGTGGGGCGGGCTCAGGGAGCCCGCCTCGCTCTCCTTTCGTAGTGTCCGCCTGTAGGCGGACCCTGTGTCCCGTAAAGTTTTTGCCCGGCTGTGTTGGCCGGCCGATCAGTTTCTTCACGGTCAGTTCCCAAAACCGTTCGTAACCTCAATAAAAAACAGCCCGGCTGTTCGGCAGGGTCCTTGCCACAACCGGCGCGTTCTCCCTCGTCTCTGTGCTTAGCTCAACCGTGCCAGTCGCCAGGTGGTTCGCTCGCGGGGTACGTTGGCCATTTGTTGACGCAGCAGCGCTGGGGCTGGTCGGCCTCGTCGTGCTGGCGTTTCAGCAGTGGCCTCCTCCATCGCCACTCGCGTGGCCACTGCTCGTACTCCTGCTGCCGGTGCTGGCGAGCGCCGTCATCGGCGGACCGCAGACCGCGTTGTTCGCCGCGCTCATGTCGGCGCTTGCCGCCGTGGTCGTCGTGCTTCCGCCGGCCTGGAGATTCAAGACCCCAAACCGGCTGGATTTCGCGGCGCTCGTTGTCTTTGGCGTCGCAGCGGCGCTGATTGCGCTGGTGTCGCGTGCGCGGCATCGCGCCGCCCTCGCCAGGGCGCGCGCGATTGAGCTCAGCAAGGCCGCCGCTGCCGAGGCGCGCCGACGGCGCACGCTCGGCGACGTGACGTCGCGGACGCTCGCTGCCGGCACGACGGAATCGGTGTGCCGCGACACCGCAAGCCTCGCGGCGTCGGCGCTTGAATGCGATCACGCGCTGGTTCTCGAGCTCGGTAACGAAGGCGCGCCATTTACCGTCGTTGCGGCCGCGGGGTGGACGGCCGACGCCGTCGAGCAGCTGACGATCTACACCGGTATCGACACGCAGGCAGGCTACGCGGTGTACGCGCGCGAACCGGTGGCAGTGGGTGATGGCGATTCCGAGGTGCGATTCACGATTCCCGCGGTGCTGCGCGGTCACGGGATACGAAGCGGGCTCGCCGCCAGAATCGGCACCGCGGTGCGGCCGTTCGGCGTCATCGCCGTCTATTCCACGTCGCCGCGTCGCTTTGCCGAAGAGGATTGCCAGCTGCTGGGCTCGGTCGCCGCGTCGCTCGCGGGACTCTACGAGCGAAAACGGCTCGAGGCCGAACGCGCGGAGCTGGCAAATCGCGACGTCGCGCAGCGCGCGGCCGCCGAGGTCGCCGCCCGCCGCGCGGCGTTTCTGGCGCAGACGGTTACCGTGCTCGATTCCGCGCTGGAGCCGGAAGCAACGCTCATCAGCCTGGCGCGGCTGGCGGTTCCGTCGCTGGCCGACTGCGCGGTCGTCGACCTGGTTACCGACGAAGGCAACCTGCAGCGCGTCGACGTTGTGGATATCGATCCCACGCGCAGGGAAGCGACGCATGCCATCCGGCGCATCCCGCCGGAGAGTCGTGGCGACGGGCCGTTTGCGCGCGCGATACGAACCGGGCAGCCGGCGCTGCTCTCGAACATTACGGAGACCGTGCGCACCTCGCCCGGCCGTCCCGATTCGGAGTATCAGCGATTGGTGCGTGCGGTGGCCTGCGAATCGCTGCTGCTGATTCCGCTCGTCGCGCGCGGCCAGACGCTCGGACTGCTGACGCTCGGTTCGCGCACGGCGGATCGATATGGTGCCGCCGATCTCTCTCTGGCGCAGGAACTTGCCGCCCGCGCGGCCGTGGCGCTGGAAAACGGCCGCCTCTACCGCGAAGCACAGGCCGCCAGCCGCGCGAAGGACGAGTTCCTGGCGACCGTTTCGCACGAGCTGCGGACGCCGATCAATGCCGTCCTCGGCTGGGCCGCAATGCTGCGCAACGATCAGATCGAACCCTCGCGCGCCAATTACGCCTGCGAAGCCATCGAGCGGAGCGCCCGCGCGCAGGCGCAGCTGCTCGAGCAGCTGCTCGACGTCTCACGCATCGTCTCGGGCAAGCTCGAGCTCCGGCTGGCGCCGGTGCAGGTCGAAGCCATTGTCGGCGCCGCACTGGACGCGGTGCGTCCGGCAGCAGACGACAAGAACGTCCGGATCGTCACCGAAATCGAACGCAATATCCCGCTCCTCCTTGCCGATCCCGAACGTTTGCAGCAGGTCGTGATCAACGTGCTCTCCAACGCCGTGAAATTCTCCCCGGACGAGGGAGTGGTCGAGGTTGAGCTCCGCCGCGACGATGGATTTGCGCGGATTGTCGTCAGCGATCACGGCATCGGCATCAGGGGCGAGTTCCTGCCGTACGTGTTCGATCGCCTCCGTCAGGGCGGTGCGCACACGGGTAACCGCGGGCTTGGTCTCGGGCTGTGGATCGTCCGCGACATCGTCGAGCGCCACGGCGGCACGGTGACGGCGTCCAGCCAGGGCGAGGGGAAAGGATCTACATTTACCGTGACGCTGCCGCTGCGGGCTCAGGCTGAGCCGTTGCCCGGCGGCGTTCGTCTGCCCGTATCGAAATCCGCGTAACTGGAGGGACGAGATGCGATTCCCGCTCGACAACGTCGACAACGACGACATGGAACGGACTCCCCCGCAGACAGACCGGCCGCGCGAGCGCGGTGCGAAGCGCGACGCGGCTCGCTCGGATCTCGGCCGATCCCAGGAACTCGACAACGAAGACTCGGGCGATATCGCCGACGAAGGTCCGGGGCGCCGCGGCTGATTAGCGCCCGAAGACGATGCGCTCGATCTTGAAGAGCGTCGTCATGGTCCTGACCAGCAGGGCCGCCGACAACGTCGCGATGAGCCCGGCGGTGACGAAGGCCCACCATTCCTCGGGGCGGCCACCGAGCACGCCCATCACCAGCACGTGCTGTCCGAGCACCGGCACCAGGTACATCCATGGTTCCTGGCCGATGGTGGAGACCGCGCTGATCATGCCCGGCAGCATCGGCAGCAGGACGAGCACGCCCATGTAGCTCTGCGCCTCCTTGAACGACCGGGCCAGCGTCGAGACCGCCGCCTGCAGCGACGCGGAGAAGAGGCACATCGGCAGCATCGCGGCGAGCACGCCCAGGAACTCGTCGCGGCCGATGCGGAACCGGATGCCCATGTCCTGCAGCGGCAGGAATCGCGGAATGTTCGCGCTGAGCGTTGTCGTCAGCACCACGGCCGTCATGGCGATGAGCGCCGCAGCGATGCACTTGCCGGCGACAATCGCCATCCGCGGCGCCGGGTTGACCAGCAGCGATTCAAGCGACCCCCGCTCCCGTTCGCCGGCCGTCGAATCGGTCGCGATCGACATCCCGCCGACGAAGGCGGCGAGGATGATGAACATCGGGATGAAGCTGAGCACCTGCGCCGCCCGCTGCTGCGCGGTGGAGATCTCGATTTCTTCGAGCCTCAGCGGCGTGACACCGGCTGGACTGACGCCGCGGGAGATAAGGCGCAGCGCTCCGATTTCGGCGCTGTAGCGCTGCATCAGCCGGCGAACGCGCTCGAGGGTCGGGCGCGCCGCATTGCGCGAGGTGTCGGCGACGATTCGCACCGTTGCGGGACGCGACGAGCTGAATTTCTCCGCGTAATCGTCGGTAATCACGACGACGACGTCGTGCAGGCGATCGCGGACTGCCTGTTCCGGACGCGGCGGCCCGGCGATCACGCTCACGCCGGCCTGCTGCCGGAGCCAGTCGACGAACGCCGGCGCATGCTCTTGACCGACGACGGGAATCTCGACGCTCTCCGATTCGCGCTGTCGATCGGCGATGCGGTTCATCATGAATCCAATCAGCACCGGCCCGACCACGATGCTGAAGGCGATGGAGAACAGCGCACGCCGATCGCGCAGCGAATCCTTCAGCTCCTTGCGCATCACGACGAGCATCTGATGGAGCGGCTTCACTCGGACCATTGGTCTTCCGTCATCAGCTCGACGCCGGCAAGGGCCACGAAGGCGTCTTCAAGGTTGTCGTGTCCGGTCTGCGTGCGCAGTTCCTCCGGCGTGCCGCGCGCGACCACGCGACCGCGCGCAATCACCACGATGGCATCGCACAGCGCCGACACCTCCTGCATCACGTGGCTGGAGAAGACGACGCAGTGGCCCGATTCGCGCAGACGGCGGACGATCTTCCGCACGGCGCGGGTGCTCATGACATCGAGGCCGTTGGTCGGCTCGTCGAGCAGCACGTTGCGCGGGCCGTGGACGAGGGCGCGCGCGATGGCGACTTTCGTGCGCTCGCCGTGCGAGAACCCGCCGGTGCGCCGATCGGCGATGGCGCGCATGTCCAGCAGCTGGAGCAGTTCCTCGGTGCGATCGCGAAGCCGCTCGCCGCTGATGCCCTGCAGTTCGCCGAAGTAACGGATGTGCTCGCGCGCAGTCAGCCGCGGATAGAGTCCGAAGCCGTCGGGCAGCACGCCGAGCCGTTCCTGCGCCTGCTGTGGCGCCGCCACCCCGTCGACGTCGTCCACGAGGATCTGGCCGGCGTCGGGCTTCATCACGCCGTACAGCATTCGCAGCGTCGTTGTCTTGCCGGCGCCGTTCGGCCCGAGAATGCCGGTAATCGCCCCGTCGGATGCCTCGAAGCCGACGTTGTCGACCGCCTGCACGGATCCGAATCGTTTCCTGAGCCCCTCGACGCGAATCATCTCCGTCCCCACACGATCGTGGAGCGCAACGACAGAGCACTCATCGAGCGCCGCTCGGCGTGAGAAAGAACGGCGGACGCCGCACGCGGGTGACGCAGCTGACGTCGAGACCGTCAGCGCTGCCGCTCTCGATGAAGCGGCGGATGAGCTCCTGTCCGCACGGCGTGCCGATCACGCCATGGCCGGTTGCCGGCACGGTGACGTGGCGAGCATTCTTCAGATGCGTCGCCACGGCCTCGCCCCAGCCGGGCGGCGTCACCGGATCGAGATCCCCCGAAAGCACCAGTGCCGGCACGTGCGACGTCACGGGTTCGAAATACGACTCGTCAACCTCGCCGCGCGGCCACATCTCGCACGCCTGCAGCTGGCCGCGCAGCAGATGCACCCCGAACACCGTGCCTTCGCTCTGGCCTTTGACGTCTTCGGGCGTCACGTGCGGCGCATCCTCGCTGCACAGCACCGACAGCTGCATGCCGATGCTCATGTTCTCGTTGTCTTCGCTGGCGTACGCCAGTGCCAGCAGATTCTGGAAATCGTTTTGCTCGGCGCGGGCGATCAGCGCCGGCACGAGCGACGCGGTCAGCGGCGAATACAGCGCGCCGAACAGCACTCCGGCGACGATGCGGGCGTCGATCGACACCGATTCGCGGATGCCTGTCCGTGGATGCATGACTTCCACACGGACCGGACGGTCGAGCCGCGTCAGCAGCGCGCGTACGCGCGCCGCCAGCCCGGGTTGTGCGTCCCGGCAGGCGGCGTCGGCTTCGCAGTCGGTCAGCAGCTTGTCGAGCGCCCGCTGGGCGTCTCGCGCGGCGAAGAGCGGGATGCGCATGTCGGTCGGTGCCACGCCGTCGAGGACCATCGACCGGACGTGTGCGCCGTGCTGCCGCACGTAGACCAGCGCGGCGCGGGTGCCGTAGGAGCCACCGTATAAGTTGATTCGTTCGTATCCCAGGTGCGCGCGGACGTCGTCGAGATCGTCCATCGCGATGGTCGTCGTATAGAGCCGGACGTCGGCGTCATAGCCGTGCAGGCACTTGCGCAGCCGCACGAGCGCGCCCTCGTTCGACTCGGTCAGCTCCTGGAGAGAGTTCGACTCGTTCCGGCATTCCAGCGGGTGCGATTTCCCCGTCCCGCGCTGGTCCACGAGGATGATGTCGCGCTGGCGGAGCACAGGGCGGAATATTTCGCGGATTTCCGTCGCCATCTGCGCCGCGGCCTGTCCCGGGCCTCCGGCCAGGAAGAAGAGCGGGTCAGGGGCCGCCTCGGGCGCCAGCGACGGGAGCGCGACGATGTTCAGTGAGAGTCGGCGGCCAGTGCCCGCCTTGCGGTTCTCATAGACCTGGAGGGTGCCGCACAGGGCGTCGGTGGGACCCTCGGAGGTCGCGCACGGGTGGAGGCGCGCCAGGCCGGTTTGCGGTGACGACCGGGCACAGCCGGAGAGGATGCCAATGCACGCCGTGGTGAGGACAATTGCGGCCCGGATAGACAGTCGTCTCCCCCTCGAGGTCCGTGAGCTGACGCGTTGACAGGGTCGTGACGCGGGCGCGAGAATAAACGCTCCCGGCCGAGCGGAAGTATTGTACTCGCGGGTTATGGAGAGTGAGGCGGGCTCTGCGCCACGGACCCGCTACCTGGAGGATTGTTCGATGCGAACGAAGTTTGTTGTCGTCCTGGCTGCGGCCGTGCTGCTCGCGTCTGCGGGTCGTGTTGTCGCGCACCATTCGTTCTCGGCGGAGTTCGACGCGAACAAGCCGTTCAAGATGTCGGGCACGGTGACGAAGGTCGAGTGGATGAATCCGCACACCTTCTTCTACATCGACGTTACCGACGACAAGACCAAGAAGGTCACGAACTGGGCGATGGAGATGGGCAGCCCGAACGGGTTGATGCGCCAGGGCTGGACGCGCAACTCGATGAAGATCGGGGACAAGGTGACCGTCGAGGGCAGCCTCGCCAAGGACGGCAGCCCGACGGGCAACGCACGGACGGTCGTGCTCGAATCGACCGGTCAGCGCTTGTTCGCCGCCTCGAGCCAGGGCCAGACACCGTAAGCTCCCGGGAGGTTCCGTGATCATCAGCCTCCGTGCCGCGCTGGTGTGCGCGGCTGCCGCCGCAGTGTTTGCCCCGACCGTGTGGGTGCAGGCGTCGCCGCAACAGCCGCAAGCTGGCACGGCGGCGCAGGCGGCACCCGCACAGGGACGTGGAGGTCAGGGACGCGGGCGTGGTCCGCAGGACCCGACGCCGCGTCTCGCCGACGGGACCGTCAACTTCGGCCGGGTGCCCGGCGAGAAGGGCACCTACAGCGTTCCCTACATCACGAATATGGCTGATCGGGTCGTCATCGGCCCGGGCAGCACGACGCCGGCCCCTGAAGTTCAGGCGGCCGCTGATGCGCGTGCCGCCGCGCGAGGCCGGGCTGGCGGTGGCGGAGCGAGAGGCGGCGGCGGTGGTGGCGGCCGCGGCGGCTCGAAGTCAGAACCGTGGATGCCGTTCATGCCGTGGTCGGCGGCCGTCTACGACTACAACTCCCGGAACGAATCGAAGTTCGACCCGGAGGGGTACTGTCTGCCGCCCGGCGGACCGCGCATGATGGCGACGCCGTACCAGATGGAGATCATTCAGCTGCCGGAGCACAAGCGCATCCTGATGATCTTCGAAGGCGCCACGCACATCTGGCGCGAGATCTACATGGACGGGCGGGAGTTCCCGAAAGGCGATCAGCTGAACCCGACCTATCTCGGTTATTCGATCGGCCGGTGGCAGGACAAGGACACGTTGGTCGTCGAGAACAAGGGATTCAACGAAAACAGCTGGCTCGATTACTTCGGCCATCCGCACACCGACCTGATGGAGGTGACGGAGCGGTGGACGCGTCCGAGCAAGCAGACGCTGCACTACGAAGCCACTGTCAATGATCGCGGCGCCTATACACGGCCGTTCACAATCGCGTGGGACATTCCGTTCAACGTCACCGGCGAGCTGCCCGAATACATCTGTCAGGAGAACAACCAGTATCTGAATCGCCTGACCGACGATTTGGGCCAGCCGATTTTCGGGCCGCGTCCGCAGCCGGGCGTGAAGCCGGGACGAGGAACGCGTTGATGGGCGCCGTAGCTGCCGCCTTCAGGCGGAAGATGCTGACGGCGGTAATGGTCCTCGCAGTGCCGGCGCTCACGTTTGCCCAGTTCGGCCATCCGCTGAAGGGCCAGTGGAGCGGCGAGTGGGGGCCCAAGGACAACGCGTCACGGCTGCTTCTCGACATTCACTGGGACGGGAAGGAGCTGAGCGGCCGGATTAATCCGGGCACTCCAACCGAAGGCGCGTTCAAGAAGGTGACCATCGACTATTCGCCGGTTACGTCCTGGAAGGTGCAGATCGAGGCCGAGGTGAAGGACGGCGGCAAGGTGGTGCCTGTCCGCGTGGACGGAACACTCGAAAACATCGGCGCGTACTACCGTGTGCTGCACGGAACCTGGACTCAGGGCGGACGCAAGGGCGAGTTCACCGTTACGCGGAACTGAAATGCTGAAAGGCCGACCCGAAGGTCGTCCTCTACTTTTCCACTTTTCCACTTCTTTCACTTTTCCACTTGGTCATCGACTGTCACGGCCACTACACCACCGCGCCCACGCAACTCCAGGCGTTTCGCGACGAACAGATTGCGGCGCTGAAGGACCCGACAGCGGCGCCGCCGAAGACGCTGGCGTCAATCAGCGACGATCAGCTGCGCGAAAGCGTTCAGCCTCAGCTGAAGTTCCAGACCGATCGCGGTACCGACGTCACGATCTTTTCGCCACGCGCGTCGGCGATGGCTCATCACATCGGCGACGCGACGACGAGCCTCGACTGGACGCGGCACTGCAACGATCTGATCCACCGGGTCTGCACGCTGTTCCCCGAGAATTTTGTCGGTGTCTGCCAGCTTCCGCAGACGCCGGGTGCGCCGCTGGCCAACTGCATCGAGGAGCTGGAGCGCTCCGTCAACGAGCTCGGGTTCATCGGTTGCAACCTCAACCCCGACCCGTCGGGCGGGCACTGGACGGCGCCGCCGCTGACCGATCGTTTCTGGTACCCGTTCTACGAGAAGCTCGTCGAGCTCGACGTGCCCGCGATGGTGCACGTCAGCGCGTCCTGTAATTCGAATTTTCACGCCACCGGGGCGCATTACCTGAACGCCGACACCACCGCCTTCATGCAGTTCCTGCAGGCCGATCTGTTCAAGGATTTTCCCGGACTGCGGATGATCATTCCGCACGGCGGCGGGGCGGTGCCCTTCCACTGGGGGCGCTACCGCGGGCTTGCGCAGGACATGAAGCGGCCGCTGCTCACCGAGCTGATTCGCGACAACGTGTTCTTCGACACGTGCGTGTATCACCAGCCCGGCATCGACCTGCTGATGAACGTCGTTCCCGCGGAGAACATCCTCTTTGGGTCGGAGATGGTCGGCGCGGTCCGCGGTATCGATCCGCAGACGGGCCATTATTACGACGACACGAAGCGCTACGTCGACGCCGCGGCCATCGACGACCGGGCGCGCACGAACATCCTCGAGGGCAACGCGCGGCGCGTGTATCCGAGGATCAATGCAAAATTCAGACTGACAACTGAAAAATGAAGCCAACGATCGTTCGTAACATCCGCCGTGCAGACGCAACAGTCATTGGCACGCTCGGGCAGCACGGCGTTGCCACCGTGCACGAGGCGCAGGCGCGCAGCGGCCTGATGCGGCCGTATATGCGGCCGATCTATCCGGCGGCACGCGCCGCCGGCAGTGCCGTGACCGTGCTCTGCGCACCGGGCGACAACCTGATGATTCATGCGGCGATCGAGGTCTGCAAGCCTGGCGACATCCTGGTGGTGACGACGATGTCCGAATCGACGGACGGGATGTTCGGCGAACTCCTCGCCGTGTCGGCACGCGCCCACGGAGTGGTGGGCTTGATCATCGACGCCGGCGTGCGCGACGTCGCGGATCTGACGAGGATGGAATTCCCCGCGTGGTCGAAGGCGGTGTCGGCTCAGGGGACGGTCAAGGCTACCGCCGGGTCAGTGAACGTGCCGGTCGTCGCCGCCGGAGCGCTGGTCAACCCCGGCGACGTGATCGTCGCCGACGTCGACGGCGTGGTGATCGTCCCGCGCGACCGGGCGTCCGAGGTGGTGCGGCTGGGCGAGGAGCGGCTCGTCAAGGAAGAGAAGTCGCGGCAGCGGCTGCGCAACGGCGAGCTCGGACTCGACTTCTACGGCCTCCGCACGAAGCTCACCGAGCTCGGGGCGCAGTGGATCGACGAGGCGGAGTAAGCGACAGCCGTTCACCGCCGCACTTCACGGCGCGGTAACTCGGATCGTGGCGCGGACCTTGTGAGGTCCGCGAGGCGAGCCTGACAAGGCTCGCCCCACGATCGTCCACGAGCTCACTTACAGACGAAGTTCGCTGCGTCGTCCGTGCTGCCCGAGCCTTTGTAGCTCGCAACCTGCGGGTACGCGCAGAGCGGACGGGTCCTGATCGTTGCGCCCTTTTCGACGCGTGACGCAGGAATCGAGTCCGGCGCTTTCTTGCCTTCGACCCACTGTTCCAGCGCGGTGAGCATGTCGAACGTCGACGTCCCGGTACCGCCGCCGCAATGCGCCATTCCCGGCACCATGAACAGCCGGTAGTTGCTCGACACGCGAGTCATGCCGCCCATCGCCTTGACGACGCGGTCGTAGTACTGCGTGGCGTTCAGCGGCGAGATCTGCGGATCGTTCCAGCCGTGGTAGGAGATCAACCTGCCGCTGCGATCGAAGAACGGCTTCAGGTTCGTGTCGAGCGCGTTCATGATGCCGGCCTTGTCCTCGGCGCGCACGACGTCGGCGTCGAAGTTGAACTGCGCGATCGTCCACTGCGGATCGTTGGCGACGAAGCGCATCAGCTCGAGACCGGTGCTGCGTGCCGGACCGCTCCATCCGAGGTCGGTCCAGTTGGCTTCGCTACCAACGGCAAGGCCCGCGATCTCGCGCTTGCTCTTCGGATTTGCCGGCGAGGCATAGATCGCGCGGACGGTCTGAATTTCCGCCGGCGTGAGGCAGCTGTTGTCGGGCGTGCCCTTGCAGGCCAGCACCGCCGGATCGAACGTGCACGCCTTCGGGTTCTCGAGGACCCCGTCCTTGACGCCGTCGTTGGCGTCGCACGCGTTCATCACGGCGGCGTTGATGGCCGCAAATTTTGCCGCCGGCACCTTGCCCGCCGGCTCGCGCTCGAACGCCTGATTGACGCGGACGGCCGAGATCGCGCGGCTGGTCCAGTCCAGCCCGGGCGACCCGGCGACGATGCCGTCGAAATCTGCAGGGTAGCGCTGAGCCGCGACCATCGCCTGCCGGCCGCCGGCGGAGCAGCCGGTGAAGTACGCGAACTTCGGCGCTTCACCATAGAAGGCGTTGATCAGCGCCTTGGCGGCAACGGCGGTTTCATGCACGCTGCGGTAGGCCCAGTCGGCAAGCTTCTCCGGGTTCTGCATCCACGGCCCGGCGCCGCCGGTGTGGCCCGTATCGGTGCTGGTGCCAGCGTAGCCGCGGCGGACCGCTCCTGCGAGCGCGTTGGTGTCGATGTTCCCGTTCCATCCGCCGTTGCCGACGGCCTGCAGCTTACCGTTCCAGCCGGCCATCGGCAGCCAGACCTCGATCTTGATGTCCGACTCCTTCGTCGGCGTCAGCGTCGCCGCGACGCGGCAGAACGCGGGCAGATCGGCGAGCGCGGCGCCGCCGCGTCCACCCGCC